>NZ_LIQT01000002.1 GCF_001418415.1 Streptomyces hirsutus
CGCCCGTCCCACCCACCAACTGGCGCGGACGGCGGAGGAGGAGTCGTGGGGCTCGGAGAGGGGGAGGCGCGCCGCGCTTCCGTGCTCATGCACCCCCCGTTTCCTCGTGCCCGGACCGTTTCCTCGCCGCGGGCCGGTGTCTGCCGCCGGACCCGGTACGAAGTCGTCCCGGGCACAGATACCCGCACGGGAGGAGCGTCATCCCGGCACGGGCCTTCGTCCGGCGTGGGCCGCCGGACGTGCGCGTCACTCTACGACGTGCCCCCGGCCGAACGGGAACCAGTCCGCAGGCCCGCGGCATCTGCCCGGAACATCCCCTACCCGTTCGGAAGACCCTTCTGGCAGGCTGCGTTCATGACTGCGCGCGCCTCCGACCGGGCCCGTTACGAACAGGCCACCGCCCATCTCGACGCCCCGCTCGCGATCGTGGATCTGGACGCCTTCGACGCCAACGCGGACGATCTGCTCCGCCGTGCGGGCGGAAAACCGGTCCGGGTGGCGAGCAAGTCCGTGCGCTGCCGCGCCCTGCTCGAACGGGTGCTCGCCCGGGACGGCTTCGCGGGCATCATGTCGTTCACCCTCGCCGAGTCCCTGTGGCTGGCCCGCTCCGGTTTCGACGACATCCTGCTCGCCTATCCCTCCGCCGACCGCTCCGGTTACGCCGAGCTGGCCGCCGATCCCAAGCTCGCCGCCGCCGTCACCGTCATGGTCGACGACCCGGCGCAGCTGGACCTGATCGACGCCGCGCGGGCCGGCGGCGGTGAGGTGGTGCGGGTCTGTCTGGAGCTGGACACCTCGCTGAAGCTGCTCGGCGGCCGGGTGCGGGTCGGTGCCCGGCGGTCCCCGCTCCACTCCCCCGCGCAGGTCGCCGAGGTGGCCCGCGCGGTGGCCCGGCGCCCCGGGTTCGAGGTCGTGGGGATCATGGCGTACGAGGGTCATGTCGCGGGGGTCGGCGACGCGGTGGCCGGGCGGCCGCTGCGGTCCCGGGCCGTGCGGCTGATGCAGGCCACCGCCCGGCGGGAACTCGCCGCGCGGCGAGCGGCGGTGGTGCGGGCGGTGCGGGAGGTCGTGCCGGATCTGGAGTTCGTCAACGGCGGCGGTACGGGCAGCGTGCAGTACACCGCCGAGGAGGACGCGGTCACCGAGATCGCGGCGGGTTCGGGGCTGTACGTACCGCGGCTGTTCGACAACTACACGTCGTTCACCGGGCGTCCGGCGGCGCTCTTCGCCCTGCCCGTCGTACGGCGGCCGGGCGTGGGCGTGATCACGGTGCTCGGCGGTGGTTATCCGGCCTCCGGCGCGGCCGGCACCGACCGGCTGCCGGTGCCCTGCCTGCCCGAGGGACTGCGCTACGACCCCCAGGAGGGGGCCGGCGAGGTGCAGACGCCGTTGCTGGGCCCGCCGGCCGACGACCTGCTGATCGGCGACAAGGTGTGGTTCCGGCACGCCAAGGCGGGCGAGCTGTGCGAGCGGTTCGACGCACTGCGGCTGATCGAGGGCGACGCGGTGGCGGACACCGTACCGACGTACCGCGGCGAGGGCATGACGTTCCTTTAGGGCCCGTCCGGTAGGGCCCGTCCGGCGCGGGTCAGGGGGTGGGGCCGACGCTGTTGCCCACGCCGCCGCCCGAGTCCGCGTCGCCGACCGCGCGGATGCCCTGGGTGATGCGGTCCATGTCGGCCGGGGGCGGTGCGCCGTCGCCCGCCTCGAAGACGTAGCGGACGACGATCGGCGCCCCGGTGCCGATGGTGGAGGGGAAGACCAGCGACTGCACGTACCCGCCGGGTCCCTTGCCGGTCGTCACCCGCCAGCGGACGAAGTACCCGGCGCGTCCGGCCACCGCGACCGGGCCGGACTTCACGACCTTGTGGGACTCGATGCCGCCGTAGGGCTGCTGGTCGAGGGCGTCCTCCTCGAAGGCGTCCTCGGCCGCGTCGGAGACGTCCTCCTCGGCGAGCAGCTCGGGCGAGGTCTCATCGGTCGCGGTCACCGTGCGGGACATGACGAGGCCGTGGCGGCAGACGCTGCCCTCACCCGGGCAGTCGTGGGTGCCGGAGGTGGTCATGACCACGTCGTCCTGGCTGACGTTCTCCGGCCGCACCCAGCCGTCGAGGAGCGGGAAGGTGATCCCGTTGAGCTGGTCCTCGACGGTGTTCGGGTCGTCGGCGGGGGGTCCGGACCCGGTCTCCGAGGGGGACGCGGACGGTGGGGGGCCGGCGCCGTCCGGCGCGTGGGCGGACGGCGCGGTGGTCGGGCCGGTCCTGATCTCCGGGTCGCCGTCGTCGCCGAGCAGCACCGCGCCGGTGACGATCGCGGCGACGAGCAGGGCCGCCGCCGTGACGAGGGCGGTCACCCGGGTACGGCCGCCGGAGCCACCGGGGGACGGCGGCACCGGCCCGCCGGGGACTTCGGGGGTGCGCCGGTGCTCGGTCCAGGCCGTGCCGTCCCACCAGCGTTCCAGGTGCGGGGCGTGCGGGTCGGGGTACCAGCCGGGTGCGGGCGTCATGCTCATCCGGGCACTGTAGGACGAGTACCGGCGAAGCCCGCCTCCGTTCTCGTGACTCGTCCGCGCCCGGAGCAGGTTGCCGTCCCGGTCGCGGGCGACGGCGTCGGGGTTCAGCGGTGACCGGTCGGCATCGTCTCCGTGTCGAACGCCACGAAGCGCAGCTCCGAGGTGTAGCGGCGTCCCTCGTCGTCGTGGAGCCAGGTCTGCTCCGGTGAGGGCAGCATCTCCGTGAACGTGACCGTGCCCCCCGGGTCCCTACGGGCCAGCCGGCGCAGCGCCTTGGCGAGGATCGTGACGTACACGGGGCTGTCGAAGTCGACGTAGAACGGCCGGGACTCGGCCGGGGAGACGACGAAGACGTAGCGGGGCAGGCCGAGCCGGGCGCGCCACCGCCGGGCGCGGACGAAACGCCCGGCCTCGTTCTTCTCGTCGGCGAAGTCGGCTTCCGAGACGGGCAGTTGCCAGGTCTCGCGGGCCACGGTCATGCGGTCGACGGTGATGCGCGGGGTGTGTTCGCCCTCGGGGCGGAGGGTGAAGCGGTCCATGACGCGCTGGGTGAGGGTGTTGGCGTAGGCGTCGAGGACGTCGTGGGCGCTGCCGTCGGGCAGCACGGCGGTCAGCCGGCCGTCCCGGTTCTCGACGCGGACGTCGGCGCTCGGCACCGAGTTCGGACGGTGCGGGTCGCCGGTCTGGTCGACCAGGGTCACGTAGTGGTCCTCGGGCCGGTCCAGGGAGGGCCGGCTGCGGGTGGACCACTTCAGGGGCAGTTCCTTGGGCAGCGTGGGCAGCAGGCGCGGGCCGGGGAAGTCGCGGCTGGTCTCGGCGATCAGCCGGTCGCGGTCGGGGTGCTGGTGGACGAAGAGGGAGGCGCCCATGGTGTTCAGCGCGCAGTGCATCTCGCCGAGGACGAGGTCGACGTCCCCGCGGGTGAGGGCGTCCGCGTCCTCGGCGACGACCAGGATGTCGGGGCTGACGTAGCGGGCGAGGGACCAGCCGTCGCCGGACTCGCCGAACTCCCGGCGCACCCGGTCGGCCAGCTCGGCCGTGGTCAGGCGGACGCGGCGGGCACCGGGCGGGAGGTCGAGGATCCGGGCCCACTTGGCGCTCAGTTCGGCCTGGGCCGCGTCGATCAGGTCGCCGGCGTCCGGGTGCGGGGAGGGCAGGGTGTTCATCCACAGGGTGGCGAGGTTCACGGGTGTGCCGTCGGCGCTCAGGCGGTCGTGGACGGTGCGCAGCCGGGCGCGGATGGCGTCGGCGAAGCGGTTCGTCATCCAGCGGGCGGCCGTCAGGCACAGCTGGAGGGGCTCCAGACGGGCCAGCAGCGCGGGTCCGGCCGTGGCGGTGGCCGACCGTCGGGCGTCGGAGTACACCAGTCCCCGGCAGGGGGCGGTGCGTGCGCCCTTGGCGCGCTGGGCCTCGCTGTCGGTGAGGGCGGCGAAGTCGGCCTCCAGGGCGCCGATCGCGGCGGTCAGCGCGGTGGCGTCGGTCCCGGCGTCCCGTACGGCGTCGCGGCCGCGCTCCAGCACGGCGAGTTTCGCCAGTGCCCGGTCGCGGACGGTCTCGTCGGGTACGCGTTCCAGGATGTGACGCAGGGCCCGGTCGGGGTGGGTGGCCGCGGGCACCTCCAGACGCCACTGCACCCAGCGCCGGCCGGCCAGTTCGCGCACGATGCCGGCGACGTCGTCGCTCTCCAGGCCGAGGTCGGCGGCGACGGCGGTGAGGTGCCGGGTGCCGTCGCAGCGCAGCAGCACGGCCTGCTGGAGTTCCCCGACGGGCTGGGCGGGCCGTCCCGGGATCCGTACCGTGCCGTCCTGGCAGTGGACGAAGGACATCCGGCGCGGCGGGATCCACCGCATCAGCTCCTCGTCCTCGGCGAGCACCTTGGCCAGGGCGTCGACGGCCCAGCCGGAGAAGTAGACCTCCTGTGCGGCGAGGAAGCCCCGGCCGGCGTCCACGGCGACGGCGTGCGGCGCCGACAGGTCCCAGCGGCCCCAGCCGACGGGGCCGAAGAAGCCGATGGTGTCGTTCTTCACGCAGAACCGCTGCCAGTAGTGGGCGACCAGTTCCTCGCGCTGCCGGGGCATGCTGCTGCGGCTGTCCACGCCCGGCGTCCAGCGCAGGAACGGGGCGATGCCGGTGCGCAGGACGGCGGGGTTCTGCCAGGCGAGGGCCGCCTGGAAACGGGGCTGGGCGGCGACTCGCTGGAGGTGGCGGGCGGTGTCCACGGCGGCCGCCGACAGCTCCTCGGCGAAAGCCTGCCACTCGGGTCCCGACAGATCGGTGCCGGGGCCGAATTTGTCGGCGGCCTCGGCCAGTCCGGGCGGGGCCAGGTGCAGCACGCCGTCGGCGGGAAAGCCGGGGCCGCGCAGCGCGAACTCCTCCCAGAGCCGCCAGCCTCCGCCCGGCAGCAGGACCGGTGCGTGCTCGTCCGACATCACGTGCTCCTTCCGGAAAGGGGGTGCGCGGGGAGGCCGCTCGGTCCGGCCGGGCCGTGGCCGCCGCCGGGAGGCCCGGCTCCCCGGGCGTACAGCACCGTCCCGCGCCGGGGCGGCAGGGCACCAGAGAAGATCCGGCAGCAACGCGCGCCGCGGGCTCGGCGCGTTCGTCCCTGCCCCGGCCGGGGGGCCGCCCGGCACGCTGTCGGCGTCGGCCCCGACCTGCGGCCGGCCCCATCACCTGCGGGAGGTTCACCGTGACGCAACCCCACTCCGCGACCGGCTCGGGCGCCGAGGAGGCCCGCCCGGGCACCGACGAGGTGTATCTCGTGGTGCGCAACGACGAGGAGCAGTACTCGATCTGGCGGGCGGACCGCGAAGTGCCCGCCGGGTGGCACCCGGAGGGTCGGCGGGGCAGCCGGCAGGAGTGCCTGGACCACATCGGCGTGATCTGGACGGACATGCGCCCGCTCAGCCTGCGCCGCCGGCTGGCCGGGGCAGATGTCTGAGCCACGGGCGGGCCGGCTCCTGGACCCGCCGGCGCACGCCCCGCCGCCGGCGCCGTCCGGGCTGCTGTGCCCGGCCGTGCTGGACCTGTCCGGGCTGCGGCACCGGGCGCGGGCGCCGGGCCCGCGCGTGCTGAGGGCGCCGCTGGAGCTGTACCTGGCCCGTGTCGGTGCCCTGGACGAGCGGACCCTGCGGGACGCGCGGGAGCTGCTGGACGCGGAGGAACGGGGCCGGGCCGGCGCGTTCCGGCACGACCGCGACCGCGACGCGTACGTGGTCGCGCACGCGGCCCTGCGCGACGTGCTGAGCACCCTGCTCGGCGTGCCCGCCGACGCGCTGCCGTTGACCCGGGAGCCGTGCGCGGGCTGCGGCGGACCGCACGGGCGACCGGCCCTGCGCATGCCGGGTGTGCACTTCTCGCTGTCCCACAGCGGGGGTCTGGTGATGGTGGCGCTCGCCCCCGCGCCGGTCGGTGTCGACGTGGAGGGGCTGGCCACCATGCGGGCGGCGCTCGGCGCGCAGTCGGCGCTGCACCTGGCGGAGGCGGACGAGCTGGCGCTGCTGCCCGCGCACGAGCGTCCGGCCGCGTTCACCCGGGCCTGGGTGCGCAAGGAGGCCTACCTCAAGGGCCTGGGCACGGGTCTGGTGCGCGATCCGGCGCTGGACTACGTCGGCACGGGGCCGCTGCCGACCGCTCCGGCACCGGGGTGGACGGTACGGGACGTCCTGGTCCCGGCGGGGTACGCGGCGGCGGTGGCCCTGCGGACGCCCTGACGGCGTACGCGTGAACACGGCGGGGACCGGTCCGAGGGGCCCGGTCCCCGCCGTGGCGTTGCGGCCTCCTGACGCGGTCCTGCGTCCCGCAGATGGTCGGGGAGCGCGACGCCTTCACCAATAACCCACAAGCGCACAGGAGTTGGCGCGCTACGATCACCGGCGTGACCGCTCCGGAACCGACCATCGTCGCCACCTCCGGAGGTCATCGCGTCGGCACGCGCACCCGGGTCCTCTTCCACTCCCTGGTCCACCACGCGGTCGATCTCTCCGGTGCGCACGGCCGACGCCCCCGCGTCCTCTATCTGGGTACGGCGGTGGGCGACGCCGAGCACGTCACGGCGCGGGTGGGCGAGGCCGCCCGGGTGGCGGGCTTCGACCTCACCCCGCTCCAGCTCTTCCCGATGCCGAACGTGGACGACGTCGAGGGCACGGTGCTCGACCACGACGTGGTCTGGGTGATGGGCGGCTCGGTGGCCAACCTGCTCGCCGTGTGGCGGGCGCACGGGCTGGACGGGGTCCTGCGGCGCGCGTGGCGCTCGGGTGTGGTGCTCGCCGGGGTGAGCGCGGGTTCCATCTGCTGGTTCCAGGGTGGCACCACGGACTCCTTCGGCCCCCGACTGCGCCCGGTCACCGACGGGCTGGGCCTGCTGCCGTACGGCAACGGGGTGCACTACGACAGTGACGAGGGCCGGCGTCCGCTGATCCACCGGCTGGTGGCCCAGGGCGTCTTCACGACGGCGCACTGCACCGACGACGGTGTGGGGCTGGTCTACCGGGGCACCGAGCTGGTCGAGGCGGTGGCGGAGGAGCCGGGCAAGGCCGCCTACGTGGTGCGCCGGGACGGCGAGCGGGCCGTGGAGGAGCGGATGGAGCCGCGGTTGCTGCCCGGGCCCCCCGGCTGACCGGCCGGCCGGACGACCCCGCGCAGGAGCCGACGACCGCGTGGGGCGACGGGCACCGCGTGCGGCCGTCGCGGCTCCGTGGCCACGGCTCCCACCCCCGCGTCCGCGTCCGCGTCGCTCCACCGCCTCAGACCAGGCCGTGACGTACGGCGTGGGCGACCGCGTGGGCCCGGTTGCGGGCCTGCAACCGGGCCATGATCTCGTAGATGACGTTCTTGACGGTGTGTTCGGAGCAGCGCAGCAGCAGGGCGATGTCCGCGTTTCCGTGGCCCTCGGCCATGAGGCGCAGCACCGACGTCTGCCGGGCGGTCAGGGCGGGCCGGCCGCCGTCGGCGGCCGGGTCGCCGGGTCGCGGACCGCTGGTCAGCAGGTGGGAGAGGTCCGGGTAGGGGATGCTCGGGTGCGGATGGGCCGCGCGGCGCACCGCCGCCGCCAGGCTCTCCTCGGTGAGGTCGGCGACCCGCAGGACGACCGCCCCGGCCCGCAGCGCGAGCCGCAGTCCCGTGCGGCCGACGGTGTCGCACACCAGGACCAGCGGGCCCGCGCCGTGCCGGCCGCGCAGGGCCTGTGCGGCGTCGGCGGCGGCCACCACGGTGACGGTCCCGGGCCCGCCGTGCTCGGCCGCGTGGACCAGACCGGCGCGGCGGGCCATCGCGCGGACTCGGTCGGCGCCCCGTGCGGGCGGGATGCGGAGGGCCGGGAACGCGCCGGCCGTGGCGGCGGACGCGGGGGCCGTGGCGGCGGACGCCCGGGGCGGCGCGGCGGTCAGGGTCGCGGTCACAGCAGGCCCGCCCGGAGCGCGTAGGCGACCGCGTGGGCGCGGTTGCGCAGCCGGAACCGCTGGGTGATGTCGTGCACCACGGTGGTCACGGTGCGCGGCGAGTAGGCGAGCCGCTGGGCGATCTCGGCCGTCTCGTGGCCGTCGGCGACCAGCCGCAGCACCGAGCGCTCCCGGTCGGACAGCATGCCGTCGGTCCAGCCGCCGGTGCCGTGCCGGGCGTCCGGCGGGCGGTCCAGGAGCTGTTCGAGCAGGCCGGGTGGCAGGGTGCAGTCGTCGCGGGCGGCGGCCAGCACCGCGTGGGCGAGGCGGGGGCCGTCGGCGTCCCGGCGCACCAGCAGGCCGCGGGCACCGGCGGCCAGGGTGTGCAGGGCGTCGCCGGAGGCGAGGACACCGGCCACCAGCACGACGGCGGGGCCGTGCCTCAGGGCGCGGGTGGTGCGCACCATGTCCAGCTCGCCCGGGCCGAGGCGGTCGACGGTGAGGACGGCGACCCGGGCCTCGGCGGGCTCGCACACGGTCAGTTCCGGGCAGGCCAGCAGGGTCGCACGCGTGCCGGCCTCCAGTACCGGATCGAGGGCGACCACGCCGACGGATACGGGTGCTCCCATCTGCTGCTCCTAGGAAGTCGGTTCGCCCGGTCGTGGGCACTCCGGGCGGTGTGCGGTGGGACTGCGCACCACCGTGCCGGGCGCGGGGACGCGGCGGCATCGGTAACCGGCCCCCACCTTTCCCCCGGGCGGGGCGGCCCCATCGGCTCGTGGGCGCCTCGCGTCCTCCTCCCGGCCCGGCGCACGGCGGCCGCCGGCCGGTCCGGGCGGCGGTGTGATCAGCGGACCTGTGATCCGGGGGACGGGAAAGGAGCGGCCATGGGGGCCCGCGGCCCGGAGAAGGGGTGCGCACGGGGGTCCGCGCATACGCCGGGGGCGGGCACAAGGGCCGAACGCGCAGTATCACGCTTCCGTCCGGTGCTCCGTCCCCCATCCGAGCTGCACGGGCGCCCCCGCCTCCGAGCTGCGGGTTTGCCGCCCAAGGGGTGGTTTCGGGCGTCCGGGCCGCCGGAGCGGGGCGAGGGTCGCGCAGAATATGGGGGCCGCTTACCCATGTGGGGGTCCCGGGGGTCTGCGACCTTCTTTCTCGTGACTGAGACCGCCAGCCTCCCGACGTCCCGGAGCACCGGCCTCCCGCCCTCGTGGTGGGCACCGGCGCTGTCCCTCGCGGAACGACTCGCCGCCCCCGGCCTCGCCGTGGCGCCCGCCGGAGCCACCGCCGGGGACGCGCCCTGGGCCGCCGGGGACGCCGAGGGCTTCGCCCTGCGGCTGGCCGGTCTGGGCGTGGACGGAGCCACGGCCGCGGCGCTGGCCGCGGAGCCCGCGGCGCGGCTGGCCGCCCGTGCCCCGAAGCCCGACTGGGCGCGGTACGCCGAAGCGGCCCTGGACACCGCCGCGGCGGCACCGGTGGAGACGGTCGTCCCCGGTGAGGGACCCGACGCCTTCGCTCCGGTCGTCCGGCCGCTGGTCGCCACCGCCACCGCGCGGCTGGCCGAGCTGCTGCCGGCGTTCGAGGACGCCGAACCGGCCGTGTGGCGGGAGGCGTTCGCGCGGCGGCTGACGCACCAGCTGGTCCGGCAGGCGGCGCGGACCCTGGTCCGCGAACTCGACACGGCGCGGCGCGCCGGGCGGCTGGCCGGCGCCGGTGCCCGCGAGCGGTTCGACGCCTTCGCCGCGGCCGCGGGCACCCGGCAGGGCCTCTGTGCGCTGTTCGCCGCCTACCCGGTGCTGGCCCGGATGCTCGCGCAGACCGCCCTGGACGCGACGGCCGCCACGGCCGAACTGGCGGCCCGTTTCGCGGCCGACCGGGAGGACCTGGCCGCCGGACTCCTCGACGGACGCGACCCCGGCCCGCTCGCCGGGGTGGACCTCGGCCGCGGGGACGCCCACCAGGGCAACCGGTCCGTCGCCGTCCTGCGGTTCGCCGGGGGCGACCGGCTGGTCTACAAGCCCCGGCCGCTCGACCAGCACGCGCTCCTCGACGACCTGGTGGACTGGCTGAACGCCAAGGTCGCCGGACTGGACCTGCGGACCCCGCGCAGCCTGCGCCGCGAGGCGTACGGCTGGCTGGAGTTCGTCGAGCACCGCTGGTGCCGGTCGGTGACCGAGACGGACGCGTTCTACCGGCGCCAGGGCGCGCTGCTGGCCCTGCTGTACGCGGTGGACGGCGCCGACATGCACTACGAGAACGTCATCGCCTGCGGCGACCAGCCGGTCCTGGTGGACGCCGAGACGCTGCTGCACACCGGGCTCGCGCAGTCCATGACGGCGGGCGCCGACCCGGCGGCGGACGCGCTGCACGCCTCCGTGCACCGCACCTGCCTGCTGCCGCACCTGCTGATCGGCGAGCACGGGGCGCTCGACATCTCCGCGCTCGGCCGGTCCACCGACGGCACCTACCCGAGCGAGGGCCTGCACTGGCGGGACAGCGGGCTGGACACCATGCGGGCCGTACGCGCCCCGGTCCTCAGCCCCGCGGCGCACAACCAGCCGCTGCCCGCCGGCCGCCTTCTCGAGGGCGCCGATCACCGGGCGGCCCTGCTGGAGGGGTTCCGCGCCGCGTACGCGGCGCTCGCGGCGCACGGTCGTGAACTGCTCGGCGACGACGGCCCGCTGATGGCCCGTGCCGACCGTCCCGCCCGGCTCATCGCCCGCTCCACCCGTCTGTACGCGACCCTGCTGGAGGAGTCGGCCCACCCGTCGCTGCTGGGCGACGCGCTCGCCCGGGAGGGGGTGTTCGCGGTGCTGTGGACCGAGTCCGAGCACGACGAGGCACGCCGGCGGCTGATCGAGCACGAGACGGCGGCGCTGTGGCGCGGTGACGTGCCGCTCTTCACCCATCGGCCGTCGGGGACAGCGGTCCGGGCCGACGACGGCACGTGGCTGCCGGCCGTGCTGCCGGTGGCGGGCGTGGCCGCGGTGCGGGCGAAGATCGCCCGGATGGACGAGGTCGACTGCCACGACCAGGAGTGGATCATCACGGCCACGCTCGCCGCCCGGGGCGCGGGCTCTCCGCTGGACCGGCCCAGGTCCGAACTGGCGGTGGAGCCGGTGCCTGCTGTCGCGCCCGACGCGTCCCGGCTGCTCGCCGCCGCGTGCGGGATCGCCGACGAGATCGCCGCCCGCGCGGTACGCGAGGGCGGGCGGACCAACTGGCTCGGCCTGGAGCGGGTGTCCGGGCCGCACTGGGCGGTGCTGCCGATGGGCGCCGGACTCGCGCAGGGCTACTGCGGAGTGGCGCTGTTCCTGGCGCACACCGCCGCACTGGCCGGAGCGGACCGGTACGCCGCGCTCGCCCGGGAGGCCGTCCGCCCCCTGCCCGTCCTGCTGAAGGCGCTGGCGGACGAGCCCGAGCTGAGCGCGGCGGCGGGCCCCGGCGCGTACGACGGTCTCGGCGGCATCGTGTACGCCGTGCTGCGTCTGTCGGCACTGCTCGGCCCGGACGTCGCGGACTGCCTGCCGGACGCGCTCACCGCTCTCGGCCACGCCGCCTCCGTGAGCTCCGAGCCCGGGTTCGCCACCGGCACGGCGGGAGCCCTGACCGCCGCGGTCGCGGCGCACGAGACGACCGGCGACCCGGCGGCGCTGAGTCTGGCGGACGCTCTGGCGGACCGGCTGCTCGGCTCGGTGGCCGGAGAGGTCACCGGCGCCGAGGGCGCCGTGCAGCCCGGTGCGGACCGGTGTGCCGCCGCCTCGCACGGCCTTCCCGCCGGTTTCGCCGACGGCGCCGCGGGCATCGCGTGGGCCCTGCTGCGGTACGCCGCCCGCCGCCCCGGGGACGCCACCGCGCACACGGCCGCCGCCCGGACGCTGCTGGACGCCGCGCTGCGCGACACCGGGGCCGCGTCCACGGACGTGTCCTGGTCCGGCGGGTTCGCCGGTGCGGCGGCCGTCGCCGCCCACCTCTCCCCCGCGCCCTCCGTGTCCCGGGTCCCGGTCCGGCCCGCGGACGCCGAGGTCCGTCCCGACCTCAGCCTCGGGCGGGGCACGCTCGGCACGCTGGAAGCCCTGGCCGTGCGCGCCGGGAGGGGCGACCCGGCCGCCGCCGGAGCGCTCGCCCGGCGCACGGGCCGGGCACTCGCCCTCGTCGAGGCACAGGGCCACCGCTGTGCCACCCCCGACCACGTTCCCTCCCCCGGGCTGCTCGACGGGCTGTCCGGCATCGGCTACGGCCTGCTCCGTCTGGCCCACCCCGGCACCGTCCCGTCCGTCCTGCTCCTGGCCCACCCCGACCACTGACCGGCAAGGCGTCCGCGCTCCTCGGCCCCATGGCATCTCCGCCTCCATCCCGTGCTCGCCGTACGGAAAACAGAAGGGGAACACCTTTCATGGATCAGCACCTCGCCACCACCGCCGCCGACTCCGTCCAGCACAGCGCCGACGAGCAGGACGCGGCGGGCGGGATCACGCTCACCGGCCGCAACCGGGCCTGCGCCCGCGCCCGTGTCCTGGCCGGGATGGTGCTGACCAGCGGCATCGTCGTCACGCTGAGCACCCTGGACACCTCGGTCTCCGCGCCGGGCTGACCCCGCGCGGTGTCGCGTCGTGTGAGGGCGCGGGCCCGCCGGGCGGGCCCGCGCCGCGGCGCGTCCGGCGGTTCTCCGTCGGGCTCGTGCTCTGCCCGGGCCCCGACATGCCGATTATCATCTGCGTCCATGCGTTCCCATGCGCCTTTCCTCGTCGGGCGGGACCCCCAACTCACCCTGCTCGAACGTGCCATGGACCAGGCGAGACAGGGGCGCGGCGGCGTCGTCTTCCTGGTCGGCGAGGCCGGAGTGGGCAAGTCGCGGCTCGCGGCGGAGGCCGTGGGCGGCGCGCTGGGCTCCGGTATGCGGGTGCTGCGCGGCCGCAGCAGCACCACCGGGCCCGCCGTGCCGTTCCGCCCGCTCACCGAGGCGCTGATGTCGCTGTTCCGCAGCGGCGAGCCCCTGGACGACCTCGCCCTCGGCCCCTACCGGCCGGTCCTCGGGCGGCTGATACCCGACTGGGACACAGGGGAGCGCGAGAGCAGTTCCATGGTGATCCTGGGCGAGGCGGTACTGCGTCTGCTGTTGGCCGCCGGGCGCGGGCGGGGCCAGTTGCTGCTGCTGGAGGACCTGCACGACGCCGACCCCGAGACGCTCGGCGTCCTCGAATACCTGGTGGACAACCTGGAGTACACGCCGGTCCTGCTGCTGGCCACGGTGCGGACCGATTTCAGCGACGCGCTGGACCTGGCGCAGTCCGCCCGTCGGCGGGGCGTCGCGACCCTGGCCGAACTGCCGCCGCTGACCCGGCCCCAGGTGGACGAGATGACGGCGGCGCATCTGGGGGCCGACGGTCCGGGGAACGTGCCGGCGGCGGTGCTGGACCGCCTGTGGGAGGACAGCGCGGGCAGTCCGTACCTGGTCGAGGAACTGCTCCAGTCCATGATCGGGGCCGGGACGCTGGTGCAGGGCGCCGACGGCTGGCGCGCGGTCGGCGATCTGCGCCGTGACGTTTCCTCGACGCTGGCCCGGGGCATCCTGCGGCGCATCGACCGGCTGGGCACACAGGGCCTGACCCTGTTGTCGGCCGCCGCCGTCCTGGGCCGCCGCTTCCCTCTCACCGTGCTCCAGCGCATGACCGGTGTCGAGGACCGGGCGCTGCTCAGTCATCTGCACGCGGGCGTCGCCGCCCGCCTGGTCATCCCCGACGAGCCCGCCCCCGACTGGTACTCCGTCCGCCACTCCCCCACCGTCGAGGCCCTGTCCACGCAGATGACGCCGGGTCAGCGTGCGGACCTGGCACG
>NZ_LIQT01000020.1 GCF_001418415.1 Streptomyces hirsutus
CGCCCGGCAGACCGATCCCAGCCATGATCACGAACAGCACGGGGAGCACGATGCTGAGCAGGGCGTGGGTGTACTTCGCGGGGTTCAGAGTGAGGTAGCCCGCCCAGGGAGCCCCATGACCACCGCCACCACCCGCCACAGCGACCGGAGGATCAGCCCGGTGTTCCTGGGCATCCTGGCCGTCACGGCGGTCACGGGATGGGCCACCTGGACCGGGTTCGCGAACCAGCCGGGCGTCGCCGTGTTCCTGTTCGTGACGGCCGCCTGGATCGTCTCGCTGTGCCTGCACGAGTACGCGCACGCCCGCACCGCGCTGCACAGCGGCGACATCTCGATCGGCGCGAAGGGCTACCTCACGCTGAACCCCGCGAAGTACACCCACGCCCTGCTCAGCATCGTGCTCCCCGTGCTGTTCGTGATCATGGGCGGGATCGGTCTGCCGGGCGGGGCGGTGTTCATCGAGCGGCACCGGATCCAAGGACGCTGGCGGCACAGCCTGATCTCGGCGGCGGGCCCGCTGACGAACGTCCTGTTCGCGATCGTGTGCACGGCGCCGTTCTGGCTGGGCGCGCTGGACGGCGTGCCGGCCGACTTCCGGTTCGCGCTGGCGTTCCTGGCGCTGCTCCAGGTGACGGCCGCGATCCTGAACTTCCTGCCGGTGCCGGGCCTGGACGGCTACGGCGTGCTCGAGCCCTGGCTGTCGCGGAGTCTGCGGCGCCAGGTGGAACCGTTCGCGCCGTTCGGCCTGCTGTTCGTGTTCGCGCTGCTGTGGGTGCCGGCGGTGAACGGCGTGTTCTTCGACGTGATCGACTCGATCCTGTCGGCCCTGGGCATCCACGAGGTGGAGACGTACTGCGGCCTGGAACTGTTCCGCTTCTGGCAGGGGGAGAACGAGTTCTGCTCGGTCGCCGCGTGAGGGAGCCGACCGGCGAGCGGCCGCGGCGCGTGACCGGTCGGCCCGTGACCGGTCAGTCCGTGACCGGTCAGCCCTGGAGGGGCCGGTCGCCCTGCGCCGCCTCCGCGCTCTGCGCCGCCGCGGCGGCCTCCCGCTCCATCTTCCCCCGCCGGACGTAGTACCAGGTCATGTTGGACGACAGCCCCGCGAGCAGGATCCAGACGACGCCCAGCCAGCTGCCCTGGACGAAGGACACGACGGCCGCGGCGACGGCGAGGAGGCAGACGGTGAGGGCGTAGAGAGCGAGTCGGGGCATGACGCTGGGCTCCTGTCGGGGGACACTGCTTCGCCGACCAGTGTCCCCCATGAGGTCATACGTCCGTCACGCGGAGCCCGGCGTGTGCCTTGTAGCGGCGGTTGACGGAGATCAGGTTGGCGACCAGCGCCTCCACCTGGTGGGCGTTGCGCAGCCGCCCGGCGAAGACGCCGCGCATGCCGGGGATGCGCCCGGCCAGCGCCTGCACGATCTCCACGTCGGCGCGGACCTCGCCGAGCACCATCACGTCGGTGTCGATCGTGTCGATCTCCGGGTCCTGGAGCAGGACCGCGGACAGGTGGTGGAAGGCGGCGGTGACCCGGGAGTCCGGGAGGAGGGCGGCGGCCTGCTGGGCGGCGCTGCCCTCCTCGGGCTTGAGCGCGTAGGCGCCCTGCTTGTCGAAGCCGAGCGGGTTGACGCAGTCGACGACGAGCTTGCCGGCCAGCTCCTCGCGCAGGCTCTCGAGCGTCTTGCCGTGGCCGTCCCAGGGCACGGCGACGATCACGATGTCGCTGCGGCGGGCGGTCTCGGCGTTGTCGGCGCCCTCGACTCCGTGGCCGAGTTCCTCGGCGGCGGCCTGCGCGCGTTCGGCGGCGCGCGAGCCGATGATCACCTTCTGGCCGGCCTGGGCGAGCCGGTGGGCAAGGCCCTTGCCCTGCGGCCCGGTTCCGCCGAGCACGCCGACGACGAGCCCGGAGACGTCGGGCAGGTCCCAGGGGTCCTTGGCGGGCGCCTTCGCGGGGGCTTTCTCGGGCTGCTGTGCGCTGTCGCTGGGGGTACTGGAGGTCATGGCCCGACTCTAAGGGCGCAAGGAGCCGTGTCCAGCTCACGCGGGCCCCACGTGAGCGCTGTCACTGCGCCGCCCCACGACCCCCGGTCGGGTGAATCAGGGGCGCATTCCGGGTCATCGGGGCCCGGTCGGGGGCAGGGTCGGCCTCATGGATGCCGTACGGGTCGCGCTGCTGCGGGACGTCCTCGCCGGGACCGAGTGGCTGGGGGCCACCCGGCGGTTCGCGGGGGCCCTGCGGGGATCGGTGGTGTCGCACGGGGGCGGGCTGCTGCTCGTGGGCACGCAGGAGTACGAGCCGTGGCATCTGGCGGCGCATCTGGTGGACGAGGCGGCCTGGTCGGGCACGCCGGAGCTGGCCCCGACGCTCGTACGGCATGACGCGCGCCCCTCGGATCCCGCGCATCTGGCCGTGGGGCTCGGTCGGCTGGAGGCGGCGCGGCGGGGCGAGACGCTGCTGGTGGTGGCGCCCGGGGAGCCCACGGCCCCGCTGCTGGAGCGGGTGTCCGACGCCCGCCGGGCCGGCGCGACCCTGCTGGCCCTCGGCCCCGGCGACGGCGAGCTGCCGGCACTGGCCCACGAGACGCTGGCCGTCCCGGCGGGCGCCGAGCTGGACCTGGACACCGTGCAGCACCTGGTCAGCGCGGCGGCCGGCGAGAACGCCCTGCCGCCCCCGCGGGGCCACCGCCGCTTCCGGGACCGCATGTCCCGCCTGGCCGACCTCCTGACGGCCCCGCCCCCGGCCCGCTGGTAGCCGGAGCGGGGACGCCTGGCGCCCAGGAGCTCAGCTCCCGCCCCCGCCGCCGCGGCCGCTGTCGCCGTCGCCGTCGTCCGTGGTGGCGTCGTGCCATCTGGGGTCGTTCTCCCACTGGAGATTGCGCTCACGTGCCGTCGCCATGGCGTGCTCGGCCTCGGCGCGACTCGTGTAGGGCCCGAAGCGGTCCTTGTTGGGACATTCCGGACCCTCCTCGACCTTCTGGTGTTCCAGGCAGTAGTACCATTCGCCCGGCTTTCCGACCGTCCGCTTCTTGAACAGGGGCATGACCGGCTCCTTTCGCCACGGAAGATGGTCCCCCGTGAGCACTGAATTAGACTCGCCGCCATGTCTGGCCAGTCGCTGCTCATCCCAGGGGAGCTGTCTCCCACCCGTTCCGTACCCGGAAACATCCGCCGTCCCGAGTACGTGGGGAAGCCCGCTCCCACGCCGTACACCGGGCCGGAGGTGCAGACCCCCGAGACCGTGGAGGCGATGCGGACCGCCGGGCGGATCGCGGCGCGCGCGATGGCGGAGGCCGCCGAGCTGATCGCGCCCGGCGTGACCACCGACGAGCTGGACCGGGTGGCGCACGAGTACATGTGCGACCACGGCGCGTACCCGTCGACGCTCGGTTACCGCGGTTTCCCCAAGTCGCTGTGCGCCTCGGTCAACGAGGTGATCTGTCACGGCATCCCGGACTCGACGGTGCTGCGCGACGGCGACATCGTCAACCTGGACGTGACGGCGTACATCGGCGGGGTGCACGGCGACAACAATGCCACGTACCTGGTGGGCGACGTGGACGAGGAGAGCCGGCTGCTGGTGGAGCGGACCCGGGAGTCGCTGAACCGGGCGATCAAGGCCGTCAGGCCGGGCCGGCAGATCAACATCATCGGCCGGGTCATCGAGTCGTACGCCAAGCGCTTCGGCTACGGCGTGGTCCGGGACTTCACCGGCCACGGCATCAACACCTCGTTCCACTCCGGGCTGATCGTCCCGCACTACGACAGCCCGCACGCGACGACGGTCATCCAGCCCGGTATGACGTTCACGATCGAGCCGATGCTGACCCTGGGCACGCACGAGTACGACATGTGGGACGACGGCTGGACGGTCGTGACGAAGGACCGCAAGCGGACGGCCCAGTTCGAGCACACCCTGGTGGTGACGGACACCGGCGCGGACATCCTGACCCTGCCGTAACCGGAACCGTGGGCCGGGGGCCGTGGGCCCAGGCCCCTGACCTCGAAGCCCGCTCTCTTCGGAGGGCGGGCTTCCGTCGTTCCGCAACGGGGTAGGAGTTACCGACAAGGCGTCGGCAAGCTATTGACTTAGGTAAGCCTAACCATAGAAGATCTGGACTCATGGACTCCTTCTCGACTCTCATCCGCACCGCCTCCCACGAGCAGCACGTGGAGGCGGAGACCTCGACGTTCATGAGCGACCTGCTCGGCGGCCGGTTGGGCATGGACGCGTACGCGCGCTACACCGAGCAGCTGTGGTTCGTGTACGAAGCACTGGAGTCCAGTGCGGCGCGGCTGGCGTCGGACCCGGTGGCCGGCCCCTTCATCCGCCCGGAGCTGCTGCGCCTGCCCTCCCTGGAGCAGGACCTGACCCATCTTCGGGGCCCCGCATGGCGCGCGACGCTGACGGCACTGCCCGCCACGCAGGCATACGCGGACCGGGTCGCGCACTGCGCGAGCGCATGGCCGGCGGGCTACATCGCCCACCACTACACCCGCTACCTCGGCGACCTCTCCGGCGGCCAGATCATCCGCGACAAGGCGGAGCGCACCTGGGGCTTCCCGAAGAAGGGCGACGGCGTCCGCTTCTACGTCTTCGAGGGGATAGCGAACCCGGCCGCCTTCAAGCGCGAGTACCGCGAACTGCTCGACGGCATCCAGGCGGACGACCTGGAGAAGCAGCGCGTCATCACCGAGTGCAAGCGCGCCTTCGCCCTGAACACCGACGTCTTCCGCGCCCTGGGCGAGGAGTTCCCCCTGTCGGCGTGATTCCCGCCGGCATGACTCCTGTCGGCATGGCTCTTGCCGGCATGACTCCTGCCGGCGTGACTCCTGCCGGAGTCGCAGGAGCGTAAGGCCGATGACGGCCCGCCCCCCTCACCGTCCCCACCGGAAGCGGGGCAGGGCTGTCAGTCGGACGCTTCCGGGCGCGGCGTGGTGATGATGGCGGTGCGCAGCGCCTCCACGGCGCGGGCGCGGGCCCCGGCGAGTGCGGGCTCGGCGACCTGCGCCGCCGCGACCGGCACACTGCGGGGCAGTTCGGCGAAGTGCTCGCGGATCGCCTCGGCGATGCCCGGCTCGGCACCCCAGAGGCCTCCGAGGACGATCAGCCGGGGGTCCGCCAGGGCGACCGCCGCCGCCAGCACCCCGCCCACCGCGCGGGCCAGCGCGCCGCGGGTCCGCCGCGCCGTCGCGGAGTCGCCGAGGGCGGCCCCCAGCAGGGCGTCGACGTCGATGGCGGTGGACGCGGCTCGGCGCAGGCCCAGTTCGGCGAAGACCTCGATGAAGGGCATCGCCCTGCCCCGGGGCCCCGCGGTGTAGAGGTGAGCGATCTCGCCGGCCAGCCCATGGTGTCCGCGGCGGACTTCCGCGTCGGTGACCACCGCGCATCCCAGTCCCTCGCCGAGATGGACGTAGACGAAGTCGTCGACGCCGAGGGCGCATCCGGTGGCGCGCTCGGCCCGGGCGGCCCAGTTGATGTCGTTGTCGACGAGCACCGCCCCGTCCACCGGCCCGGCCAGCACCTCGGCCGGATCCAGGTCCCCGACCAGGAACGGGGCGTCCGGCAGGTGCACCAGGCGTCCGGTGGCGCGGTCGACCGGATCGGCCGCGCTGATCACGGCCGTGCGCAGCCGGCCGGGCACCCGGGGCCGGACGCGCGCGACCGCTTCGGTCAGGGCCTGCGCGGTCGCGTGCGGCCCCGGGGCGCGCCCCAGGCCGACTTCGGCGCGGGCGGTGGCGGTACCGAAGGCGTCGACCGTCTCCGCGACGACGCCGTCGGGGCTGATGCTCGCCACCAGCGCCGCCCCGGTGTCCGCGGCCAGCGAGTAGTAGGTGCCGACCCGGCCGCGGCCGGTGGTGCGCTCGCCCGTGTCGGCGAGCAGGCCGGCCTCGCTCAGCCGCCGCACGCTGTCGGAGACCGTCGGTTTGGAGATCCCGGTCCGGGCGGCGATCTCCGCGCGGGTCAGGCGCCCTTCCTCCATCAGCGCGCGCAGCACGTTCTCGTCGGTCAGCGCGCGCAGCATTTCGAGTGACGGCTTGGCCAGTGACATGCCGAGGATTTTAGTCAGGACTCTTGCCCAAATGTGGGCGCGCGGCTACGTTGACCATCTAGTAAGGAGTCCTGACCAAAGGAGTCGAGCAATGACGCTCGCAACGGATACACAGCAGGCCGGTCTCCCCGCCCTGCCGCACTGGGAGACCGTCCCCGACGACCTCGCCGCTGCCATCCGCGAGATCAAGCCCGCGCTGCGCGCCCGCATCGAGTCCTCCGGACGCACCGTCGAGGAGGTCTTCGCCGTCGTCGAGGAGCGCGTCCGCGCCCGCCTGGCGGAGATCCTGGCGGACAAGGAGCGCGGCGAGAGCGTGTGGCCGGTCATCGACTACGCGGACATCGCGAACGGCACCGTCACCCCGGAGCAGCTCGACAAGCTCCGCCGCCGCGGCTGCCTCGTGGTCCGCGGCCACTTCGAGCGCGACCAGGCCCTCGCCTGGGACGCCTCGATCGTGGACTACGTGGAGCGGAACGAGTTCTTCGAGAACTACCAGGGCCCCGGCGACGACTTCTTCGGCAGCGTCGGCTCCAAGCCGGAGATCTACCCCATCTACTGGTCTCAGGCCCAGATGGAGGCCCGCCAGAGCGACCGGATGGCCACCGTCCAGTCCTTCCTCAACTCCCTGTGGAAGCACGAGTCCGAGGGCGTGCAGTGGTTCGACCCGAACCGCGACGCGCTGTACCCCGACCGCATCCGCCGCCGCCCCCCGGGCGCCGACTCCAACGGGCTCGGCACCCACCTCGACCCCGGCACCCTCGACCTGTGGCTGACGCAGGCCTACCAGCAGGCGTTCCGCCACCTGTTCGACGGCAGCATCGAGGAGTACGACCCCTGGGACGCCGCACACCGCACGGCCGGACCCCAGTACCCCGGCTCCACCATGTGCTCGGCCTTCCGCACCTTCCAGGGCTGGACCGCCCTGTCGGACATGGACCACGACCAGGGCGTCCTGCACACCGTGCCGATCCCCGAGGCCATGGCGTACCTCATGCTGCGGCCGCTGCTCGCAGACGTCGCGGACGACGACATGTGCGGCGTGACCACCAACCAGGTCTTCCCCGCCAACGAGAAGTGGCACCCGCTCCTCATGGAAGCCCTCACCGGCATCCCCGACGTCAAGGCGGGCGACTCCGTCTGGTGGCACTGCGACATGATCCACAGCGTCGCGCCGATCACCGACCAGAAGGGCTGGGGCAACGTCATGTACATCCCCGCCGCCCCCTGGTGCCCCCGCAACGAGGAGTACGCGGCGAAGGTCCGCGAGGCCTTCCTGACCGGCTCCAGCCCCAGCGACTTCCCCGAGGAGCACTACGAGCGCACCTGGACCGGCCGCTTCGACGTCGACCGGCTCAACGAGACGGGCCGACGCGGCCTGGACCTCGCCTGACGGACCCGCCCCCGTGCACCGGGTCGACACCGAAACCCCTCGGCCGACATGACCCGGCACGACACGGCACGCCCCAACATGACCTGGCGTGACCCGGCATGACCCGGCGTGACCCGGACGGGGAGGGCATCCGGCACCCCTCAGCGCAGTCCTCACCCGGACGGCGTCGGGGCCGGGCGCCCTCCCCGGGGCGGCCGTCGCGTCCCGCGCACCACCTGCGCTCCGGTCCGTTCACGGCAGCGCGGAAGACCTTCACGCAGCCGCCGGACGGCCCGCTCCCGCCGGACGGCGCGGGCACGACCAAGCACCCGCGATCGACCACCCGACCGGCTTGCCCACGGGCCGAAACGGCCACCCGCCGAACCGGCTCGCCTCTGCTCGCCCCTGCTCGGGCAATGCCCCGCACAGCCTGCCCGGAAGCCGGGCACCAGGTTCCCCCTCCCCACTCTTCTTCCTCCCGGGCCCCGCCCTCCGCAGTGTGCGTGCACCTGCCGCGGCGCCCGCTGTCCTTGCTCCCTGCCCGAGGCAGACGGCAACGGCACACACCACAGGAGTTCGCAGGTGACCAGCACAGCACAACAGCCTGCCGCCGGAGGCCTCTCGGCCCGGCCGGACCGGCTGCGTCACGTCGTCTTCATCGCGGCGTCCGCCGCCATGGGCGGCTTCCTCTTCGGCTACGACAGCGCCGTGATCAACGGTGCCGTCGAGGGCATCAGGGGACGGTTCGACGTCGGCGCCGCCACGCTCGGCGCCGTCATCGCCGTCGCCCTGCTCGGCGCGGCCGGCGGCGCCATGCTCGCGGGACGGCTCGCCGACCGCGTCGGCCGCCTCCGGGTGATGCGGCTGGCCGCCCTGCTCTTCCTCGCCAGCAGTGTCGGCTCGATGCTGCCGTTCACGGCGTGGGACCTGTCCTTCTGGCGCATCGTGGGCGGCGCGGCCATCGGCATGGCGTCCGTGATCGGCCCGACGTACATCGCCGAGGTCGCGCCCACCGCGTACCGCGGCCGGCTCGTCTCCTTCCAGCAGGCCGCCGTCGTCCTGGGCATCGCGGTCTCCCAGCTGGTCAACTGGATGGTGCTCACCCTCGCGGACGGGGATCAGCGCGGCAGCCTGCTGGGGCTGGAGGCGTGGCAGGTCATGCTCGGCATCGCGGCCGTTCCCGCCGTGGTCTACGGTCTGCTGGCGCTGCGCATCCCGGAGTCGCCGCGCTACCTGATCTCGGTCGGCAGAACCGGCGAGGCCAAGGACGTGCTGCGCCGGCTCGAAGGCGAGCAGGTCGACCTCGATGCCCGGGTGGCCGAGATCGAACGGTCCGTGCGCAGCGACGACGCACCGCGGTTCAGGGACCTCCGCGGCCGCTTCGGCCTGCTGTCGATCGTCTGGGTCGGCATCGGACTGTCGGTCTTCCAGCAGTTCGTCGGCATCAACGTGATCTTCTACTACAGCTCCTCGCTGTGGCAGTCGGTGGGCATCGACCCGTCGAGCTCGTTCTTCTACTCGTTCACCACGTCGGTCATCAACATCGTCGGCACGGTGATCGCGATGGTGCTCATCGACCGGGTCGGCCGCAAGCCGCTGGCCGCGACCGGTTCCGCCGGCATGGCGGTCTCCCTCGCGGCCGTCGCCTGGGCCTTCTCCCACAAGACCGGAACCGGCGACGACATCTCGCTGCCCGACACCCAGGCCGCCGTCGCGCTGGTCGCCGCCCACACCTTCGTCCTCTTCTTCGCCATGTCACTGGGCGTGGCGGTCTGGGTGCTGCTCGGCGAGATGTTCCCCAGCCGTATCCGCGCGGCCGCACTCGGCGTCGCCGCCTGCGCGCAGTGGATCGCCAACTGGCTGGTCACCGCGACGTTCCCGGCCATGTCGGAGTGGAACCTGTCCGGGTCGTACGTGATCTACGCGATCTTCGCCACCCTGGCGGTCCCGTTCATCCTCAAGTGGGTGCCGGAGACCAAGGGCAGGACGCTGGAGGAGATGGGCTGAGCATCCCGTGCAGGGATGAGTACGACCACTCGTCCCTGCACGGAAGTTCTGGAGAACGCCAGAAGCACACCCGGCCGCTTGAAGGCCTTCGCCGCCCCGAACCCCGATGTCTTCCGCGCCCCCTGGGCAAGGAGTTCCCCCGTCGACATGACTCCTGCCGGAATCACAGGAAGCGCAATCGCTCCATGGCCCTGCGAAGCTCAGCGGTCCAGGCCCGGTACGCGGGAACCTTGCGCAGGGCCTCGAGCGCGACCGCCTGCCCCAGCCGCCCGAAGTCCCGCTCCGCGTCACGCCGCCCACCCAAGGCCGTTCTCAGCACGGCCTTCGGGTCGGCGGCCTTCTCCACGTCGTGCGGCACCTCCCACACGGTGTCACGTGCGGGCGCCGCTTCCTTCAGCGCCGCGGGGTCCGCCAGCATCCACGCCTCGGTCTCCCGTACGGGCACCAGGGCTACGATCCGATGAGCGTCGTCGGGGAAGCGGTCACGGATGGCGTCCACCTTGCCCCGCTCATTGTGGTCGTGGTGGATCATCACGATGTCGTAGTAGCAGAGCAGATCGGTCACTTCGCACACCACCAGGTCCCGGTGTGCCACGGTGAAGCACTCTCCGACGTCCACTCCCGAGTAATCGAAGCCGACCGGCGTTTCAAGGGCGAGTTCGGCGATCTGCCGGTCGATGAGGGGCACAAGGAACCACTGGTCACTGGCCCCCTCGGTGAGGAGAGCAAGACTGAGATACCTACGCCCCACGCGCGTACCGCCCTGTGGGATCGAGGTACTTCCGTACCTCGAGGGGGGTAACGAACGTCCCGCGCTCGCCGCTGTCGGCCACCTCCCGCGCCCGGGTCAGCCGGCGCGGCGGGAGTCCGTCACCGAACCGGGTCACCGTGTCCAGGAACACCACCGAGTCCGGGGCGTCCTCCAGAGCGGCGGCGAGCGCGACCGGCGAGTGTGTGGTGATCACGATCTGCCTTCCGTCACCGGAGGTGAGCGTCGCGGGATCGCTGGTCCTGGCCTTCAGCCGGGACAGCAATTGCGGAACCCGGGTGGGATGGAGACCGTTCTCGGGTTCCTCGATCAAAAGGAGCCCTTCGTGGGCGGGATCGTGAGCGGCGGCGAGCAGAGCCAGGATGCGCAGGGTGCCCGCCGACGCCGCGCCAGGAGGCACGCGGTGCTCGTGCCGGTGCTGAAGCCAGACGTCCCACTGACCCCACTCCGCGTTGGCCGCCACCGCGATGTCCACGAGATCGGGGAGCAACGCCACGGCGTCGGCACGGAAGTCGTACCAGGCCTCGGGACCCCGGGCGATCCGCCCGAGAACGGCGCCAAGATTCTTTCCGTCCTCTGCGAGAGGCGCGGTGTCGTAGGTGGAGGAGACGACGCGCATCGCCTTGGGCGAGGGTTCGAGGATCCGCCAGTTCCCGGAAGTCTCGGCCAGCTCTCTGCGGTACGCGGCGTCCTGTACAGGCACCTCGGTGCAGTGCAGCTGGCCGGTCTCGCCGAGATTCAGGTCCGGAAGCGGGGGCGGGATCCGATCCGGGTCATACCCGTAGTGATCGTGGACGTTCAGGACGTCGGTGTCGACACGCAGGGGATCCGGCGGGTCCGCGTACGTGACCCGCGCTTCGACCCTGAGGTGGCAGTACCCGGCGTAGCCGTGCACGAGTACATGGGCTGCGATCCGCATGGCTCCGACCGGTACACCGTCCGGACCACGCCGGAACAGTTCCTTCGGTCCTCCCCTGCGAGCGTGGTCGACGAGCGTCTGACTCGTCGGCTCTCGGATCAACTGGCCCAGCAGGTCCACCGCCTCCAGCAGATTGGACTTGCCCGAGGCGTTGGCTCCCACCAGAACAGTGAACGGCGGCAGGTCGAGGGCGAAGTCGTCGAACGACTTGTACCCGTCGATCTCGATCCGCGTGATCACGCTGTCACCTCCTCTCGGCACGGCCGCATACACATGGCGCCACATTATCCGGAGCACTCGCCCGTCCGTACGGCCAACGGTTCGGCCGCGTGCACCCGCAGTGACGGGCCGTCGTCCAGTTCCAGCACCACGGCGGGACCGCCGGCCGCGTACTGGTCGCTCCGCACGGCGCGCACGGTCCGCCACTCGCCCCGTACCCGCACCGTCTGCCCGGTCCGAACCATCACCGCCGCCACCTCGCGCATCGCCGGCTCGGCCACGATGTCCGGGGCTTTCAGCTCCGCGAACACCGTCTTCCCGATACCGGCGGCACGCTCCTCACAGCCCCAGCGATGCGCGAGGGCCGCCACGAGCAGCAGCCCCCGCCCGCCGGTCTCGTCCTCGCCGGGCTCCCGGACCTCGGGCCGGCCACCCCCGGCGTCACTCACCTCCAACCGCAGTAACCCCTCGGCAGCGGAGCGCACGATCCGCACCCCGATCTGCCGATCACTCGGCACCGGCACGCGCAGCGCGTTGGTCACCAGCTCGGAAAGCACCAACTCGGCGTCGTCCAAAACCTCTTGGGCGACACCCCACCCGCCGAGCACCGCATGGAGCAGCGCCCTCGCACGGGGCACGCTGCTGCGACTGCGGGAGAGGCGGAAGGTGATGTCGTTCGATGAGGTCATGGGGGCTCCTCAGGACTCGGCGTCAGCGGCGAAATCCGCGTGGCGCAAGTTCCGCTGGGACTGCGCACACCGACAGCCTGAAGGCGCACCATGCGAGGTAGCAACGTTTCCAGTAGAGATGCACTCAATGTTCCGTCTTTCGAGTTAAGTCCCGCACGTCCCAGCCGTCCCGCTGCTAGAGCTGTTGCCATGTCTGCAAACGCCCCTGCCTCCAGCCCCTCGACTGTCCTCGGACGCCAACTCGGCGATGAACTACGTCGACTGCGTGAGGCCGCCGCACTCACCACCACGCAAGCGGCCGAGGCGCTCGACTGCACCAAGGGGAAAATCAGCCGTATCGAGAACGGCCGGGTGACTGTTCGCATCCCCGACCTGACCGCGATGCTGCTCGCGTACGGGGCTGCGGACGCCGAACTGCGCGACAGACTCAGCCTGCTCGCCCGCAAGGCCAATCGCCGTCGCAGGCAAGGGTGGTGGAATCAGTACGGATCAGTGCTGGCCGACACCTACCGCGACTACATCGCGCTGGAAGCCATGGCCGGAACCATCCGCACCTTCCAGGCGCAACTGGTGCCGGGCCTGTTGCAGACCCCTGAATACATCCGCGCGGTGACCGTCGCCTCGCATCAGTGGCAAACGGCGGACGAGATCGAACAGTTCGTCCAGGTGCGCCTCGCCCGTCAGGAACGCCTCGTCAGTGACTCGCCGCTCCAGCTCTGGGCGGTGCTGTCCGAAGCCGTACTTCTTCAGCAGGTTGGGGGGCCAAAGGTGATGTCCGCACAGTTGGAACAGCTCCTGATCGCATCCGAGCGGCCCAATGTAACCATCCAGGTCCTGCCGTTCTCCCGCGGAGCCCATGCGAGTATGTTCGGGCCATACGTAGTACTGGGCTTCCCCGAGGAAGCTGCGCTGGACGTGGTGCTGGCGGACAATCCCACCGGCTCGATGTGGCTGGAGCGAGAGGCCGAAGTCGGCCGCTATCAGGAGTTGTTCGACGCAGCCCGTACTTCTGCGCTCTCCCCCGTGGAATCCCGCACGGTCATCCGACGCAGAGCCAAGGAGCACAGGGCATGAACACCGCACGCCATGGCACGCCGGATCTGTCAGGCGCGAAGTGGCGTAGCAGCAGCTACAGCGGCGGCAACAACGAATGCCTTGAACTCGCCCACGGTGTCCCCACCCTCGCCCCTGTCCGCGACAGCAAGAACCTCAGTGGCCCGATCATTCCCTTCAGCCGTGCCGCCTGGCAGGCCTTCGTCACACACCTGGGCTGAATCCGCCCGGGCAAGGAGTGGAATGCAGGCCATGAGTCATCCGGTCACCGTCACCGCCGACGCAGCGATATGGCGCAGGAGCAGCCACAGCGGTGGGCAGGGTGACTGCCTTGAACTCGCCCACGGCGTCCCCGCTCTCGCCCCCGTACGCGACAGCAAGGACCCGGCCGGGCCGGTGATCGTGTTCGGGCGCGACGCCTGGCGTGTCTTTCTCACGCACCTGGGCTGACGTCAGCGTTCCAGGACCACCCGGCCCCCGATCTCGGTCCATCCGTACGGCTGGGGTGCCGTGAGGATCTGAGAGCCGGTGCCCTGGGTGATGTTGAGGGCGCGGCCCAGCCGGTCGGTGAGGAGCAGGGCGGCGGCGCCGGTCGCCTCGTCCTCGTCGATGCCGTCGTCGCGGCCGGGGAAGGCGCGGGCACGGATCCGGCCGGCGGGCTCGTCCTCCCAGGCCCAGGCGTAGATCCACTCCCCCTTCGCCGGGACGGCCAGGTCGTCGACCTCGGCAGCGGTGGCGTACTGGCGCAGGGTGCGTGGCGGCACCCACTCCGCGCGCGCCTCGATCCAGCAGAACTCCCCGTCCTGCCGGGCGCCCACCGTCCCGGCGGGCGTGACCAGCTCGGGTACGTCGAGCAGCCAGGCCGCGCCGACGCAGGGGTGGCCGGCGAAGGGCAGGCGCAGGGTGGGGGTGTAGATGTCGATCACCCCGCGCTCGGGGTCGTCGACGAACACGGTCTCGCTGAAGCCGAGCTTCTCCGCGAACATCTGCCGCTCGCTCCGCTCGGGCATGACGGAACCCTCACGGACGACGCCGAGTTCGTTGCCGTACCCGCCCCGGGGGCCGCAGAAGACGCGCACCACGTCGTAATCGCTCACGGGGGCATTCAAGCAGCCCACACGCCACTTCGGACCCAAGAGACCGCTCCGTGAGAGTGTGCCGGTACTCCCCAGCAAGGATGAGTACACCTACTCATCCCCGCACCGGCTTCCCGGTCCATCGTTGAGAACGACGTTCTTGGACCGCTCCTAAGGAATCCGCGATGCCGAACGGCTCCCGCCCGCGCAGTCTCCCGCACCAACTCCTCGCACTCGCCACGGGCAACTGGCTCGCCAGGGGCTATCTGGCCGTCTTCGCCCTCTCCGTCGTGGCGATGTTCCTCTTCCCGGAGAGCGGCTTCGCCCCGGGTGCCCTGCTGCTCACGGCACCTCTCTCCTACCTGGTCACGTTCCTCCCCTTCGATCCGGGCGTCGAAGTCGACGGGGTGGCCGAGTGGTCGGCCCTCGGCTTCTGGGTGGTGTGGCTCCTTCTGTGCGCCTTCGTGAACGCCGCCGTACTCGGCGCCCTCCTCACGAGATCCACGAACGCCGCCTCGCCCGGCTCCCGTGCGCCCCTCCCCCGCGTCCCGGGCTCCTCGGAACGAGGAGCGATGGACACGGCGCGTCCCGCGAGCCCTCGTTCGCGCAGGATCCGGGCTCTGCTGGCGCCCGCGGTGGACAACTGGCTCGCGCGTGGGTATCTCGCCGTGGTCGCGGCGTCGCTGGTGTTCTTCCTCGTGGCCGCGTACCTGCTGCCGGACCCGGGGTTCGCCGGGATCTGGCCGATCATGACCACGGCGCCGCTCAGCATCGTCGCCCTTGTGGTGGCGTCCCCCGCCGAGTGGGTCTCCTCCCTCGCCTGGCTGAGCCCGTTGCTCTTCTCCGTCGGCGCGGCCCTGTCCGGACTGTTCAACGCCGTACTGCTCGGCCGGCTCGCCCGCGCGCTGCGGATGCGGGAAGCGCGCCCGGCTGCCTGAAGGCCTTCGCGTACTGCCGTCGCGGGCTCCGGGCAGGTCGGCCTGGAGCCCCCGATGGCAGGGGGGATGGTGCGGTATGCCTTCGTGGTGGATGCGCTAACGTCCGGCGTCATGAAGAGAATGGGGGCGGGAACCCTTGCAACTGCCGTCGTGGCCGTTGCAGGACTGCTGCTGGTGGGGTTGCCCGCGGTGTACTTCCTGACCGTCTACGGCTGTGGTGAGGAAGAGGACCGGCTCGCCGAGGCGATGGCCGGCGAGGCGATACTGGGCACAGCGCCGGAAGGGGCCGACCGGGCGAGCCGCTACCAGGGGTGCGACGACGACGATCTCTTCGTGACCGCGGGGACGCAGTACCGGTACGCCGGTTCACCGAAGACGGCCCTGCGGCACTACCGGGAGGCAGCTCGGGCCGACAGTTGGCGGCCTCGCACCACGGCCGACGGCGAGAAGGTGCCGAAGTGCTTCACCAAGCCGGTGGACGGAACGACCGCATACCTCTATCTGGAGAGCCCGGCCAAGGGCGTTCTCCATGTGGAGATCGTCGCGGACCGCGCGCAGTCGGAATGGTGCTGAGTGCACGATGACCGCCTGACCGGACTCCTTTACTCCGGACCCTCCTCGGCGACTGTGGTGCGGCCGGACAGGCGTTCGTAGCGTTGCCTGGCGGCTTGCGGGGTGCCCAGGCCGAGGCCGAAGGCGATGTCCTGCCAGGTCATGCCGCGGCCGCGGGCCATCTGGAGGAGCCCGGTCTCCAGTTCGTCCATCTCTCCGCGCACCAGCGGGACGAGACTCAACGCGGCGGTGATGTCGGCCCGGTCCACCTCCGGTTCGCCGTCCTCGCGCTGCGCGGCCCCGCTGAGCAGGAACGACACCAACCGGACGGCCTCGTGCGGGGCGAGGACCGTGGGGTGGACCTGCCGGCGGCGCTGCTCGTCGGTGGCCGCGTGCCGCTCGGCGATACGGAACAGGGAGGCGTGGACGCGCTGCGCCCGCGCCTGCTCCGGCCGCGGAGGCGTGAAGGGGTCTGGGTCTGGGGCGGAGTTGGGGTTGGGGGCGGGCTGTTCGGGAGTCGGCGGCATGGGACAAGGCTGCGACATCAACAGTTACGTGTCAACCAATTGTTTTGAACAGCTCGTTCAACGCAGTCGCGCACCCGAGGTCTCCCCGCCCCACGTGCACGGCGACAACGCACACCGGGAGAGACGCATGATCCGCCGGGCGGATCCCAACCGGCCGGACATCGCGCGTGGTTGGCCATAATGCGCGGGTGACCAGACAGCCTGTGCCATTGCCCGCCGAACACATACCGCCCGGCACCGCCGACTGGCGGACTCCCGACGCCCAGCGCTGGCTCGCCGCCGTGCCCGCCCGGTGGGCACACCCTCTGTGGGCGCTGCTGGCGTTGGTCGCCTCGCTGATCTGGGACATGGAGGCGGCTCCCGTCGCCCCCTGCACGTCCGCCCACCCGTGCGGCACCGACTGGCTGGGCCTCGGGATGGCCGTCGTGCTGGTGCTGACCCTGTACTGGGTGTGGCGGCAGCCGCGGCTCGCGCTCGCGGGGCTCGCGACCACGCTGGCGGGGTTCGCCATGGACGGCGGCTTCACGGCGGCGCTCGGCGAACCGTCCGCGCTCGCGTTCCTCATGGCCGCCGCGTTCACCGCCGCCGGGCTCGTCCACCGGCTGGCCGTCTCCGTGCGGCAGCGGGCGCTGGCCCTGGAGGCGGCCGGGCCGGTCGCACAACCGCTGCCCGCCGCCGCGCGGACGTTCCGCCGGGGCCGGTTCTCCTTCGCCCTGACCGCGCTGCTGCTGGCCGTCGCCGGGTTCGGCTACTGGCAGGCCCAGCAGGTCGTCGACGCGTACGAGGAGCGGGCCGCGGGCGCCACACACCTGTCCGGACGGGTCACGGCCCTGAAAGAGGACGACGACGGCATCGGCATCCTCAAGGTGGAGGCCGACGGGCGTACCTATCGCTTCGAGACGGCCTTCCCCGAGGACTTCCCCGTGGACAGCCGGGTCGACATCGTCGTGGACGGCGACTGGGCGGCGCTGGTCGCGGAGCCGTACGACGCCTTCGGCTGGGAGCTGCTGGTGCTGGTCGGCTCCGTCGCGGGGCTGGCGTTCCTCGCGAACGGCGTGGACGGGCGGACACGTTCGCAGCGGCTGCGGCGCGGACCGCTGCCGGTGCTGCACGTGCTGGTGCGCGAGGGTCAAGACGACGGCCGCACCTGGGTGTTCGCGGCCGACGACCCGGAGGGCCTTCGGCCGATCCTGCACTTTCACTCGCTGTACGCCTTCGAGGACGAGGACGAAGACGGGGACGAGGACGGGGACGGCCTCGACGCAGGCGACGGTCCCGCAGCCGTCGTCGAACTCGGCAAGGTCACGGAGATTCTCCGGGGCGAGGACCCTCCCCAGCCACTGCGGGAGGCCGTCCTGTACGGCGTCCCCTACGTCGGTGCCGAAGTCGCCTTCGTCGCGCGCGACGACGCGGACGACGCGGACGACGCCGAGGTGTCGGTGGAGTGCAGCGTCACCGCGGTGAAGCCGGCCGTCCCGCGGTTGGTGGAGCTCGGGCCACAGCGCCGTAAGCGGATGAACCCGCGGCGGTCCGTCGACGAGATCACCGCCGGCATGACGCCCACGGCGGGCCCGCGGGTGTGGACGGCGCACGGCTTCTCGCGTGCGGTGGGCCTCGGCCTGCTGCTGGTGCAGGGCGGCGGCATCTGGGTCACGCTCGACGAGGGGCCGTCGTGGACCTGGTTGTGGCTGGCCGTGGGTCTGCCGTGGCTGGTGACGGCCGTGGCGACGGCGCTCACCTGGCGGATCACCGCCGACCGTGACGGGCTGTGGGTGACCGGGGCGTGGCGCGTGCGGCAGGTCCCGTGGAACGTGATCACGTCCGTGCGGCACTCCGATGACGGCATCCGCGTCGGCCGGGCCAAGGACTCCCCCGTCGAGCTCTCCCCCACCGGCTGGGCGTGGCTGGAGCGCCGCCTGGCCCGCGAGCCGCATGCGGGGCGCGCCGTCGAGGAGTTGCAGGTGCTGCTGCTCCGCCCGGAGCTGCGGCCGCTGGAGGAGGCGCCGACGGGGCGGCAGGGCGTGCCGGTCGGGCCGCCGCTGGTGGCCCTGTCGGTGCTGTGGGGCGTGGCGGTGCTGCTTCTGCTCTGACCGGGCGTCAGCTCCCGCCCCTGCACGCCGGTCCGCACCCGGTGGAGAACCCCGTTGATCAGCCGACGGCGCTCGCTCCACCGACCACCACACACACACCACGCGCACCACCACGAGGCAAGAACGACTCGAGTCGGTTTCACTCCGTACTCGTCGGATCCTCACGGCCCATGGAGTCGGCCCGACCCCGACATCCCCCTCACGTCAGGAGACGGGAGGGCCCGCGCTAATCAGGGACCCCGGCATGCCCCATTGGGCTTTCCTGCCGTTGACATAGGCTCTCGGACACGTCTCCCGCCACGTCGTGAGCACCGGGGTGCGACACGGACGCCCGAAGAAGAGCCGCTTCCCCCGCAAGCGCAGACGAAGTTTCGCCGAGTCGTCGACGTTGTCGTAGACGATGAGGACCCGGGCCACTTGGTGGGGGTTGGTAGCTGCTCGCCGGGGAGTGCGCACGAGGCCGCGTTACCTCGATCGTGTGATGGTTCGTTCGTGAGCCTGTGGTGCCCTGGGCCGGCTGGGCCAACGTGAGCGTGCGATCTGGGACGCCGGGTATGGCGTCGGCGTGCGGGGCCCCCGCTCCACCGGTGTGATGGTTCGGGGCCTCCCCGTCGCCTCTGGCCACACCCACTATGGCCAGGTCGTGAGGGAACCGGCCTCCCGAGACCGGACCACGCACCGGATGCGTGTCGCCGACTCGGGGCTGAGTACGCCGGGGACCAGTGCGCCCAAGACCGTTCGGGGCGTGCGGCTGAGAGGGCCCACTTCTGCTCAGTCCTCAGGAACGGTCGTGTTCCGTGATCCGTCCTCCGGCATGCCGGAGGCGGAGCCTGGCACGACCGCCGGCCTCGCCGACGACGATCCGTGCCTCGACCAGGCGCCCCCGGTCCCACGCCCAGTGCGCGATCTCCACGAGTACGTAGGCCGCAGGCGCACAAACCGCCCACCTGACGTCGGACTCCCCCCACAGCAGCAGACCGAAAAAGCCGAGACAGCCGGCCGTCACCGCCGTGCGCCGTAGCCGCGGAACAATCCGTATGTCCTTGTCCGTCGCGTCCCAGAGCAGGTCCTCGCTGACAGCCACCCCGCCATCATGGGCCTCGGTCGTCATCCTGAGAAGTCCCAACCTGGCCCCGAACAGACTCAGTTCGCGGGGCATCGACGAATGCGACACGACCACCGGCACTCGCCGGGCTCCACGACCGGCCGCGCGGCCGACCGCCTCGTGACGGAGGCCGCCGCCGGACACGACCTAAGGGTCACCCCGATAACTGGCCCCAAAATATGGGGGGTTGGACTCCTCTGTGTGCAGGATCTGGAGGGTGTGCGTGATCACCAGGATGGGGTCCGTCCGAAGCGCCACCTTCTGGAAAGACGGAGTCCGCCCATGACCGCCCGTACTCGTACCCGCACCGCTGTCACCTCCGCCCTGTTGGCCGCTCTGGTTCTCGGCCCGCTCGCCGGGACGGCCGGCGCCGCCCAGCCCGTCGGTGCGACACCCGGCGCCATGTCGGTGGCCGGGGACGCCCCGGTCGATGACGGTCCCGACACCGCCGCCTTGGAGGAGGCTCTCACCGGAATCCCCGACGGGGACGTCTCGGCCGCCCTCGTCCGGGTCGGCGGCAAGGGCAGGTGGACGGGGACCGCCGGGGTGCGGGACCTGCGGACCGGGGCCCCGGCTCTGGAGAATGCGCGGTTCCGGGCCGGGTCGACGACCAAGGTGGTCACCGCGGCGCTGGTGCTTCAACTGGTCGCGGAGGGACGGGTCGAGCTCGACGCGCCCCTCACCCGGTATCTGCCCGGCCTGCTGCCGGACTCCTTCACCGAGCCGCCGACCGTACGGCACCTGCTCACGTTCACCAGCGGCCTGCAGCCCGGCGCGGGCCTCGGTTCGACCACCGAGGAGATGTACCCGAACCGGTTCCGGACCCTCAGCCCGGAGCGGGTGGTCGCCACGGCGGTCGCGAAGGGGCCGGCGTCCACTCCCGGGGAGCGGCAGAAGTACCAGAACATCGACTACACCGTGCTCGGCCTGCTGGTCGAGAAGGTGACGGGCAACCGGTACGAACACCAGGCGGACGTAAGGGTCTTCCGTCCGCTGGGCATGCTGCACACCGGCTTCCCCGCAGGGGCGGACCCTCGTGTCCACGGCCCGCACCACAGGGCCTACGCGGACATCGGCGGCCGGACCACCGATGTCACGGAGTGGAACATGTCCGACCGCTGGGCCGCCGGGAACATGATCTCCACCACCGCCGACCTGGAGAGGTTCCTGGTGGCCCTGTTCCGGGGCAAGGTGGTGCCGCAGCCGCTGCTGGACCAGATGTTCGTCGTCCCGGACGTCGAGGGCGCGTCCTACGGCATGGCCTTGGAGCGCTTCGTGCACAACGGAACGGAGATCTGGGGCAAGACGGGGTCCCGGCCCGGCTACCACACGGTGCTGGCCGCGACCCGGGACCTGTCCCGGACGGTCGTGTACTCGGTGAACGCCAAGAGTGCCCGGGAGGACGGTTTTCCGCTCGTCGCGCGGTTCGCCCTGCCCGCCTTCAACCGCTAGTGGCCTGAGGCAGAGATTCGCCGGGCCACGTCCGCGGCTCCACGCACGAAGGGTGCCCCCTCTGCCGAAGGGAGCACCCTTCCTGATCACGCTGTCACGTCCCTGGCTCAGGTCACTCCGTCGTCGAGCTGCGCCTGCGGAGGGCGAAGACCACGGCCGCGCCCGCGGCGACCGCCGCTGCCGCCGCGCCGCCGACGGCCGCGACCGGGGTGTCCGAACCAGTGCTGGCCAGGGCGCCGTTCAGGCCGCCCGTGGTAGAGCCGGTCGTCGAGCCGATGACGCCGCCCGTGCCCCCCGTGGTGCCACCGGTACCGCCCGTGCCGCCGGAGGTGCCCGTGCCGCCGATACCGCCGCCGCCCGTACCTCCCGTACCGCCCGGGAGGTCGGCGTCGTCGCTCAAGGCGACCGACAGGTCGACGGGGTCGAGGGCGGTGCCGGCGGTGTAGAAGTCGCCGAAGGCCTTCGCGCCGGCCTCGGTGAGGGTCGCGGCGACGTCGTCGACGGTGATGACGTCGTCCTTGGCGGTCAGCGCGGACGACTTCGCCTTGAGGGTGGCCAGGACCACGTCCTCGGACTTCTCACCGAGGCTGTCGACGTCGGCGGACAGCTTGCCCGTGCCGCCGTCGAGGGTCGCCTTCAGGTCGGTCAGGGTGAGGTCGAGGCCGTACTCGCCGGCGCCCTCCTCGTGGCCCTTGAAGTTCACCGCGCCCTCGAAGGAGGCGTTGAGGGTGCCGGCGTCCGTGTCGTAGGTGCCGGACGCGTCGGTGAAGGTGAAGGCGCCGTTACCGGAGGCCTGGGTCGCGCCGGCGGACGCGGTGACCTTGCCCTTGGCGACCGGGCCCACCACGTACGAACGGAAGGACTCCTTCACGCCCCAGCCCAGGGCGCCGTCGGCTATCTCGCCCTTGGCGGGCGCGGGAGCGGGGGCGTCGGAGGTGGTGGACGCCGACGGGGACGGGGACGACGAGGAGGGTGACGACTGCGACGGGGACGGGGACTGCGACGGGGACGACGGCTCGTCCGTCGGCTCCTTCGTCGGCTCCTTCGTCGGCTCCTTCGTGGGCTCCTTCGTGGGCTCCGGCGAGGTGGGCTCGTCCGTGGGCCCCGGGTCGGTCGGCTCGGGTTCGGTGGGCTCCGGCTCCGTAGGGGTCGGCTTGGTCTTCTGGACGACCGTGAGCGGGTCGCCGGCCGCGCCCGCGTAGCTCGCGCTGCCGAAGACCTCGCCGGCCTTCTCGGTCAGCTCGGTGGCCATGTCCGTCATCGAGCGGGACACGGTGACGGTCGCGAGCGGGACGTCGTCCTCGGTCGTGCCGCCCCGGGTCACGTCCGCGGTGATCTCGGCGGCCGAGCTGTCGAACTTGACGTCGGAGAGGGTGAGGGCGAAACCGTGCGCCTTGGACTCGATCGCCAAGCTGCCCTCGAAGCCGATCTCCATCCGGTGCGAGGTGGAGTCGTAGCTGCCGGTGCCGTTGACGAAGGTGAAGGCACCGTTGCCGTCGGCCTGGGTCGCGCCGTCCGCGGGGGTGAAGGTGCCCCTCGCGTAGGTGGCGACGTAGGTGCGGTACGACTCCTTGATGCCCCAGGTCAACTCGTAGCCGGTGAGGGGGATTTCGGCCGCGGCGGCGGGGGTCGCGCCGGTGAGGGCGGTGGCGCCGAGGGCGGCGGCCGTGGCCACGGCGGCGGCGATGGCGGTGGAGCGGCGTCGTCTTGCGGGCATGGTCGGGCTTCTCCTTGCTGTGGGTTCGGTGGTCCTGCGAAGTGCCCTACGGGGTGTCCTGCGGGGTGCCCTGCGGGGTGCCCTGCGAGGTGCTCCGAGAAGGCCCCTGCGGGGTGGTGTCCGCGGCCGGTCGTGCCCGGCGCCTGCGGACGAGGAACGCGGCGGCTGCGGCGAACGCCGTCAGGAGTCCGGCCGCGAGGGCGAGGGGGAGGGTGGGGAGGCCGCCGTTGTCGTCCTTCGCCGCGCTCGCGACGGGCTCGGCGGACGGGCCGGTCGCGGCCTCGGACGGTGCGGCCTCGGACGGTGCGGCCTCGGACGGTGCGGCCTCGGGCGTCGGGGTGCTGCCGAGGTCGGGGAGTGCGGGGAGTGCGGCGTCGTCGGTGAGGGCGACGGCCAGGGAGACGGGGTCCATCGCGGTGCCCTTGGGGTACATCCCGCCGAACGCCTCGGCGCCGTCGGCGGTGAGCTTCGCGGGTGCCTCGGTCAGGAGGGCCAGGCCGTCCTTCGCCTCGAGGTCCTTCGCCGTGAAGGTGACCAGCGGCACCTTCTTCCCGCTGTGGTCCGGGCTCTTCACATCGGCGTAGAGGGTGCCCTTGTCGTCCTCGACGGTGACGCGTACGGCGCTCAGTCGCAGATCGAGGCCGTTCTCGCCGGTGAAGCGGACCGTGCCGTCGAAGGCGGCGGTCAGGTCCCCGTCCTCGAACGTGCCCTCGCCGCCGGGGAAGCGGTAGAGGGCACCGCCGTCGAGGGCGCCCGAGGAGAGGGTCCACCCGCCCTTGGCGATGTCGCCGGTGACGTATTCGCGGAAGGTGCGGCGCACACCCCAGTCCACGGCGCCGTCGGCCAGTTCGGCCCCGTCCTTCGCGGCCGGCTTCTTCTTCGTCGTCTCCTTGGGCTCGGGCGACTTCGACTTCGGCTCCGGCGTGCTCGACGGCCGGGCGGCCGCCTGCTGTACGTCCGCCGAGAGGCTGACCGGGTCCAGTGCGGTGCCGGCGGTGTAGTAGCCGGCGAAGGACCGGGCGCCCTGGGAGGTGAGGGTGGCGGGCAGGTTGTTGAGGACGACGGAGGTGCCGCCGCCGCGCATGTCGATGCCGCCCAGGGAAAGGGAGGCGAAGGGCACCTGACGGGACGTCGTGACCGCCCCGGTGCCCCTCGCCTTGCTCACGACGTCCACGTAGAGCGTGCCGGAGGAGCCGGAGACGCTCACGGTGGGCGAGCTGATGGTGAGGTCGAGCTGGTGGCCGCCGGATTCCGTGGCGTGTCCGAGGAAGCGCACTCCGCCGGAGAAGGAGGCGCGGAAGCCGCCCGCATCCCCGTCGTAGCCGCCCGTCGCCGAGTGGAAGCGGAAGCCGCTGCCGCCGACGGTGGCTGCGCCGCCGGTGAGGGAGAAACTCCCCTTTGCCACGGGCCCGGTGATGTAGCTCTGGAAGGACGACTTGATGCCCCAGTCGAGCCGTCCGCCCTGGACGGTGCGGCTCTCGGCGTGCGCGGTGGCGGCCGGGAGGAGGGCTCCCAGAACGGCCGCGCACAGCACGGTCACGAGAGCACGCAGGCGGGTGGGCATGGCAGATCCTCCGGGGCGACGACCAGTAGAAAGCAAGGTAAGGCTAACCTAAGCTTCACTACAGGCAACATCCGCAGTGACGAAAGGAACGGACGGAACCGTGCGACCCTTGCGCACCCGACTGGCGGGAGCACTGCTGTCCGTGCTCGCCCTCACCCTCACCACGACCGCCTGCGGAGGGCCCTCCGGCACGGGCTCCGGCACGACCGCGGACGGAACGGACGGCTCCTCGCAGGGCTCCCGGAGCAGTTCCCCGGTCTCCGACCGCCTGGAGCCCCTCGCCGGCACCCCGAGCCCCGAACTCCCGGTCACCGTCCGCTCCGCCGACGGCCGGAAGGTGACCGTCGAGCGGGCCGACCGGCTCGTCCCGCTCTCCGGCAGCCTCAGCGAGATCGTGTTCACCCTCGGCCTCGGGGACCGGGTCGTCGCCCGCGACGTCACCGCCACCTTCGAGGAGGCCTCCGAACTCCCCGTCGTCACCAGGGGACACGACGTCTCCGCGGAGAGCGTGCTGTCGCTGCGCCCCGACCTGGTGATCGCCGAGGCCACGACCGGACCGGCCGAGGCGATGGACCAGATCCGCGCCGCCGGCACACGGATCCTGGTCGTCGGCCCGGCAGCCGGCCTCGACGACGTGGGCCCGCGCATCCGGGCCGTCGCCGACGCGCTCGGCGTACCGGACGCGGGCGGGGAACTGACCACCCGCTCCGAGCAGCGGATCGACGCCGTCGGCGACTCGGTCCCGGACGAGGACCCCCGGCCCCGGGTCGCCTTCCTCTATCTGCGCGGCTCCGCCTCCGTGTACCTCATCGGCGGCAGGGGCTCGGGCGCGACCTCGCTGATCGAGGCCGCCGGCGCGGTCGACGCCGGTGCCGAGTCCGGGCTGGAGAAGGACTTCACCGCCATCACCAGTGAGGCGCTCGTGAAGGCGGCGCCCGACGCGATCCTCGTCATGGCCAAGGGACTCGAGTCCGTCGGCGGCGTGGACGGGCTGGTCGAGATCCCCGGTGTGGCGCAGACCCCGGCCGGGATGGACCGGCGCATCGTCTCCGTCGAGGACGGGGTGCTCCTCAACTACGGTCCCCGCACCGACCAGGTGCTCACCTCGGTCGTCGAGCAGCTGTACGGCACGGACACGGACGGTGCCGCGTGACGCTCCTGGAGAAGCCCGCACGACCGGAACCGGGACCGGAGCCGAGACCGGAGCCGGGACCGGAGCCGACTTCCGCACCCCTGCCCGC
>NZ_LIQT01000200.1 GCF_001418415.1 Streptomyces hirsutus
CGGCCGGATCCGGCCGCAGAGCAGGGCAGGGAGAGGGAGGGGAAGAGACGTGGGTGAGAGCCACACCCCGCCGCGCGGCTCGACGCGACCGGACACCTCGGTGGCGCACAACGCACGTGTGTGGAACCACTGGATCGGCGGCGAGGACAACTACGAGGTCGACCGGCAGGTCGGCGACCAGATCGCCTCGATCATCCCCGTCATCCGGGACATCGCCCGCGCGGACCGGGAGTTCCTGGGGCGGGCCGTCACGTACCTGGCCGGGGAGCGGGGCGTGCGGCAGTTCCTCGACATCGGCACCGGGCTGCCCACCGCGGACAACACCCACGAGATCGCCCAGCGGATCGCGCCCGACTCCCGGATCGTCTACGTCGACAACGATCCGACCGTGCTGATGCACGCCCGGACCCTGCTCGCCGGCACCGGGGACGGCGCCACCGACTACATCGACGCCGATGTCCACGACCCGGACGCCCTGCTCGAACGGGCCGCCGGAACCCTCGACTTCGACCGCCCGGTCGCGGTGATGATGCTGGGCATCCTCAACTTCGTCCTCGACGCCGAGAAGGCGCGCGGAACCGTCCGGCGGATCATGGACAGGGTCCCCTCCGGCAGCTTCCTCGTCCTCACCCATCCCACCTACGACGCCGAGGTGGGCGGTGAGAACCAGATCCCCGCGATGGAGTTCTGGAACGAGAACGCCACTCCCCCGATCACGGCTCGCAGCGCCGAGGAGATCGCCGCGTTCCTCGAAGGGCTGAACCCGGTCGAGCCCGGTCTGGTGTCCTGCTCGCAGTGGCGCGCCCGGGCCGGCTCCGCCCCGGTGGTACCGCAGTACGGCGCGGTGGCCGTGAAGCCCTGACGCGTCCCGGATCCCCCTTCGCCGCCGGCCCGGCCGAACCCGTCGTGGAGGACAACACCACCGCGGAGCGGCCATCCTCGTCAGCCCGAACCGTCGAAAGTATGATCAAACAATGTCTGACACGACCGAAACCACGCCGGGTTGGCTGTCCTCCGACGAACTGGAGATGACACGTGCCCGCATGCCGATCCTGTACGTCGAGTCCGTCCCCGTACGTGTCGACGACAGCGGCGAAGTCACCAGCGTAGGCCTGCTGTTGCGCATCGGACCGGACGGTACGGTCAGCCGGACGCTGGTCTCCGGCCGGGTGCTGCACCACGAGCGCATCCGGGACGCGCTGCTGCGCCATCTGGAGAAGGACCTCGGCCCGGTGGCGCTGCCCCGTGTCCCCGCCTCGCTCCAGCCGTTCACGGTCGCCGAGTACTTCCCCACGCACGGTGTCACGCCGTACCACGACCCGCGTCAGCACGCGGTGTCCCTCGCCTACATCGTGCCGGTGACGGGTGACTGCCGGCCCCGGCAGGACGCTCTCGACCTGGTGTGGTTCAGCCCGCAGGAGGCGCTGTCGGAGGCAGTGCAGAGCGAGATGCCGGGTGGGCACGGGGTACTGCTGAGGCAGGCCCTGGCGCACGCGGGCTGCCTGAGCTGACGCGGCGCGGGGTCGCGCCTCCGCCGTACGACGCAGGTCACGCCCCGTGCCGTTCACCGGCCCCGCTCTCTTCACAGCCGGATCAGACGGCACGCCAGATGTTGTCGAAGGCCGCCGTCTCGATGGCCCGCCGTTGCCGCACACCGGCCAGTTCGACGACGGCTTCGTTGACCGCGGCCAGCACGGTCACCACCCGGTCGTCGCCGAGATCCGTGAGGGCGTCGCGGCCCTCGGTGCCGTCGTCCGGGTCGCCGTCGTACCGGGCGCCGACGCCCGCGGCGGCGGCCAGGGCGGTGAGCACGGGTTCGTGCGCCGCCCAGCGGTCGTTCGCGTGGCGGCGCGCCGGCGAGTCGGCCAGCGCCGACGGGTCGATGCTCAGCGACGGCTTCCGGGCGCGCCAGCGGGCGGCAGCCGAACCCGTCGTCCCCCACTCCGCGAGATACGCGGCCACCAGGTCGCGGCCCCGGCGCCACAGCCAGTCCTCGACCGGCTCGTGAGGTTCCTGCCGGACCATCGAGGACGCGGCCTGCCGCAGCAGGGGGTCGTCGGTGGCCGGCTCCGCCGCGAGCTCCGCGGCCTGCCGCGGGCCCGGCACCACCCGGTCTCCGTCGAGGTCGGCGGCCCCGGCGTCGATGAGGTCGATCAGCTCCGCTCCCGCGAGCGCCAACGACAGATCTCCCTGCTCGACGGACGTACCGGAACGTGTGTCGATGACGACGACGAGCAGATCCCGCGCTGTGGTCATGAGCGGCTCCACATCAGAAGGGGCGGCAGCGAACGAGCGGCCACACGTGTCGGCAGCTCCCACCGCTGCCCACGGAAACGACGGAGGCCGGCTCATCATTCCCGGGAGGGCGGCTTTCGGCCTGTGGTGAGGCCGCGCCCGGGAACGGTCGAGGGGCGGTTTCGGATTCCTCCGAAACCGCCCCTCGATCTGCGACTTCGTTAAGTCGGGACGACAGGATTTGAACCTGCGACCCCTTGACCCCCAGTCAAGTGCGCTACCAAGCTGCGCCACGTCCCGTTGCCCGTCTGACCTGGTGATTCCCCGGCGTCGACGTGCACGGAAACAATACCGCACCCAGGGCGGTGATCGCGCACCCCTTTGTCCGGGGCTCCGGGGCGACCCTTGACCTCAAGTTCGGTTGAGGTCGCACGATCGCCGTATGACGATCACCGAGGAACACACACGCAGGACGACGGCTGCGTACGACTATGCGGATCTGCCCGCGCTGATGGGCAGGATGACCGGCGACGAGAAGCACGGGCCGGCGGCGACCTCCACCCTGGACGTGCTGTGGGTGCTCTACGACCGTGTCCTGCGCGTCTCGCCGGAGCGGATGGACGACCTGGACCGGGACAGGTTCCTGCTGTCGAAGGGGCACGGGCCGATGGCGTACTACGCCGTGCTGGCCGCCAAGGGCTTCGTGCCGGTGGAGTGGCTGACCGGGTTCGGCTCGTACGACTCGCCGCTCGGCCATCACCCCGACCGGACGCTGGTGCCGGGTGTCGAGATCGGCAGCGGATCGCTGGGGCACGGGCTGCCGATCGCGGTCGGGACGGCACTGGGGCTGCGCGCGCAGGGACTCGACGGGCCGGCCGTGTGGGCGCTGATCGGGGACGCCGAGCTGGACGAGGGCAGCAACCACGAGGCGATCGCGTTCGCCGGTCCGGCCGGGCTGGCACGGCTACACACCGTCGTCGTGGACAACTCCTCCGCCAGTCACGCCCGGCCCGGCGGGATCGCCGCGCGCTTCGAGGCGGCGGGCTGGTCCGCGCTCACGGTCGACGGCCGTGACCACGAGGCGCTGCACACGGCGTTCACCGCGCCGCATCCGGGGCGGCCGCACGTGGTGGTGGCCCGGGTCGAGCCGAAGTACGCGTGAACCTCCCCTTTCCCGCTTCTTCCTCCTGCTTCTCCTTCCGAAAGGACCCCTCCCGTGGAAACCATGCGTGACCGGTTCGCTCCCGTCGTCACCCGGCTGCTGGACGAGGACCCCCGGGTCGCCGTCGTCCTCGCCGAGATCGGCGCGGACGCCTTCGCCGATGCCGTCCGCCGGTATCCGGACCGGGTCGTCAACGTCGGCATCCGGGAACAGCTCCTGGTGGGGGCCGCCGCCGGGATGGCGCTCACCGGCCTGCGGCCCGTCGTGCACACGTTCGCCAGCTTCCTCGTCGAGCGGCCGTTCGAGCAGGTCAAGCTGGACCTCGGTCATCAGGACGCGGGCGCGGTGCTGGTGAGTGCCGCCGCCTCCTTCGACTGGCCGGCCGGCGGCTACACGCACATGGCACCGGGCGACGTGGCGCTGCTGGACACCCTGGACGGCTGGACCGTGCACGTGCCGGGGCATCCGGACGAGGCCGAGACCCTGGTGCGGCACGCGGTGGCCGCCGGGGACGACAAGGTGTACGTGCGGCTGTCCCTGCAGGCCAACGCGCATCCACTGCCGGTGGACGGCGAGCGGCTGCGCACCGTCCGCGAGGGCCGTGCGGGTGTGGTGGTCGCCGTCGGTCCCGTGCTGGACGCGGTGCTCACGGCCACGGAGGGGCTCGACGTCACCGTCCTGTACGCCACCACGGTCCGGCCCTTCGACGCGGCCGCCCTGCGCCGGGCCACCGAGGCCGCCGGGACGGACGTCGTCCTGGTCGAACCGTATCTGGCGGGCACGTCGGTGGCGGCGGCGAACGACGCGTTGTCCGACGTGCCGCACCGGGTGCTGGGGCTGGGGGTGGGCCGGCGGGAGCTGCGACGGTACGGGCGGCTCGAGGAGCATGTCGCCGCGCACGGTCTCGACGCCCGCTCGCTGCGGGAGCGCATCGGAGCGTTCACGGCGGCCGGAGCCCTCCTCCGGCCGCCGTCCACGGCCCCGGAACGTGTCATGGCCCACTGACAACGCCCCGGGGGTTCAGTCCCCGGGCGGCCGGCCGAGCCGGGGATACGCCTCGAGCAGCCGGGGCGGGGCCGCCTGGCGCCAGGAGTCGGCGAGGATGTCGTGCAGTTCGTCCTCGTCCTCCAGGGCGGCGAGGCGGACCCGGACCCAGGCGAACTGCGCCTCGTGGTCCGCGATCCAGAACTTCTCCGGCTCGGCGAGGGCCAGTTCGTCGCGCTCCTCCTTGGGGCAGCGCACGGCGACGGACGTCTCGTCCTCGGGCAGGGTGACGAACATCTTCCCCGCCACCCGGAACGTGGGCATGCTCCAGGCCACTTTCTCCGTCGTGTCCGGCAGGGACAGCGCGATCCGTCGTACGTCTTCGGCATCCGGCATGGCAGGCAACGTAGCGGCTGCCACTGACAATCACCCGGTGGCGGCGGCGGAGAGGAGTCCCGGGGCCTCCTCGCCGCTCCGGGCCCTGCTTCCGGCTCGGTGTTCCGGGCCCTACGCTTCGCCGGCGGCCTCGCCGAGTGCGTCCAGGACCGGGCGGATCAGCGGGTGTTCCTCGGCTCCCCGGCGTACGGCGGCGAAGACCCGGCGGGTCGGCGCGACACCGTCGACCGGGCGGACGACCACGCCGGTCAGGTCCATGCCGCGCAGCGCCGAACGGGGGACCAGCGCGACGCCCACGTCCGCCGAGGCCAGCGCCACCACCGCGCGGAAGTCGTCCGAGGAGTGCTCGAGCAAGGGCTGGAATCCGGCGTTCTCGCAGGCCAGGACGACGACATCATGGCAGGGGTTGCCGGGGTACGGGCCGATCCACGGGTCCTTGGCCAGCTCGGCGAGTGGTACCTCCGCGGTGTCGGCCAGCCGGTGGGTGACGGGGACGACCGCGTCGAAGGGCTCCGCGTACAGCGGTACGTGGGACAGGCGGGGATCGTCGGCGGGCGGCGCCCCGCGGTACTCGACGGCCACGGCGACGTCGACCTGCCGGTCCAGCAGCATCGGCAGGCTGGCGTCGCCCTCGGCGTCCTGGACGCGGATGCGGATACCGGGTGCCGTCGCGGCGAGGCGGACCACCGCGGGGACGACGACCTGGGCGATCCCGGTCGCGAAGGAGGCGACGGTGACGGTGCCGGCCGCGCCCGCGCCGTACGCGGCGAGTTCGGCCGCGGCCCGCTCCAGCTGGGCGAGGACCACGTTGGTGTGGCCGAGCAGGATCTCGCCGGCCGGGGTCAGCCGTACGCCCTTGGCGCCGCGCTCCACCAGCCGGTGGCCGGTCTCCTGCTCCAGTGCGGCGAGCTGCTGGGACACCGCCGACGGGGTCAGGTACAGCGCGGCGGCCGCCGCCGTGACCGTGCGGTGGTCGGCCACCGCACGAAGGATGTGGAGCCGCCGTGCCTCGATCATGGAATCGATTCTCTCAAACACCCCCGCGCGCCCCACCCGGGCGACTCCCACGGGCAGGGCGCGCGGGCAGGTCGCGTCAGGCCCCGCTCAGGCGTCGAGCTCCGCCCGTGCCGCCACGAAGGCGTCCACCGCGCGGTTCACGTCCTCGGTGGAGTGCGCGGCGGACAGCTGGACGCGGATCCGGGCCTGTCCCTCGGGCACCACGGGGTAGGAGAAGCCGATCACGTACACACCGCGCTCCAGCAGCAGCTCCGCGAGGCGTCCGGCCCGGGACGCGTCACCGATCATCACCGGGGCGATGGGGTGGTCGCCGGGGAGGATGTCGAAGCCCTCCTCGGTCATCCGGCGACGGAACAGGGCGGTGTTCTCGCCCAGCCGGACCCGCAGGTCGCCGGCGGACTCCAGCAGGTCGAGGACCTTCAGCGAGGCCGCGGCGATCACCGGGGCGAGCGTGTTCGAGAACAGGTACGGCCGGGAGCGCTGGCGCAGCAGGGCGACGATCTCCGCGCGGGCGGCGACATAGCCGCCGGAGGCGCCGCCGAGCGCCTTGCCGAGGGTGCCGGTGAGGATGTCGACGCGGTCCATGACCCCGTGCAGTTCGGGCGTGCCGCGCCCGCCGGTTCCGACGAAGCCCACGGCGTGCGAGTCGTCGACCATGACCATGGCGCCGTGGCGGTCGGCGAGGTCGCAGATCTCGGCCAGCGGTGCGACGTGGCCGTCCATGGAGAAGACGCCGTCGGTGACGATCAGCTTGCGCCGCGCCCCGCCCTCGGCGGCCTCCTTCAACTGGCGTTCCAGGTCGGCCATGTCACGGTTGGCGTAGCGGAAGCGGCGGGCCTTGGACAGCCGGATGCCGTCGATGATCGACGCGTGGTTCAGCGCGTCGGAGATCACCGCGTCCTGCGCGCCGAGCAGCGTCTCGAACACGCCGCCGTTGGCGTCGAAGCAGGACGAGTAGAGGATCGTGTCCTCCTGGCCGAGGAACGCCGACAGCCGCGCCTCCAGCTCCTTGTGCACCTCCTGTGTACCGCAGATGAAGCGCACCGAGGCCATGCCGTAGCCCCAGCGGTCGAGGGCCTCGTGGGCAGCGGCGAGCACCTCGGGGTGGTCGGCGAGGCCGAGGTAGTTGTTGGCGCAGAAGTTGAGGACCTCACCGGGCCGGCCACCCGCGGTGACGTTCACGGTGGCGGACTGCGGGGTGCCGATCACGCGCTCGGGCTTGTGCAGTCCGGCGGCGCGGATCTCGTCGAGGGTGGTGCGGAGGTCGTCGCGCACGGAGTCGAACATGGGGAGGCTCCTGAAGGTGCTCGCGGAAGGGAGGAAGGACCGGGGAGGTGACAACGAGTTGGTCGAGGAGGGCTACGCCGTCCAGTCGAGGATGATCTTCCCGCTGCGGCCGCTCGCCGCGTCCTCGAAGGCCGTCTCGAAGTCGCGGTGGGAGTACCGGCCGGTGATCACGGGGGCGAGGTCCAGGCCGCCCTCGAGGAGCACCGACATGGCGTACCAGGTCTCGAACATCTCACGGCCGTAGATGCCCTTGAGCGTGATCATCGAGGTGACGATCCGGGACCAGTCGACCGGGAACTCCTCGGCCGGCAGACCGAGCATCGCGATCCGGCCGCCGTGGGTCATGTTGGCGATCATGTCGCGCAGTGCCTCGGGGTGGCCGGACATCTCGAGGCCGATGTCGAAGCCCTCGCGCAGGCCGAGGATGCGCTGCCCGTCGGCGATCGCCGAGTCCCGC
>NZ_LIQT01000201.1:0-25346 GCF_001418415.1 Streptomyces hirsutus
CCGCCGGGGACGGTCACGCCGTGTACGACGCGGGGGCGGCCCGGGACGCGTTCGTGCGGGACGCCTCGGGGGCTGTCGTCCGGGGTGTGTCCTGGCCCGGGGACGCGGTCTTCCCCGATTTCACGCACCCGCGCGTGCGCGCGTGGTGGGGTGGTCTGTACGCGGAGCGGCTGGGGCAGGGGTTCGCGGGCTTCTGGCACGACATGAACGAGCCGACGTCGTTCGCCGCGTTCGGGGAGCCGACGCTCCCCCGCTCGGCCCGTCACGCCCTGGACGGGCGGGACGGTGATCATCGTGAGGCGCACAACGTGTACGCGTTGTGCATGGCCAGGGCGGCCCACGAGGGGCTGCGGACGCTGCTGCCCGAGGAGCGGCCGTTCCTGTTCTCACGCTCGGGGTGGGCCGGCATGCAGCGCTACGGCGGGTCCTTGCCGGGGGAAGCGGCCACGGGCTGGCCCGGACTGCGGGCGTCGCTGGCCCTGGTGCTGGGGCTCGGGCTGTGCGGTGTCCCGTACGCGGGGCCGGACGTCGGCGGCACCGGCGGGAATCCTTCTCCCGAGCTGTATCTGCGGTGGCTCCAGCTGGGAGCCCATCTGCCGCTGCTCCGTACCCGCGCGGGGGCGGGGCACAGGGAGCCGTGGGAGTTCGGTGCCGAGGTGCTGGCGCACGCGCGCGCGGCTCTCGTCGAGCGCCGGCGGCTGCGGCCGTACCTCGTGACGCTGTCGCATCTGGCCCGACGGACCGGTGCTCCCTGTGTGCGGCCGCTGTGGTGGTCGGCGCCGGAGGAGCGTGCGCTGCGCGACTGCGAGGACGCCTTCCTTCTGGGCGACAGCCTGCTGGTGGCGCCGGTGCTGGTGGCGGGCGCGGAACGGCGTACGGTGCGGCTGCCCGGCGGGCGCTGGTACGAGACGGCGACGGGTCGGGCGTTCGACGGGCCTGCCCGGATAGTGGTCGACGCGCCCCTGGACCGCATTCCGGTGTTCGCCCGCGCGGGCGCCGTCATCCCCGTGTACGGGGAGGACGGCGGGCTGGAACTGGAGGTGTGGGCGCCCGTCAGGGGGCGGGCCGGCGGCGGGACGGTCGTCGCGGACGCCGGCGACGGCTGGGAGGAGCCGGGCATCGAGCGGTACACCGCCCGCTGGGCGGGGTCCCGGATCGTCGTCGAGCGGGAGGGCGGGCACGGCACCGGCGGTCCGCCCCACCCGGTGCGTGTCCGCGGGCTCGGAGCGGACTGAGCGGGGCGGGCAAGAGCCCGGCCCCGTCCGTGCCCCTGCGGCCGGCCGGGCCGTGGGGTCATATGTACCGGCCCTCGAACCAGGCTTGCACGGCGCGCGTGTGCAGCGGGAAAGCGAGCTCCTCCGCGCGGCGCAGCAGGTGCCAGCCCTCCGTCTCGGCCGTGGCGGCGGACGGCGGCAGCCCTTCCGCGGGACGTTCCGGGAGCAGGCCGAACAGCAGCAGGTGTCCGTCGGGCGAGCTCATGGCCTCGGCGAGGCGTACGTCGCGGCTCGCCGCGTCGATGCCGGTCTCCTCCCGGAGTTCGCGGACGACGGCCTGGCGCCAGTCCTCCCGGTCGTCGATGTAACCGCCGGGCAGGGCCGTGCCTCCGCGCGCGGGGGCGATGGTCCGGGTGATGACGACCAGGGCGGTGCCCTTCGGGTCGTACACGGGCTGGAGGGCGACCGCGACCGGCAGCGGGTTGCGATAGGCGGCGGTGCCGCATGCCGGACAGGTGCGGGGCCAGCCGGAGACGCCCTCGCCGAAGGGCGTGCCGCAGCTCGAGCAGTGGGAGTCCGGCACGGGATCGGGGCCGGGGGTTTGGGTTCTGGGCACGCGCGGACTGTAACCGATCGGGGCGGGGGCGTCTCCGGGGGGCCGCTCAGCGGTGGCCGGCGAGCGATCTCCGGGACACCGGGAAGTCGAAGTAGGTGTCCGGACGGGCCTCCGGCTTGAAGGTGTAGTGCCACCATTCCTCGGCCAGGTTCACGAAGCCGAGGTCCTCCAGGGTGTTTTTGAGGAGCGTCCGGTTGGCCCGCTGTTCGCCCTGTATGCGGGGGTCGAGGGTGTGGCTGAGGGTGTCGAAGCAGTCGTAACCGGTGCCCATGTCGACGGAGTTGTCGGGGAAGCGCTCGTCCTGGTCCGCGAAGCAGGGTGTGAGGGGTTCTCCGGGGCGGTACGGGCGGGTCGGCGTGGCGGGGAGCCGTACGACGGTGAGGTCCACGGTCGAGCCGCGGCTGTGGCCGGACTTCTCGGCGATGTAACCGTCGGCGAACAGCCGGGACTTGTCGACGTTCGGGTAGAACTCGGCCTTCATCGTCTGGTCGTCGGGGTCCTTGGCCCAGCGTACGAAGTGGTCCACGGCGCGTTGGGGCCGGTAGCAGTCGTACACCTTGAGGGAGTAGCCGCGGGGCAGCAGCTTCCGCTGGGCCTCGTGGAGGGCCCGGGCCGCGGGGCGGGTGAGGATGCACAGCGGCTCCCGGTAGCCGTCGATGCGCTCGCCCACGAAGTTGTGCGGGGTGAAGTAGCGGATCTCCTGGATGATCGTCGGGTCCACGCTGCTCAGCGCCACGAAGTCCTTCGGGGCCCTGGGCTCCGGCGTGGCCGGGGCGGATGCTGCGGGGGCGGTCGCGGCGGTCGTCGCCGTCAGGGCGGCGAGTGCGGTGACCAGAGCGCGTACCGCGGCGGAGAGTTGTGTCATGTCTCCTGCATCTATCAGGAGGCGGGGGCGACGGGGAAGCACTCTGCCCCTGTTCGCTCACCCGCGACACACTCCTGACGACTCGTCAGGAATATTGGACGAGGGTGAGGGAGATCCGTTGTCGCGCCGCGGCCGGGTGCGGTCGTACACGGCCCTCCGGTACCGGACTCCGTCACCTTGTGCGAGCAACCAGGGGCTTCCGTGGGAGCCGTGCACGTCGATCGCGGTGGAGTCGCCCGCCGTGCGGACGGTGGTGCCGGGCAAGACGGCTCCTGGGGCCGCCGTCGCCGAGCCGGCGGGTGGGCAGGGAGGTGGAGGCCGTCGTCGGCGTGCTCCGTGAGGGCGGGAAGACGTCCTGGCCGACCTGGCACTTCACAACCGACGGGGGCGACCGGGCGCCGGGAGGGCGCCGGCACCGCGGGAGGAGGTCCGGCCGGGCCGCCTCGGGTTCAGGTGGTGACGGCCTGCCGGCGCCGTGCCGCCTGTGCCATGGCGTGCTGGACGACGCCGATGAGGATCGTCTTGACCGACTCCCGGTCCCGGGCGTCGCCCGTCAGGAGCGGTACGTCCGGGTCGAGATCGAGGGCCCGGCGGATGTCGTCGGCCGGGTACCGTACGGCTCCCTCGAAGCAGTTGACGCCGACGAGGAACGGTATGGAGCGCCGCTCGAAGTAGTCGATGGCCGCGAAGCAGTCCTCCAGCCGCCGGGTGTCGGCGAGGACGACGGCGCCGAGGGCCCCCTCGGCGAGTTCGTCCCACATGAACCAGAACCGTTCCTGACCGGGTGTGCCGAAGAGGTACAGCACCAGGTCCTCGCGGAGCGTGATGCGGCCGAAGTCCATGGCCACCGTGGTGGTGTTCTTGGTCTCCACCCCGCTGAGGTCGTCGACCGGGCGCCCCGCCTCGGTGAGCAGTTCCTCGGTGCGCAGCGGCCTGATCTCGCTGACCGCGCCGACGAGCGTGGTCTTGCCCACGCCGAAGCCGCCGGCCACCAGGATCTTGAGCGTGACGGGCTCGACCGGGGGCTTGCCGCGCTCAGAACGCCCGAAGATCATCGTACTTTTCTCCTGCTCGGTGAGGGTCGGGCGGTGGACCGTAGCCGCCACCGCCGGGGGTCTCGATGACCAGTACGTCGTCGGGGCGGACGTCCGCCGAGTCGCTGCCGTCCAGTGCGGTGACGGTGCCGTCCGCGCGGTCGATCCGGTTGGCGCCGGGCGCGCCGGGCGCGCCGCCCGCCATGCCGTACGGGGGAATCCTGCGGTGCTGGGACAGCGTGGAGACGGTCATGGGTTCCAGGAAGCGGATGCGGCGGACCGCGCCGTCCCCGCCGTGCCACCGGCCCGCTCCGCCGCTGCCCTCGCGCACGGCGAACTCGTCGATGAGGACGGGCAGGCGCCACTCCAGGACCTCGGGGTCGGTGAGGCGCGAGTTGGTCATGTGGGTCTGTACGACGGACGCGCCGGGAAAGCCCTCTCCCGCGCCCGAGCCGGAGGCGACGGTCTCGTAGTACTGATGGCGGGCATTGCCGAAGGTGACGTTGTTCATGGTGCCGGAGCCCTCGGCCTGGACACCGAGCGCCGCGTAGAGGGCGCCGGTGATGCTCTGGGAGGTCTCCACGTTGCCCGCGACGACGGCGGCCGGCGGCTGGGGCGCCAGCATGGAACCGGGCGGCACGATGATCCGCAGGGGCCGCAGGCAGCCGTCGTTGAGCGGGATGTCGTCGGCCACCAGGGTGCGGAAGACGTACAGGACGGCCGCGTTGACGACCGAGAAGGGGGCGTTGAAGTTGGTGGGCAACTGCGTGGTGGTGCCCGTGAAGTCGATGGTGGCGGAGCGGTCCGCGCGGTCCACGCGTACGCGCACCCGGATGACGGCCCCGGAGTCGGTCTCGTAGGCGTACTCGCCGTCGTCGAGGGCGTCGATGACGCGGCGGACCGCTTCCTCGGCATTGTCCTGGACGTGCCGCATGTAGGCCTGGACCACGTCGAGGCCGAAGTTCTCGATCATCCGGCCGACCTCGTCGACGCCCTTCTGGTTGGCGGCGATCTGGGCACGCAGGTCGGCGAGGTTGGTCTGCGGGTTGCGGGAGGGGTACCGCGCGTCGGTCAGGAGGCGGTGGGTCTCCTCCTCGCGGAACCGTCCGTTCTCGGTGAGCAGCCAGTTGTCGAAGAGGATGCCTTCCTCGTCGATGGTGCGGCTGTCGGCGGGCATGGAACCCGGGGCGATGCCACCGATCTCGGCGTGGTGGCCGCGTGAGGCGACGTAGAAGAGAACGCTTCGGTCACCCTGCGTGGTGTCGGCGGACCCGGTGCCGAAGACCGGGGTGATCACGGTGACGTCGGGGAGATGGGTGCCGCCGTGGTAGGGGTCGTTCACGGCGTAGGCGTCCCCCGGGCGCATGGTGGAGCCGCGCCGCCGGATGACCTCCTTGACACCGATGCCCATCGAGCCCAGGTGGACGGGGATGTGAGGGGCGTTGGCCACCAGGTTTCCGTCCGGGTCGAAGAGGGCGCAGGAGAAGTCCAGGCGCTCCTTGATGTTGACGGACTGGGCGGTGGACTCGAGGCGGGCGCCCATCTGCTCGGCGATGGACATGAAGAGGTTGTTGAAGACCTCGAGCAGAACCGGGTCGACCTCCGGGGCGGATTCGGTACCGGGATCGGAACTCTGCGTAATCGCGACGCGTTCCATGACCACGTGCCCGTCGTCGTTCGGAGCGGCCTGCCAGCCTTCGTCGACGACGGTCGTGGAGCCGGCCTCGGTGATGATCGCCGGTCCGGTGACCGCCTTGCCGGGGGGAAGGTCCTCGCGGTGGTGGAGGGGGACGTCGCGCCAGGTGCCGCCGGTGTGGAGACGGACGGAGCGCGGGGCGGCCGGGCGGCCTTCGTACGGGGCGAGGGCGGAGAGATCGGGGGGTTCGGTGATGCCGGTGGCTTCGACGGAGAGGGCTTCGACGACGATCGGGCGGTCGAGCGTGAAGGAGTACGTGGCGCGATGACGTTCTTCGAAGGCGCGGCGCATGGCGGTGGGGTCGGTCAGTCCGACGGTGAGGGTGGTGTCGGTGCCGTCGTAGCGGAGCTGGGCCCGGCGGGTGACCTCGATCCGGTCCTCGGGGACGTCCTCGGCAAGGAGTTCGGCGCGGGCCGCCGCTTCCAGGTCGTCGGCGATCCGGTGGATGCCGGGCATCGCGGCGGGCTCCAGGGGTGCTTCGGCGGAGCGTTCCCGCATGGCCGTGGTGTCGGCGAGGCCCATACCGAGTGCGGAGAGGACGCCCGCCATGGGCGGCACGAGGACGGTGCGAATGCCGAGGGATTCGGCGACCCTGCACGCGTGCTGTCCGCCCGCGCCGCCGAAGGTGGTGAGGGCGTAGCGGGTGACGTCGTGGCCCTTCTGGACGGAGATCCGCTTCACCGCGGCGGCGATGTTGGCGACGGCGATCCGCAGGTAGCCCTCGGCGACCTGCTCCGGGGTGCGGTCGTCGCCGGTCTGTTCGCGGATCTCGCGCGCGAGGCCGGAGAAGCGGTCGCGGACGAGGCCGGCGTCGAGGGGCTGGTCGCCGTTCGGGCCGAACACCGCCGGAAAGTGGGCGGGCTGGATGCGTCCGAGCATGACGTTGGCGTCGGTGACCGTGAGCGGGCCGCCGGCCCGGTAGCAGGCGGGACCCGGGTCGGCACCGGCCGAGTCCGGGCCCACGCGGTAGCGGGAGCCGTCGAAGTGGAGGACCGAGCCGCCGCCGGCGGCGACGGTGTGGATGTCCAGCATGGGCGCGCGCAGCCGTACGCCGGAGATCTGTGTGGTGAAGACGCGTTCGTAGTCCCCCGCGAAGTGGGACACGTCGGTGGAGGTGCCGCCCATGTCGAAGCCGATGACCTGGTCGAAGCCGGCGAGCTGCGACATGCGGGCCATCCCGACGATGCCGCCGGCCGGCCCGGACAGGACGGCGTCCTTGCCACGGAACTGCGCGGCTTCGGCGAGGCCGCCGTTGGACTGCATGAACATCAGCCGTACGCCGTCGAGTGCGTCGGCCACCTGCCGGACGTAGCGGCGCAGTACGGGCGAGAGGTAGGCGTCGACGACGGCCGTGTCGCCGCGGGGAACGAGCCGCATCAGCGGGCTGACCTCGCTGGACAGCGAGATCTGCGGGAAGCCGATGCGGGCGGCGAGTTCCCCGACCGCCTGTTCGTGGGCCGGGTGGAGGTGGCTGTGCATGCAGACCACGGCGACGGCCCGGATGCCGTCGTCGTGAGCCCGGCGCAGCGGCCCGTCGAGGGCGTCCAGGTCGGGGGCGCGCAGGACGGTGCCGTCGGCGGCGACACGTTCGTCCACTTCGACGACCCGTTCGTACAGCAGCTCGGGCAGTTCGATGCGGCGGGCGAAGATGGCGGGGCGGTTCTGGTAGGCGATGCGCAGGGCGTCGCGGAAGCCGCGGGTGACGACCAGGAGGGTGCGTTCGCCGGTGCGCTCCAGGAGGGCGTTGGTGGCGACCGTGGTTCCCATGCGTACGGACTCGACGGGATCGCGGGAGCCGGCCAGCAGTTCGCGGACACCCGCGACCGCCGCGTCGGCGGCGGGTTCCGCCCCGCCGGGAGGACGACCGGGCCGGTCGAGGGCCGGATTGTCCGACAGCAGTTTGCGTGTGAGGAGTCGTCCGTCGGGTCGACGGGCGACGATGTCGGTGAAGGTGCCGCCCCGGTCGATCCAGAATTGCCAGCCTGTCACGTCAGTACCCCGCTTCCGCGCCGCTCACAGCGCCCGGAGGCCGTTGATCACGTCGCGCAGAATACTCTCGTCCGGCAGTTCGGCAGGGGGAACGGGCCGGTTCACGTGGACCGATTCGAGATCGACGAGATCGCCGACGAGGACGCGCACCACTCCGATCGGCAGGTCGAGTTCCGCCGCGAGTTCGGCGACCGTCTGCGGTGTGTCCCGGCACAGCTCGACGATGTCCACGTGTTCCGGGGAGAGTGTGGGGTCGCTCTCCGGATCGTCCGCGCCGGGCTCGGTGACGACCACCGCGATCAGGTCGAGGCGGTGCTGGGCCGCACTCGAAGTGCGGCCCCGCGTCATGGCATACGGACGGACGACCGGTCCGGCCTCGTCGTCGAACCAGTGGCTTCTTCCCTCACCGTCAGTACTCATGCCGTCCCACTACCCGCCCGGGGGCAGATCGGTACGCGGTTCGGTTCCCAGATGCGGACCCACCCGCTTCACGAGGAGGGTCATCTCGTAGGCGACCTGCCCGACGTCCGAGTCGACGTCGGCGAGAACGGCGAGGCAGCTGCCGTCCCCGGCGGCCGTGACGAACAGGAACGCCTCGTCGAGTTCGACGATGGTCTGGCGGACACTGCCTGCCTCGAAATGACGGCCCACCCCCTTGGCGAGGCTGTGGAACCCGGAGGCGACGGCGGCCAGATGCTCGCTGTCCTCGCGGGTCAGCTCCTGGGAGGCCCCCGTGGCGAGGCCGTCGCCGGAGAGGACGACGGCCTTTCGGATACTGGCGACGCGGGCCACCAGGTCGTCGAGGAGCCAGTTGAGCTCCCCCTTGCCGTCGTCGGCGTGGCCGGTCGTGTGCGGTGCGGTCATCGACCGTCCCCCTTAGTCGTTCCTGGTCGTTCCTGGTCGTTCCTTGTGGTGCTCGCTGCCCCGCCGGAGGCGTCGTCGCCCGCGGCGTTCTCCTCGCGGCCACGCTGCCAGCCGCGCTGGAGCGAGGCCATGCGGCTGCGTACGTCCTCCGCGTCCCGTTCGACGGGCTGGGATCTCTCCTCGTTCCGTCGTGGCACGCTCCGCTTGAGCTGGGGGGCGAGGCTGGCCTGCCGTACCCGCCGGGGCAGCGATGCGGTGTCGGCCGGGCCGGCGCCCTTGTCCTGCGGGGCGCTGCCGGAGCCTGGCTCCGCCGCCGGGCCCGCCGCGGAGTGCTCGTGGCGGGCGTGCGGCGTGCCCGTGGGGTGTCCGGAGCCGCCCGGAGGGTCACCGGCGGCCGGGGCGGGTGGGCCGTCGTCCCGGGCGGAGCCTCGGGGCGCCCGGTTCGCGGGCCGGTCGTCGGCGCGTGCACCGATCCGGGGGCGGGACTCCGCGCCCCGCCGGCGGGCGGGCAGGGGTGGCGGTTTCTCCCCGCCGGCTGGTCCCGGATCCCGGTCCGGGGAGGGCTGCCCGCCGCGTCGGCGGGTCGGCAACGGGGGCGCCGGTTCCGGTTGCGGGCGGGCGGACGACGTACCGGTGTCCTGGTCCGGCCTCTCCCGGCGGGCGTGCTCGTCACCGACGGGACGTCCGTGCGAGCTGACCAGCTTGGGCGTTCCCCTGCGGGGCGGCGGGACCGGGGCGCCTGCCCGGCCACGCGGGTCCGGGTCCGGTCCGTCCGTGTCCAGGTCCGGTCCGTTGCCCTTGCCGATGCCGGTGGCCGGTGGGTGGGACTCGCGGCGGCGGCCCGGCCGCTCGTCCTTGGGGCGGGCCGGGGATCGGCGGTGGCCGAACAGGCCGCCGCGCTCCTCGTCCTCGTCCCTCGGCGCGCCCGGGTAGTCGTCGAGGGCGTCCAGGTCGACAGGGGCCTCGAGTTCGACCGGACCGTTCAGGAGCGAGGCGGGCAGTCCGGGCAGTTGGACGGGCACCCGGGAGAGCGCGAGACGGCGGCTGTCCTCCGGCTCGCTGTCCTTGGCGCGCCGGGACCGGTCGAGGCGGAAGCCGGCGCCGTTGGTGTCCGGGACGTCGTCGGTGAGGAGCACGTCCGGGATGAAGACGACCGCGGTGGTGCCGCCGTAGGGAGACGGCTGCAGGGAGACCCGGACGTTCTGCCGCTGCGCGAGACGGCTGACCACGAACAGTCCGAGGCGGTCGGTGTCGGAGAGTTCGAACTCCGGTGTCTCGGCGAGCCGCAGATTGGCGTCGAGCAGCGCCTCGGCGGCCATGCCGAGACCTCGATCGTGGATCTCCAGGGTGAAGCCGTTGGCGACGCGCTCCCCCAGGACCTGGACGGCGGTGTGCGGCGGGGAGAACACCGTGGCGTTCTCCAGGAGTTCGGCCACCAGGTGGGTCAGGTCGGCGACGGCGGGGCCGGTGACGGCGACCCGCGGCAGCCGGCGGACCTCGATGCGCTCGTAGTCCTCGACCTCGGCGACGGCCGCGCGCACGACGTCCATGAGCTGGACGGGTTTGCGCCACTGCCGGGAGGGCGCGGCGCCGGAGAGGATCACCAGACCCTCGGCGTGCCTGCGCATGCGGGTGGTGAGGTGGTCGAGGCGGAAGAGGTCGGCGAGTTCCTCGGTGTCGTCGGTCCTGCGCTCCATCGTGTCCAGGAGGGTGAGCTGTTTGTGCAGCAGGACCTGGCTGCGACGCGCGAGGTTGACGAAGACCTCCGAGACCCCGGAGCGCAGTTCGGACTGTTTGACGGCCGCCTCCACGGCGGCCCGCTGCAGGGTGTTGAGGGCCTGGCCGACCTCGCCGATCTCGTTCCTGTCGTACTCCAGGCGCGGGACCTCGGTCTCGACGTCCACCTGTTCGCCCGCCGAGAGGCGCCGCATCACGCTGGGCAGTCGCACGCCGGACGCCTCGTGGGCCTCCAGGCGCAGCTGCCTCAGGTCACGGATGAGGCCGCGGCCGATGCGCACGGACAGGAAGAGCGAGACGAGCAGGGCGATCAGGCCGAGGAGACCCGCGACGACGGCCTGGGTGATGACGCCCATGGCGACGGGCCGGACCCGGTCCTGGTAACGGTCGGTGGCCTGGTCGTTGAGGGTGCCGAGTTCCTCGAGCACATGGCCGGCTGCGGTGTCCCAGCTTCTCGCGGTGATGCCGCGGGGCGGTCCGGTGCCGGAGGAGAGGGCCGCCTCCTCGGCGACCCGCAGCGGCGCGGACGCCGCGTTCTTCCAGAAGCTCTCGTAGCGGTCCCGTTCCGCCGCGGGCAGCTGCGGCAGACCGGCGTCGTACAGCAGCGTGCGCTGGGCCACGAAGTCGGAGATGTCCCGGGCCTCGGAGCGGGACAGCGCGCCGACGATGAGGGCGGAGCCGAGCAGGGCGTCCTCGCGGGCGAGGAGTTCACGGGCCCGGGCGAGGCTGACGAGGGCGCGGTACTGCTTGTCCAGCCCGACGTCGTCGACCACGTGCAGACCGGCCAACAGGGTGTAGCACGGGTCGACCAGCCGGTTGTAGAGGTCGAGGGCCTGAGAGCGGTCGACGGTGCCGTCCTCGACACTGCGGCGCAGGGACTCGATGCCGTCGAGGGAGTCCAGTACCGCGCTCAGCGCTTCGGTGTCCTGGCCCATCGCCTCGCGCACATCGGGGTCCGCCGCGTTCTCCCGGACGCTGCTGACGGCCTTGTCGGTGGCGGCGCGGCTGCGGCGGAGTGCGGCGAGCCCGTTGGAGGCGCGCGGGTCGGCGAGATGGACCAGAGTCTGACGGCGCTCCTGCTGGAGGACACGGACGGTGTCCTCCACGGGGTAACCGACCTCTTCCATCACCGACGACACATCGAGCAGATGGCTTGCCTCACGGCCCGTCAGCAGAGTGGTAAAGGCCCAGATCGTCGTCAGGGACACCAGCGGCACGAGAAGCAGCGCCACGATCTTCCGGCGGATGGACTTCCCGCGAAAGCGCATGGCCTCCCCCAGCTCGGCCCCCGGGACAGCCGGGAGCACACATGTGCGTCAACAAACGGCGCGAGCCTACTACCGTGCCACGGCCAACTCGAAGAGCTCTCCGGAATCCGAACTTCCGCACCGACGGCGAGACATGGCGAGTTGTCCGGGCATTGGGGGAGATTGCCTCCCGGTTCGCAGAGGAGGCCGACGGAACGAGCCGCGGCACCCGCGAGTAGGATTTGGCCGATTCCTTTTCTTACGCGGGAATCTTTATGACGCGCCCTTCGTCCTTCTCTGTGGGTGATGGGGGCGGAATCGGCCACAGGAGCCATGCCCCGTATCCGGGCGGCGTAAATCAGTGCAAGCCGGGCAGTCGTTGGGGAACCGGGTCTTCGGACCCGGAAAGGCGGTCTGCCGGCGGTGGGGAGTGACACATTGATGGGCACGGCGGAGCGGTACGGGTCGCCCGAGGGCGACCTGGTGACGCAGGTGGTGGAGCGGCCGGACAGCGAGACTCCGAGCGGCGGCGCGTCCGCGGCAGGGAGAGTCGCGGTCGGCACCCAGGACCTTCCCACTACCAGGACTGACGAGGTATCGGCGGGCGTGACCGGGACAGGGGACGGCGAGGACCGGACCGGAACCGCCGCAGGCATCGCCGGGCCCGGGACACCGGCCACCGGGAAGACCGGTGGGAACCACGGCACGGGGGACGGGGCCCACCGGCAGCCGGAGCACCGGCCGTTGTGGGTCGAGGAGCCCGCGCGGCGGCGCCGGCTGCCGGATCCGGTGCGGACGTCGGCCGTGCGGGCGGTCATCATCGTCGCGATCACGCTGATTCAGGCCATGGTGGCCTTCCTGTGCACGCTCGCCGGTTCCTGGCTCGCGTTCCCCATGATCATCAGCAGCATCGTCAGCACCATCATGGCCACCTGGGGTGTCCTCGACGTGTGGGTGACCCGCCAGGTCTGGAACCAGCGCAACGGCGTGGTGTCCGCACCCAGCAGCACCGCGCGGGCCCTGCGGCGCGAGCGGCGCCGTGCCCGCCGCCGGGAGCGGTCCGCGCAGCGTGCGCAAGCGCGAATACGCCGACAGGGCGGCGGGACCGGTCAGCTGTCCCACCCCTGACCCGGACGCTCCGCCGTCCCGCGGGACACGCGGGCGGGTCCTCTCCCTCTGCTCGCCCNNGGGCGAGCAGAGGGAGAGGACGTCTGGTCAACCGTTCGCCGGGGCGGGCCTCTTGAACATCCGGGTGGCCGTGATCTCGCTGTGCACGGCTTCCTCGTCGGAGGTCTCCCGCGGCAGGCCCGGCCTCAAGTGCTCCTCGACACTGATGTACTTGAGGCCCGCTCGCAGGTCGGCGTCGTTCCGCAGACGGATGACCAGGGGGAACTCCGCGAGTGCCGTCGTGTCGAACAGGCCGGTAGTGTAGAGGAGCTGCACACCGAGCGCGTCGGCCACGGCCCTCTGGAGCTCCAGCAGGTAGGTGGCGTTGGCGCGGCCGATGGGGTTGTCGAGGAACAGGGTGCCGGCGTGCCGGTGCCGGTCGCGGCCCCGGTCGTTGGAACGCAGGGCGGCCATCGTGCAGTACAGGGCGATGGCGGCGGTGAGCAACTGCCCTCCGGAGAACACGTCGCCCATCTGTCCGACGGGAACCCGCTCGGCGCGCAGCACGGCGTCCGGCTTGAGGATCTCGACGGCGATGCCCTTCGGCCGGAGGGCGGCGGCGACTCCGCGCAACAGCAGGGACATGCCGTCGCGGCGCAGGTCGGAGTTCTTGCGGACGGCCGCGCGGGTCGCCTCGTCGACGACCTCGCCGAGCCGCTCGGTGAGGGTCGCCTGGTCGGGTTCCTCGAAGCGGATACGCAGGAATTCCTGCCCCGACCACTCGCCGAGTCCTTCGGGCAGCCGCGACAGCCGCTGGGCGGAGCGCAGAGTGGCGAGGGCCGATTCGACGAGCCCTCTGAGCCGGTCCACGATCGAGTCGCGGTTGCGTTCCAGCTGTTCCAGTTCGTCGGTGAGCACCCGGAGCCTGGGCGCGAAGGCGTCCGCCCACTTCTGGGCGTGCTCGGGCAGTGCCGAGGCGGGAAGCTCGCGGATCTGCTGCCGGGCGGGGGTGCGGACCTGCTCGTAGCGTGTGGAGTTGGCGTGCCGGACAAGGATGTCGCTCGCCTCGCGCACCGTGGACTCGGCGGCGGACAGGTCGGCGGCGCAACCGCGGAGCGACCTGCGGGCCTCCGCGGCGGACCGGCGGGCCTCCTCGGGGCTGCCGGGATAGGGCTCGGGCTGCTCCGGTTCCTCCTCGGAGGTGTGTTCCCGCAGCAGGTCGCGGAGCATGGCGGCGATCTCGTCGAAGCCTTCGGCCGCGTCCTCGGCGCCGCGGTGCGCGGCGAGGAGATCGCCGTGGATCTCCCTGGCGCTGTCCAGTTCCCCCGTCCGGGAGGCCAGTTCGGCCGTGGCGGTGCGCAACAGCGCCTGGGCGTGCTCGGCGTCGCGCGGCACCATGTCCTCGGGGAGCGCGGTGTGCTGCCCGCCCTCCTCGGGCGCCAGCCGTTCGGCCTCGCCGCGCAGTCGCCCGAGCTGCTCGCTCGCGCTCGACATCCGGGTCTCCAGGAGCTGCACCAGTTCCTCGGCGCGGGCCGCGGCGGCCTGCCGGCTGGGACCGTCCGAGCCGTCGGGTGACTCCAGCAGTTGCTCCGCCCGGTTGCGGACCTTGTTGCTCAGCCGGTCCAGCTCCGCGCGCGCCGCGCTCTCGTCGCTCTCCGCACGGGCCTGCTCGGCGCGCAGATCGGCACCGACGCCGACCTTCTCGTACACCTGGGACGCGGCACGGTACGCCTCCCGCAGAGCGGGCAGGGAGATCCGCGACGGCTCGGTGCCGGCCCCGGCCGCGTCGTCGGGTACGTCGTCGGGGGCGCCCGCGATCTCGGAGCGCTCGGCGCGCAGCGCACGCGCGGTGCGCCGGGCGTCGTCGGCTGCCCGCTGCGCGCCGCGCCGGTCCTCGTCGGCGGTCCTCGCGCGATCCAGGCAGGCCTGGGCGCGGGCCTCGGCCTCGGCGGCGTCGTCGGCCAGTTCGCGCAGTGTGGCCTGCCAGCCCGCCCGTTCGCGGAGCCGGAAGGCGAGTCCCGCGAGGGCGTCGGCGGCGCGACGTGCCTTCTGCGCGGTCTCCTGGAGCTCGTCACGCACCCGGGCGGCCTCGGCGGCGGCCTCCTCGGCCTCCGCCCGCACGGTGCGTGCCTCGGCCAGTTCCGCCTCGGACTCCTCCGCGAAGGCGCGGGCGTCATGCGCCGCGCGGGCCAGTTCGGTGAGCCGGCCGGGCGGGCAGCCGGTGCGCCAGGAGGTGAGCCGCGCGGTCAGCTCGCGGTCCTTGGCGAGCCGTGCCGCGAGCGCCCGGATCTCCTCGTCGCGTGCGGTCGCACGGGCGCGCAGTGTCTGCCGTTCCTCGTCGGCGGCGTGTTCGTCGTGCATGGCCGGGTTCGGCGGTACCAGGAAGACGTCGCCGGTGTCCGCGCCCGATGCCGGGGTCGGCGCGAGGAGGGCGGCAGCCGTGCCGACGGCGACCGCGGAGCGGGGCAGCAGGGCGGCGTCGCTCAGGGCCGCACGGGCACGGGTGTGGGATTCCGGGTCGGTGATGACGACGCCGTCGACCAGTTCCGGACGGGCGGCCAGCACGCGCGCGTGGTCGGCGGGGTCGACGGCCTGGGCGAGGTAGCGCCAGCCGGGCAGAGCGGGAATGCCGTGCTCGCCGAGCAACTCGACCGTGGCCAGCACGTCCGGTCCCGGCGGCAGCAGCCCGCCGTCACCGAGGGCGCCGAGGATGCGGGCGTCGTCGGCGGCGGCGGTGCGCAGTTCGAACAGCTGGCGTTCGGCGGAGGTGACCGCCTCCTCGAGCAGTTCGCGCAGGTCGTCGGCGAAACGGTCCAGTTCCGTGGCGGTGAGGGCGCCTTCGGTGACGGGGCCGTCGCCCGGTTCGGCGTCCGTGTCGGGGCGGGGCCGCGGAACGGAGGGGCGGGACTTCGTTCCGGGCAGGCCGAGGAGCTCGGCCGGCCGTTCCTCCGCGGCGAGGGCCTGTGCGGTGCGCAGTTCGCCCTCGTGGGCGCGGCCGGCCGCCGTGGCCGCGTCCGCCGCGCGGGCGGCGGTGAGTTCCGCCCGGGCTTCGACGGCGGCGGCTTCGCGCGCGTGCTCGGTCGCCCGGTGGGACGTCTCACGAGCCGCGTCCCAGGCGGTGACCGCGGTCTTCTCCGCGTCGCTGGCCGCAAGCGCGGCGCGGGCCGGGTCGGCGTCGGGGGCGCTGTCGTCGAGCCAGCCGGCCCGGACTGCCTCCGTGGTCTCCTGCTCGACCTCGGCGAGCCGCTGCCTGAGATGACCGATCTCGCTGCGGGCGCGCTGCGTCTCGGTGGCGGCGGCGGTGGCGTCGCGGTGGGCGGTGTCGCTGACTTCCTGGAGGGCGGCGGACCGCTCCTCCTCCTCGTTGGCGAGGTTCTCCGCGTTCTGCGCGGCCGTGTGCAGGGCGCGTACGAGATCGACGGCGGCCTTGGCGCGGGCGGCGAGCGCGGGCGCCGCGTCCCGCTCGGCCTCCTGGATCACGGCGGAGACCCTGGCGACCCTGTCGGCGGCGGCGCGGTGGCGCAGCGCCGCCTCGGCGGCCTGCCAGGCCGCGTACAGGGTACGGGCGTCGGCGAGTTCGCGCTTCTGCGCGGCGGCGGACTTCTCGGCCGCCGCCAGCGCCAGTGAGGCGTGCCGGTAGGCGATCTCCGCGGAGATCAGCGCGCTGTGCTCGCGGGCCGTCCCGGCCCGGGTGACGGCGTCGGCGGCGACGGTGACCCGGTGGGCGAGGTCGGCGGCGCGGACGCGTTCCTGGCGGCCGCGCGCGGAGAGCCTGCGGGCCAGGGTGCGGGTGCGTCGCTCGGCCGCGGTGTGGATCTCCCGAGCCCGGGTACGGGCGCCGGTGGCTTCGACGATCCGGCCGAGCAGTTCGACGGACCCGGCGGTGAAGTCCCGCTCGGCGATCAGCTCGGCGCGCCGGCCCAGCTTGTTGCCGAAGCCGCCGACCAGGTCGGCGAGTCCGTCGGTGTCGCGGGTGTCGGTGACGGCGCGCAGCAGCAGGTCGGTGAAGTCGGAGTCCTTCTTGACCGCGAAGAGGCCTGCGGCCTCGCCCTCGTCGGCGTTCATCTCCCTCTGGTAGCGGAAGAGTTCGGGGTCGAGTCCCAGGTCGCCGAGGTGCTCGGTCCAGCGCTCGTGGGTCTCCTCCCAGTGCACCTCCAGGTGCGGATACGTCTTGCCCGCCTCGGTGAGCGCGTCCCGGAAGCCCTTCATGGTGCGGCGGCGGCCCCGCGCGCCCGACTGGCCGTCGGCGGACGGCCGTACGGCGGTGGCCTCGGCGACGGGAAGGTTGTCCAGGCTGAGCCCCGGACCGGGTCGCAGTGAGTACCAGGCCTCGGCGAACTTCCTCGGGTCGTTGGAGACCTGGCGCCCACGCCATTCGCTGACCTTGCCGACGACGACGCACTCGCCGGTCAGCACGTGCTGCCATTCCAGGGCCACGTGGCCGCAGTCGTCGGCCAGCAGGAACTTGCGCAGCACGCCGGAGCTGGCGCCGCCGAGGGTGTTGCGGTGGCCCGGGAGCATCACGGAGAAGATCAGTTTCAGCAGGACGGACTTGCCGCCGCCGTTCTCCAGGAAGAGCACCCCGGCGGGCGCGGGGCGACGGGGCGGGCCGACGGGCTCCTCCGCGAAGAACTCCGCCTGCGTCGGCGCGGGTTGCGGCACGGTCTCACCGACACCGCGCAGGTCAAGCACGGTGTCGGCGTAGCGCGCACCGGCGGGCCCGATGGAGTAGAGGCGGACCCGGGACAGCTCGTACATGGCGGACTCTCGAAGTCTTCGGCAGGTCGGGGTGGTTCGGGACGACAGGGAGGAACGGGGAGGTGGGCGCGGACAGGACAGCGGGTTCGGACAGCGGTCGTGGGCAGCGGTGCTGGAGCTGCTCAGGTGGAGTGGAAGGGCAGACCGGCGTCGGCCACCAGGTCCAGGTCCTCTCCGCTGTCCGCGGGCAGCAGGGTCGGGGTGCCGTCGGTGACCGGGACGACGCCCAGCTCCAGCAGTTCGGCCAGGGCCGCGCTGCCGGCCAGGTCGCGCACCTGGAGCTGGTAGCGGGCCGTTGTGCGGTAGGTGCCGCCGTTGTCGTCCCCGGTGCGTTGCAGGAAGCCGGAGTCGGTGAGGAAGGTGACGGCCTTGGCGACGATGCCGGTGGTCGAGCCCGCGAGCCTGCGGGCGTCCTTGGTGGCTCCGGTCGCGCTGCGTCTCGCCCAGACCCGCCAGGCCGTCTCCAGCCCGGGGGCGTCGCTGGCCGGGTCGGTGTTCTCGCCCTGTTCCGCGGCCTGCTCCTCGAGCCGGTGGCAGGTCTGGCGCACGAAGGCGTCGACGCCGTTGACGGTGACCCGCCCGATGTAGCCGTCGTCGGCGAGGTCCTCGGGGCGGGGGAACGCCATGACGGCGACGGCGAGGTGCGCGAGCCCGTGCAGGAACCTGTCTCCGCCGTCGGCGGAAGTACGCCGCGCGTAGTCGCCCATACGGACGGCGAACACCGAGTCCTCGGCGGCGGTCACGGCCATTCCGGCACGCGGGGACACCTCCAGGACGATCAGCCCGAGGCCGGTGGCCACGGCGTCGGCGAGCCGCGCGAACGGCGGGTCCTCGCGGTAGCGGCGCAGCAGGTCCGCGTACTCCTGGTCGCGGGCCGGCTGGAGCTTGGGCTGGAGGCCGAAAGCGACGAGCCGCGCCGCGTCGGCGGCGTCGGCGGGGGTGACGGCGGAGCTCGCCGGTGCGGTGGCGGGCTCCGCCTCGCTCCACTCGGCATACTCGGTCACGGACACGGTTCCTCCTCGCACGGGACGACGACGGGGGCGGCAGGGACGACGGGGAGGGCGATGACTGCGCCGCGGGCGGCACGGACCGTACGGGCGGTGCTGGCGGTGCGGCCGGCGGCCCCGGGGCCGCCGGCCGCAGCCGGCTCCCGGATCGCGGGCGAAAGGCTCGTCACGCCGCCTCCGTCCGGTCCGCCGCCATTCCCGCCGCGTCCAGCAGGGCCGTGCCGACGATGAGGTCGGCGCCGCCGAACTCGGGGTCGTCCAGCTCGACGCCGTCGTCCACCGCGAAGAGCAGCCGCCGCTCGCCCTGGCGGTAGGCGGTGCCCACCGGGGGGCTGGCCGCATGGACCGCCAGCAGTGCCACCAGGTAAGGAAGTTCGGGGTCCTGACAGCGTGCCTCCGCGAGCAGTCCGGACAGTCGGCGGGGCGCGTCGGCCGGCAGTTCCAGCAGCGCGGTCGCGGCCGCCAGCTGCTCCTCGGTGAAGCGGTTGTCGTCCGGTGTGGCGATCAGGTCGGGGTCCGGCATCTCGGCGCCCAGGTGCTCCCGCTCCACCGGCGGGGTCAGCAGGATGTCGACGAGATCGGCGACCCGGACGGACACCGGTGTACGCAGTCCGGTACCGCGGGCGAAGAAGGTGTCGGTGACCCGGACCGCCTGCTCCAGGGGGAGTGGGAGCAGCGGTGCCAGGAGGTGTCCGTAGAGGTCCGTGCCCGAGGAGGACGCAGGGGTGGCGAAAGCCTGCCGGTCCTGTTCGGCGCGGAACAGCGGGCCGGCCTCCAGCAGCCGGGACTGGAGCTGGGTGTGCCTGCGGATGCAGTCCTTGACGATGTCCACCAGCTCGGCGGCCCTGCGCTTGTGCTCCGGCTCCTCCGACTCGTCGCGGGCCTTGCGGATGTTGGTGAGGATCGCGTTCTCGTGGCGGTATCGGTCCGCGACGTGGTCCAGGGCCTCGGCGATCATGTCCGGGACGGCAGCGAGCCAGTCCACCGCGCGCACATTGCGCCGGGTGGCGTCCAGGGCACGGCGCAGGGTTTCGGAGTACTGCACGGTCCGGTAGCGGGCCTGCTCGGCGGCGAGCTGGGCGTCGGCGAGCCTGCCCCGGCTGATGAGCACCTCGAGCTTGACCTCGGCGGCGATCTGGGCGCTGGTGACATCGGTGTCCAGGGCGCCGACCAGGACGTTGACCGCCTCGTCCGTGGTGCGGAGGTAGACGGTGCCGCCGGGGCCGGGAACCTCCTCGATCAGCTTGAAGTCGTAGTCGCGGCGGACATAGGCGCCGTCCGCGCCGAACACGCCGTACACCGCGCGGAAGCCGCGGTCGACGCTGCCGACGTTGATCAGGTTCTCCAGGACCCAGCGGGCCACCCGCTCGTGCTCGGCGGCGGGCCGGCGCGGGGCCTGGGCGGCGATGCGCGGGATGAGCCGGGCCACTATCTGGTCGTGGTCGGCGCCCGTGTCGAAGTCCATGTTCAGCGTCACCAGGTCGATGGCCGCCAGGGCGATCTCCGCCATGCCGTACACCGAGTACTCGCCGGCCAGGTTGGCCTTGCGCGCGTCGAGGTCGTGCAGCGGCGCGGTGCAGGCGAGCGCGCGCAGCCGCCGGGCCAGCCCTTCGTCGGCCGCCGGGCCCTGCGCGGGCCGCGGCCCCGCGCTGAGCTGGGGCGGAGCACTGTCCGTCGATGCTGGTGAAGTCACGGTGCACAGACTAGGTCCTCGATCTGACAACGACCCAAACGACGCAGATGCGTCACGGTGTCGCGGTTGTCACACGTCCCGTTCCTCCTCCCCCGTCCTGCGCCGGTGCGCCTCCGCTTCACTGCGGCAGGGCGCCGCTGAGCCCCTGGGAGGTGCCCGGCCGCTGCTCCCCTGCCGACAGCGCGGCCAGTGCCGCCGACACCGCTGCGGAGGCCCGCAGGTCGAGCCGGATGCTCGTGCCCCGCGCGCGATGCCGCAGTTCGTCGGCGGCGAGCGCGAGGAGCTGGGGCAGCAGGTCGGTGCACCGGCGGGCCACCCATCCGGTGCCGGCGGTGGCCATCCACCACAGGCTCGCCCCCGGGGTGGGTGCCGCGGACTGCGGTTCGGGCGAGGGCGCCGGCCCGGCCGCGAGGCCGCGTTCCACCAGCAGCGCGTGGAACCTCACGGCCAGTTGGCGGTGCCCCCGCTCGCCGGGATGCATCCGGTCCACGCTCCACATCGCGCGGTCGGTGACCCAGTCGCCCCCGCCGGCGTGCAGGTGCACCGCGCCGTACCGGTCGGACAGCGCGTGGACGACGGTGTTGACCGCACGCTGTCGCCGGGCCAGCGGACCGGCCAGTGCCCCGGGCAGGCCCATGACGCCACCGGGATCGGGCAGGCACGCGGTGAGCAGCACGGTGCCCTGGGCGGTGCAGGCCGCGTACACCCGGTCCAGCCGTCTGGCCACGGCATGGATGTCGAAGCTCCGGCGCAGGGTGTCGTTGACCCCGACGACGACCGATACCAGGTCGGGCCCCAGGTCCAGGGCCACGGGGAGCTGCGCTTCGAGCACGTCGTGCGTCTGCGCCCCGCTTCTCGCGAGGTTGGTGAACAGCGCGGGCTCCTCGCCGAGCGACCCGGCGAGCAGCGCGGCCCAGCCCCGCCATCCGCCGTCGGAGCGATCCCCCACACCCTCGGTCAGCGAGTCCCCGAGCGCCACGAAGCGCACGGGTCTCCCGGCGGGTCTCACCGCGGACCTCCCGGCAGCACCGCGGGCGCGGGCCGGCCCGGCGCCACGTCCTCCCGCGCGCCTTCCCCCGCGCTCTCCCACGCGTCGTCCCGTACGGCCGCCTGGCGCGACGCCTCGTGGGCGTCGAGGAACGCCGCCACCGCCGCCGCCCACCCGAAGCGTTCCGCACGCGCGCGTGCCCCCTCGCGCCGCTCCGTCTCCGGCCGTCCCAGCAGGAGTTCGACGGCGTCCGCGAACGACTCCCCCCGGTCCGCCGCGGTCGCCCCGGAGGAGCCGATCACCTCCGGCAGCGCGGAGGAGGAGCTCGCCACCACGGGTGTGCCGCAGGCCATCGCCTCCAGCGCGGCGAGCCCGAAGGTCTCCGCGGGTCCCGGCGCCAGACACACGTCGGCGGAGGCCTGGAGGGCGCCGAGGAACGTCCGGTCGAGGACGTGGCCCAGGAAGACGACGGGCAGTCCGCGTTCCCGCGCGCGCTGTTCGAGCCGCTTCCGCAGCGGCCCGTCCCCGGCCACCACCAGGACCGCCCGCCGTCCGCGCCGCCGCAGCGCCTCGAGCGCGTCCAGCGCCGTACCGGGCCGTTTCTCCACGGACAGCCGGATGCAGGTCACCAGCAGGCTCTCCGTCGCACGCGCGTAGCGGGCCCGCACGGAGGGGTCGCGCAGCGCGGGACGCCGCTCCGTCAGGTCGACGCCGAGCGGTGCCCGTACGACGTTGCGGGCCCCGATCCGGGCGAACTCCCGCTCGGCGAACTCGGTGGTGCACACCACGCGTGCGTACGTGCGGGCGGTACGGACGTTGAGGGCGTCGGCGGTGCGCCGCGCGGCTCCCTCGGGCATCCCCCAGGTGCGCAGCACGCCGTCGGCGGTCTCGTGGGAGACCATGACCGCCGGCACCCGGGCCCGCCGCGCCCATCTCCCGGTCCAGCGCAGGGTCGTCCGGTCGGACACCTCGAGCCGGTCGGGAGCCAGGTCCTCGAGCAGGGCGGTCAGCCGCCGCTTGTCGGTGAGGACGCGGTAGCCGCCGGTGCCGGGCAGCAGCGGTCCCGGCAGGGTGATCACCCGCCCCTGCTCGGTCTCCCGGTCGCTCGCCCGGTCGCCGGGGACGACGAGTACGGACTCGTGCCCCGCCGCCCGGTAGCCCTTGCCGAGCTCCCGCAGCGCGGTGCGCAGTCCGCCGGAGGCCGGTGCGACGAAGTTCGCGAGCCGCACGATCCGCAGCGGACCTCCGGCCCCCTGGGCACCGTCCGCCGGCGCCGGCGGCGGCGTGCGGACCGCCGGGGCTGCGGCGGACGGGGGTCCGGCGGACGGAGCACCGGTCGGCGGAGCGCCCGTTCCCGCGGTCCCGTTCATGCCGCCACCGCCGTCCGGCGCCCGGTCAGCACGTCCGCGTAGTGGCCGATCAGCTGGTCCCCGACGGCGGCCCAGGTACGCCCCTCGACCATCGCGCGCCCCGCCGCCCCGTAGGAGGCCCGCAGTCCGGGGTCGGCGGCCAGGGACCGGACCGCGTCCCGTACGGCGGCGGCGTCGCGCGGCGGCACCAGGAACCCGGTGCGCCCGTGGACGACCAGGTCCAGCGGGCCGCCCACGGCGGGCGCGACCACGGGGATGCCGCTCGCCATGGCCTCCTGCACGGTCTGGCAGAAGGTCTCGAAGGGGCCCGTGTGGGCGAAGACGTCCAGCGAGGCGAAGATGCGGGCGAGTTCGTCACCGGTGCGGCGCCCCAGGAAGACGGCGCCGGGCATGGCCTGTTCCAGGTTCGGCCTGCTCGGTCCGTCGCCCACGACGAGCACCCGCACTCCGGGCAGGGTGCTCGTCCCGGCCAGCAGCTCGACCTGTTTCTCGGGGGCGAGCCGGCCGACGTAGCCGACGATCAGCTCACCGTTCGGGGCGAGTTCCCGGCGCAGCGCCTCGTCGCGCAGGCCGGGTCGGAAGCGGACCGTGTCCACGCCGCGCGGCCACAGTTTGACCCTGGGAATGCCGTGCGCCCGGAGGTCGTTCCGTGCGGCGCCGGACGGGGCGAGGGTGAGGTCGGCGGCCGAGTGCACGGACCTGATGCGGCGCCAGGCCGCGGCCTCTCCGGCACCCATGTACGTGCGGGCGTACCCGGCGAGGTCGGTCTGGTAGACGGCGACGGCGGGCAGTCCGAGGCGCGAGGCCGTCGCCATGCCACGCACCCCGAGCACGAAGGGGCTGGCCAGGTGGACGAGGTCGGCCCGGTGCTCGGCGATCGCCGCGGTGACGCGTCGGCTGGGGAGGGCGACGCGGACCTGCGGGTAGCCCGGGAGCGGAAGGGAGGGGACCCGGACGACGGGGCACGGAGCCCGGTCGTCGGGCTCGTCGCCCGCGGTGGCGGGGGCGACGACGACGGGGGCGTGACCGCGGTCGACGAGGTGCCGGGCGGTCTGGAGCGCGCAGTGAGCCACGCCGTTCACATCGGGGGGAAAGGATTCGGTCACGATGACGACTCGCATACGGGTGTTCTCGCCGTGCCGGGCGTGGCCACGTCAACGTGGATCTTTCCGGTGGGGGAACGTCCCATGAGCGTTGCCTCGCACACCCATGCGGGCCGAACGCCATCCATGCGCGCCTGACCCGCGGGTCATCCCCCGTTCACAGTGCGCGCGCCCGGGCGGTCACACGAGGGTCTCCCCGGGACCGATCCGGCTGCGTACGGCGGTCTGCACCTCGGCCTCCTCCGCCGGGTCGGCGGCGAGCCTGCGCAGGCGCTCGACGACCCGGGTGTCGCCGGTCTCCGCGTGCCGCGCGGCGATCTCGCGGGTGGACTCCTCGCAGTCCCAGAGGCACTCGACGGCGAAGCCGCTGCCGTAGGAGGGGTCGGTGGCGGCGAGGGCACGGGCGGCCCGGCCCCGCAGGTGGGAGGAGGCGGTCTCGCGGTAGATGTGGCGGAGTACGGGAGCGGCGCAGGCGATGCCCAGCCGTCCGGCGCCGTCGACGAGGGTCCACAGGGTCGGCGCGTCGGGGCCTTCACCCCGCACCGCCTCGCGCAGGGCGGCAAGAACCAGGTCGCGGTCCTGGACACCGCCCCGGCAGGCGAGGACGCGGCCGGCGGCGGCGCCCAGGGCGTCGGGCCGGCAGGCCCAGCGGCGCGCGCGGTCGACGGCGGCGAGGCTCCGCATCCGTTCGAAGGCGTCGAGGGCGGCTTCCACGACGGGCGCCGGCCCGGTGGCCACGGCGCGCTCGATCAGGGCGAGGGCATCCGGGTCGTTGCCGTCGGCGAGGTAGCGCAGGGCGGTGCAGCGGGCGCCCTCCGTGCCGTCCTCGGCGGCACGGAGGATCTCGGACCGGTCCTCGGGGCCGGCCACGGCGGTGAGGCAGCGGGCGGCCGGGACATGCAGGGCGGCGCCGCGCTCGATTCCTTGCTGGGCCCATGCGAAGACGGCCTGCACGCTCCACCCGGGGCGGGGCCCGGTGGGGCGCATCTGCCGCTGCCAGCGGTCGAAGGAGCCGGCTTCCTGGGCGGCCCGCACGCGCGTGGCGACGGATGCGCGCGGATCGTCGGCCCACAGGCGCCAGGGGCGTGGTTCGAAGGCGTCGCGGACGGTGGCGGCCAGTTCGGCCTCGCCCTCGGGGTCGGTGGCGAACCGTGCGAGTACGGGGGCGGCGAGGGCGCGCAGGCCCGCGTCGTCGTCCCGCAGGGCCAGTTCGTCCAGGGCCCAGGCCCAGTTGGCGCCCTGGGCCGCGTACCTGCGCAACAGGACGAGTGCGTCCCGCCTGCCGTAGGAGGCCAGATGCCCGAGTACGGCGAGGCTGAGGCCGGTACGCGACTCGTCGGTGTCGAGGACGTCCTCGGCATCGAAGAGGTGGGCCTCGATGGCGTCCAGTTCGCCGTGCAGGTCGAGGTAGAGGCGGGCGTAGTAGAGGGAGCGGTTCTCCACCTGCCAGTCGTGGCGCGGATCGTGGAGCACGCAGTGGTTCAGCGCCTCGAGCGTTTCGGAGCGCGGGGCGGTGAGCGCGTGCAGCGTGCCGTCGCCGCGACCCCGCTGGAGCAGGCCGAGCAGCGTACCGCTGGGCGCTATGACCGGATCGAACATGGGAAACAGCCTCACATCAAGCGTCGACGCAACCGGGGACCTGCATTACCTGGCCGCGTGCCAACACGTCGGGGCGCCCGCCGTTTCCTGCTTGCTGTAGACCATCTTCCTCTGCCTCTCGTCGGTGGCCCCTGCGGGCCGCATCACGGCCCACGTGGTGCGGCAACATCTGCCCAGCCATCGCGTCCGTGAATCACGTCGTCATGATGACCCGGCGGTCACATCTGCCGCGACCGAATTCCGGCGGCCTCGTACCGCTTCCCCGTTTACCGTGGGTTTCCGCCGCTGTTCCCGTGCCTTCGCCGGTCGGAGCGGGCGCGCCCGTGCGGCTCAGTGCCGCTCGGCGCGTTTCGCCGGTGCGCTTCAGTTCGCGCCGAACAGCTCGAGCAGCTCCGCGCGGTCGAACATCCGGGCCGTGTCGACGGCCGAGGGAGTGCCGGCGGCCGGATCGGCACCGCC
>NZ_LIQT01000201.1:25399-25925 GCF_001418415.1 Streptomyces hirsutus
CGGCCGGACCACCTCTCACCACGGATCATTCCGCATATCGGGGACGGGGCGTACGTCTGCGAGCGGTGCAGAGCCGTACAGGTGAATCGCCAGAGTACTGGCTCGCGCGGCACATGGGCCGACGTGCCCGAGGTAAAGATCACGGCAGATCCGGCCGTGCGCAACCGCCCGCGTCGTTCAGGCCGGGAACAGTCCGCCGACCGGGCGAAATCTGCCGATCTTCACCCGCTTGCACCTTTTATCGTATGGATACATCCTGTGATCCTGGAAGTACTCATGGTGACTGTCCCCCCGCGAACCAGGAGAACTCACATGATCCTCTCGATCTCAGGCGTCGTCCTGCTCGGCGTCGTCCTCTTCATCCTCTGCCGCAAGGACGGCCTGAGGCCGTTGCACGCCGTGGTGGCGATGCTGTTCGGCTTCTATCTGGCCAGTACGGCCATCGCGCCGAGCATCAAGGCCGGCGGCGAGAGCCTGGCCGGCCTCCTCGGCGGCATCAAGTTCTGACCCCAGTCCCCCAAGCCCC
>NZ_LIQT01000202.1 GCF_001418415.1 Streptomyces hirsutus
CGAACTGCACCGCGCCGGGATCGGGCACCGGCTCGGCTTCCAGACCGGGATCGGTCACCGGCTTGGCAACAGCTACGTGCAGCGGGCGGACCTGGTGGTGCGGGCGCCTGCGGCCGGGGTGCCGGTGCTGCTGCTGGAGATCGACCGCCGCACCGAGGACGCGCACGACCTGGTGCACAAGCTGCGCCGGTACTGGGAGTGAGGCCGGCTGCTGCCACGGGACGCGGACAAGCACGCCGTGGACCTGGCCCGCTCCCGGCCGGACCGATCGAGCACGTCGACCACGAGAAGCGGTTGTGGCGCCGGGTCTACCCGCCGACCGGCCGGGAGGGCCTGGTGCCGCTGGCGTTCGTTTTCGCGGACACCACGGCCGTGAAGGTCACCGACACGGTCGCCGTGCTGGAGGAGGCCGGCCGCCGCTACTGGGCGCCGCGCCGGTACCGGACCATCCACCAGGGGATCACGGCCCGGGACTACGGTCAGGCGGTGCCCGTCGTCGTCACCACCCTGGAGCAGCTGACGGAGCACGGCACCGGCGCAGCGGTGTGGCGGCGGCTGGGACGGGCGGGCGAGCAGACGCTGACGGCCGCACTGAACAGCCCCGACGCCGACGCCCTCTACCGCGGCCAGGCGGCCCGTGCCGACGCGGAGGACAAGCGGCGCCGTGCCGCTGAGCGGGAGGCGCAGTGGCCGGTGTGCTCGAGGTGCGGGACGAAGTTCACCGACGAACGGTGGGAGGAGACCACCACCCGGGACCCCTGGAAGACGGCTGGCGGCCGGTCCGTGTGCGGCACTGCCACGCCGACGACATCGCCCGACAGGAAGCCGCCGCCGAAGCCGCCCGGCGCCAGGCTGCCGCTCCGCCGGAACCGAAGGACGACGGCCAGGAGGCAGGCAAGCCCCGCCGCGACCTGTTCCGTCGGCGGGCCTGACCCGGGCAAGCCGAAGGCAACCCTGGGCAAGCCTCCCTCCAACGGGGGCTTGCCCAGGCCGCCTGCTCGGCGCTGGGCTGGAGACCGCGCGCCGAGACCCGGCCGCGGCGAAGGAGGAACGGGTGCGCACCTTCGAGACCGGGCAGACGGTCGTCAGGCGCGACGTACACGGCTCGGGCCGCGTGTGGAGCGAGCACGCGCTGCGCGTCGTCGCCGACACGAGCGAGGCCCTGGTGACCGCCTGCTTGCCGGGAGCTGAGACCCGCTGGCCCGCCCTCTACGTCAAGGCCCGCGCCGACGGCGACCGGTCGGTGCGCACGGAGGCGTTCGACGCCATGGCGACCGGCACATGGGAGCTCGCGGACGCGGTGTGGCAGGAGACCGAGCTGCTGCTGTGGAAGCCGCCGGCAGCCTGGTTCAGCGTCAACGCCTTCTACACGAGCGCCGGCCTGCGGAACTGGTACGTGAACTTCGAGCGCCCCATCGCCCGGACCGGCGACGGGTTCGACACCTTCGACCTCACCGTGGACCTGGTCATCGACCCCGACCTGACCGATTGGCAGTGGAAGGACGAAGACGAGTACGCACACGTACGGCGGCTCGGCATCGTCACCGACACCGAGCACCAGGCCGTGGATGCCGCCCGCGGCCAGGTCCTCGCGATGCTCACCGAGCGCTCCGGCCCGTTCACCGACGCCGCCGCGTGGACGGCCTGGCGATGGAACCCGGCCTGGCCCGCCCCGCGGCTGCCGCGGCCCGCGGCGGCCGCGGGCAGAGCTGCACCGGCAGGCGGCTGAAGCCGGGGATTCAGACGGCCAGGACGTCTCGCAACTCGCGGACGGCGGGCTCGTGGTGGTGCCGGGCAGGTATCGCTTCGTACAGGTCCTGGGTGCGCTGGTGGACCAGGCCGATGCGGTAGCCGTCCGGGAGCGCGGTCAGGGCGGCGACCGTCCGGCGGCAGGCCTGTTCGCTGTCGCCGTCGTGATGGGCGCAGGCCGCGGCGTCGATGTGCAGCAGGGTGCGCGTCATGGTGCTGGTCAGCGCGGACAGCTCCAGGGCACGCTGCTGGTTCTCCCGGGCGCTTCGGTGTCTCCGAGGGGGGTGAAGGCGTGGCTGAGGTGGACGTGGTGCTTCTGCTCGCCGTACGTCAACCAGGTGTCCGACCGCTCACCCTCGGGGAGCCTCTCCAAGAGGGCGTCGGCAGCCGCGAGAGCCTGACGGGCTGGTGATTGAGGGAGTAGGCGCGGGCGGCGACGGCGGCCCCCAAGGCTGCCGCAGCGGTGGGCCCGGAGCCAGCGGCGTGGCGAGCCTGGTCGGCGAGGACGGCCGCCGCCTTCGGGGCGCCGTAGTCAAGCGGGGCCATGGCCTCGCGGGCGAGAATCCAGGCGTGTAGCTGGTCGTCGCCGGACTCAGTAGCTGCCCGGGCGGCAGTGGCGAACCAGGCGCGGGACTTCCGGCGGCTGCCCAGGTCGTGTAACGGGGTGGGGAAAATTATCCATCCAACCGCAGCACCAGCTCGTCGATCTCCGCTCCCCGCGCGTTCGCGAAGCCCCGGTCCTCGCCGACGACCTTGAAGCCGCACTTCTCCAGGACCCGCACCGATCCGGTGTTGTCCGCCGCCGCCCGGGCGAGCAGCGGGCGTTCGGAGATCTCGGCGAGCAGCCCCCTCAGCGCCGCGGTCGCGATGCCCCGCCCCCAGTAGTAGCGATCGATGAAATACGTGACCTCCCGCTCGCCCGGCTCGCCGTACACGGCCGCGTGCCCGACCACATCGCCGTCCGCGAGCACGGTGCGGGTGACGACGTCGGGCGAGGCGAGGATGCGCTTCCAATGCGCGTCGAAGCGGGCCCGGTCCGTCGGGTCCTCGGCGGTGAAGGCGGCCATCCGATTCGACTCGGGGTCGCTCATGTGCCGGAAGAACACAGGCAGATCGCTGGGGTGCACGGGACGCAGGGAGACATCTATGGAAGCCATGGGCCCGACCCTAACGACCTTGGGGGAAGGACGGGAGTGAGTCGGCCGTGACACGCAAAGGGCTTTATGGGTTGGGTGAGTTGTGAAGCTGACCTGGGCCAGTACGGCCTGTACCCATCCTGCCCTGTCCGGGGTTTCCCGCGCACATTTCGGGGAGTTGCTCGAAGAACTCGCCCCGCCCAGGGCGGCGGCCCTGCACGTGATGAGGGGCGGGCCCCGCAAGCGGGCTGAGGGTGCCGGACGCGCAAGCCGCGCCTGGTGTTCACCGACCGGCTCGCGGCCACCCTGGTCCACCTGCGGCTCGGGCTGCCACATGCCGCCCTGGCCGAGTTGTACGGGGTGGACCGCTCCACCGTCTCCGCCGCGATCCGCGAGGTCAGACCCTTGCTCGCCGCGCGGGGCTTCGCCATCCCCAACCGCCCCGGTCTGCGCATCCGTACCCTGGACGACCTGTTCGCTTACGCAGATGCCGAAGGCGTCGACATCCGGCTCGACGGCACGGAAGTCCAGGTCCGACGCCCGCGCGCGGGCCGCCCCGGACGCAAAGCCTTCGTCTCGGGCAAGAAGAAGCAGAACACGATCAAGACCACCACATTCAGCGACCACCAGGGCCGCGCCCTGTTCTCCGGCGTCGTCCGCCCGGGCCGCATGCAGGCGTTGTCACGTTAGCGGACCGGCCTGAGGTGATCTTGGAGTTGGTCGTGTCGGGGAGGGATTCGCTCGTGTCGTCCGCGCTGCCGTCGTACAAGGGGCACCGGTACCCGGTCGAGGTGATAGTGCACTGCGTGTGGCTGTACTTCCGTTTCCCGCTGTCGTTCCGTGAGGTGGAGGAGCTGATGCTGCAGCGCGGCGTCATCGTCTCCCACGAGACCGTCCGCCGCTGGTGTACAAAGTTCGGGCAGGCCTACGCCAACGGGCTGCGCCGCCGCCAGCCCCGGGGACACATGGCACCTGGACGAGGTCTTCATCAGGATCAACGGAGAGCAGAAGTACCTGTGGCGAGCCGTCGACCAGGACGGCAACGTGCTGGACATCCTCGCGCAGGACCGCCGGGACACCGCCGCGGCCCGGCGCTTCTTTTGCCGCCTGATGAAGAAGACGTGTTCGGCGCCGAGGGTGGTCGTCACGGACAAGCTGCGCTCCTACGGCGCCGCCCACCGCGAGGTCAGGCCCTCCGTCGAGCACCGTTCCTACAAGGGCCTGAACAACCGGGCGGAGAACAGTCATCAGCCCACCCGGCAGCGCGAGCGCGCCATGAAGGGCTTCCGCAGCGTCGGCGGGGCGCAGCGGTTTCTGGCTGCGTTCAGCGGCATCTCACCTCACTTCCGGCCCCGGCGGCACCTGATGACCGCCACCGAATACCGCACCGAGATGACCACCCGCTTCGCCGTCTGGAACCAGATCACCGGCTTTGCCGGCCCGCCTGCCGCGGCCTGACCCGAAACTGCCGCCCGGCCCCACCACACCCGGCACACTGTCAGGCACTCACACACCCAACAACGTGACAGCGCCCTCCGCAGTGGTCCGCGCCGCCATGTCGGCCGCCTGGCACGCGCACCTGCAACAGGTCGACATCGGGTGGCTCGATATGGGCTTCGCGCTCCCGACGCTGGACACGACCCGCGCGCGCACGGAACTCAACTGGGCCCCGACCAAGGACGGCCCGCAGGTGCTCGCCGAGGTGATCGAGGGCATGAGGGAGGCCGCGTCCGGCCGGACACCCGTGCTGCGCCCACGCACCGTCCTCGGCGCGCTCGGCGACGCGATCCGTCGCGGGCCGGTCGCCGTGCGGCGGCGCCCGTGACCGCCGGCGCGGCCCCGACACGCTCTGGGCCGCAGCCCGTGCTCGCGCTGCTCGCCGCCGCCCACGGCGGGCCGGCTCTGGCGGTCGGCGTCATCGCGGGCCTGCTCGCGCTCCGCAGTGACCTGCGCCCGCTCGACGCCGCCGTCCTCACGGGGGCGGTACTCACCGGCCAGCTCACGATCGATTGGGGCAACGACCTGCGCGACCTTTCTCGCGACCGCGCCGTCGGCCACACCGACAAGCTGTTGGTCACTGGAGCCCTCCCGATCGCCTGGGCGGTGCGCGCCCTGGTCGCGGCCGGACTCGCCTGCCTCGTGCTTTCCGCGCTCGTCGGCTGGCGCAGCGCGCTGGTCAACGTCGTCCTCGGCGCCGGCGCGGGCCACGTCTACAATCTCGGGCTCAAGGCGACCTGGTGGTCGTGGGTGCCGTACGCCAGCGCCTTCGGGACGCTGCCCTCGGTCGTCACCCTCGTCGGCCCCGCCCCGGCCTGGGCGCCGCTGTGGATGACCGGCGCCGGCGCCGCGCTCGGTGTCGGGGCGCACCTGCTCAACACGCTGCCCGACCTCGCCGACGACGAACGCACCGGCGTCCGCGGCCTGCCGCACCGGATCGGCGAACGCCCCTCGCGCATCCTGGCCGTCGTGCTGCTGTCCGCCGCCTCACTGCTGGCCGTGCTCGCTCCCGCAGGGCCTCCTCCGGCATGGGAGTGGACGGCCCTCGTGCTGGTGATGGTCCTCGCGGTGCTCACGCTGGTCGCCCGGGGATGCGTCCCCTTCCGGACCGCGCTGGCCATCGCCCTGCTCGACGTCGTGTTGCTCGTGGCGGCCGGTTGATGGCGCCCGCACCCACCCACTGGGACCTTGCGGTGGTCGGCGCCGGACCGGCCGGTGCCGCCACCGCCCTGGGCGCGTTGCGCGCCGACCCGGATCTGCGCGTCGTCCTCCTGGACCAGGCGGACTTCCCGCGGGACAAGGCCTGCGGCGACGGGGTGGCCCCGCACGTCCTCGACCTCCTCGCCAAGGTCGACGTCACCGGCCTCGTCGACGACCGGGTCCCGGTCGACCACCTCCGCCTCGGCCGTGGCGGAGGTGGTCGACCGAGCGGCGGATGGCCCGCCCGGTGTGGGTGGTACCGCGCCGGATCCTCGATGCCCGACTGGCCAACGCGGCCGTCGCCGCCGGCGCCCGACTCCTCCGGAACCGCGTCTGTGATCTGCGGCAGCACACCGACGCGGTGGTCCTGGACGGGGAGATCTCCGCCGCGGTCGTGGTCGGCGCCGACGGCGCCCACTCGGTCATCCGACGCGCGCTCGGCCGGCCCCGCGGTCCGATGGCCCTAGCGCTGCGCGGCTACGCCCCGGTCGGACCCGGGCGGCGCGGCGCGCAGGTCATCGAGTTCGGCACCCGGCACCAGCCGTCGTACACCTGGTCCTTCGACCGCGGTGACGGCCTTGCGAACGTCGGGTACGGCGAGTTCCTCCACAAGGACCGTTCGGCGCCGACCCGTGCCCAACTGCTCGAGCGCCTCGAGGCGCTCCTGCCCGGCGCCACCGAGAGCGGGCGGCACTGGGTCGGGCACCACCTGCCGCTCTCGACGGCGCGCTGGCGCCTTTCGACCGGCCGCGTACTGCTCGTGGGCGACGCCGCCTGCCTGGTGAACCCGCTGACCGGGGAGGGCATCCACTACGCCGTAGCCACCGGCATCACGGCCGGTCGCGCCGCCGCGGCGGCCCTGCGTGAGAGGCGGCCCGAGGGGGCGGGGGAGTGGTACGCCCGCGCCACCCACCGGATCCTGCTGCCCCACCTGCGTCACACCGCCCTGGCCGCCCGGCTCGCCCGCAGCACACACGTCATCGAGGCCGGGCTGCGGGCCTCGGCCGCCGACCAGCGCGTCTTCGACGACTTCGTCGAACTCGGTCTCGCCCGGGGCCGGCTCACCCCCACCGTCGCGCTCGGCCTCGGCCGGGCGTTCCTCGCCTCCATCCGTCCGTCCGGCCGACCTCAGGAGCCAGCATGCGCATCCTCAGCGTCCGCGGCGGCCTGCCCGAGCACTGCCACCGACAGGAGGAGATCACCGAGTCCTTCACCACCACGCTGGTCGAGGGCACGCTCGACCGCGGCGTCGTCGAGCGGTTCCACCGCAACGTGTGCGTCGAGACCCGGCACATCGTGCTCCCGCTGGAGGAGTACGCCCGGCTCGGGGACTTCGGCCGGTCGAACGACGTCTTCATCCGGGCCGGCGTCGAGCTCGGCGGGCGCGCGGTCGTCGACGCGCTCAGGGACGCCGGCCTCACGCCGGCCGGCGTCGACTACATCGTGTCGTGCACGGTGCCCGGTCTGGCCGTCCCCACGCTCGAGGCCCGCGTCGCAGCGCAGATCGGGCTCCGCCCCGACGTGGTGCGCCTGCCCCTCGTCGGCCTCGGCTGCGTCGTCTGCGCGGCCGGCATCGCACGCCTGCACGACCTGCTGCGCGGTCGTCCGGACGGGGTCGCGGTGCTGATGTCGGTTGAGCTGTGCTCGCTCACGCTTCAGCGCGAGGACACCTCGGTCGCCAACCTCGTGGCGAGCGGCCTGTTCGGGGACGGCGCCGCAGCAGTGGTCGCCGTCGGTCCCGAGCATCCGCTCGCGCGGTCCGACCACCCCGCCCGCCCCGAGGTGCTCGCCTCGCGTAGCCGCCTCTACCCCGACTCGGAGCGCACGATGGGCTGGGACGTCGGGCCCGGTGGGTTCAGGATCGTGCTCGACTCCTCGATTCCCGACCTGGTGCGCCGGTACGTCGGCGACGACGTTCGCGGCTTTCTCGCCGACCACAAGCTGACCGACGGCGACCTCGGCTGGTACGTCGCGCACCCCGGCGGTCCCAAGGTCATCGAGGCCCTGCAGGAAGCGCTCGGGGTCGAGCGGGACGCTCTGGCCGTGACCTGGGACTCGCTGCGCCGGATCGGCAACCTGTCCTCCTCCTCGGTGCTGCACGTCCTGGCGGACACGCTCGCCGACCGCCCCGGCCCGGCTCCCACGGGCTCATGCTCGCCATGGGCCCGGGCTTCTGCTCCGAACTCGTCCTCCTGCGCGCCCCGGGGGAGGAGGGATGAACGGTCAGGTCCTGTTCACCGTCCTGGTCTCGGCCGTCGGTCTGGAGCGGGTCGCCGAGTTGGCCGTGTCCCACCGCAACGCCGGCTGGAGCCCTGCACGGGGCGGCGTGGAGTCCGGGCGGGACCACTACCCGTTCATGGTGGTGCTGCACACGGGCCTGCTCGTCGGCGCGCTCGTGGAGGTGTGGGTGCGCTGACCGGACGCCGTACCGGTCCTCGCCTGGACCATGCTCGCCCTCGTCGCGGCCTCGCAGGCGCTGCGCTGGTGGTGCATCGCCACCCTGGGCCGACAGTGGAACACCCGGGTGATCATCGTGCCCGGTGCTCCACGCGTGACCGGCGGCCCCTACCGCAGGCTTTCGCACCCGAACTACGTCGCCGTCGTTGTCGAAGGGCTTGCGCTCTCGCTGGTGCACTCGGCCTGGGTCACGGCGCTCGTCTTCACCGTGCTGAACGGGTTCCTGCTCGCCACCCGCATCCGCACCGAGGACACCGCCCTGGCGCGGCTGGCCTGAGGGGACGCGCATGGACCTGCTCGTCGTGGGCGGGGGACCCGCAGGTCTCGCCACGGCCCTGCACGCGGCCCGGGCGGGGCTCGAAGCGACCGTCTGGGAACAGCGCGCCAGCACCATCGACAAGGCGTGCGGCGAAGGGCTGATGCCGGGTGTCGTCGCCGGTTTGACAGCACTCGGCGTCCACCCGCCGGGCTACGACCTGCGGGGCATCCGGTACGTAGCCGGGGCGCACCGGGCCGACGCCGACTTCCGAGCGGGCCCGGGCCGCGGGGTGCGTCGCACTGTGCTGCACGCGGCGCTGCGCGAGGCGGTGCTGGCCGCGGGTGTGCGGGTCGAACAGCGCGCCGTGCGCCGTGTCGAGCAGGACGAGGACGGTGTGGTGGTCGACGGCACCCGTGCCCGCCACCTCGTCGCGGCCGACGGCCTGCACTCGCCGATCCGCCGGGCCCTGGGGCTGCACCGGCCGCGTCGGGCCCACCGGCGGCACGGGCTGCGGCGCCACTACGTGCTCACCCCCTGGAGCGATCACGTCGAGGTGCACTGGGCCCGTGACGCGGAGGCCTACGTGACCCCGGTGTCCGACGACCTCGTAGGCGTCGCGGTGCTCACCGCCGACCGGAGACCGTACGACGACCACCTCGCCGCCTTCCTCGAGTTGCAGGAGCGGCTGGCCGGAGCCGGGACCGCCACACCGGCGCGCGGGGCGGGCCCGCTCCGCCAGGACGCGAGCGCGCGCACCGCCGGCCGGGTGCTGCTCGTTGGTGATGCGGCCGGTTACGTCGACGCGCTGACCGGCGAGGGCATCGCGCTGGCGCTCGCGCAGGCGTCGGCGGCGGTGCGGGCAGTCATCAACGGCGACTTGGCAGCCTACGAACGAGAGTGGCGGCGACTCACCCGGCGCTACCGCTGGCTGACCCACGCGCTGCTCGGCGCGACGAGGGTGCCCCCGCTCCGCGCGGCGCTGGTGCCTGCGGCGCAGCGGCTGCCGTGGTTGTTCTCCGCAACCGTCGACGTGCTGGCGCGTCCGCCGGGGACGTGATCCGGCGGGCTCCGGGCACTGTCGGTCACGGCGGCCGGCGACCTCGATCCGGTTCGCGGTCCTCGAGGCCGCCCCACAGCACCGTGTGCGAGCAAAGCGAACGGCAACCCCGACCACACGGCCCGTACGACCCGGGGCGGGGCGCGGGACACAGCCGTACGGGCAACCGGAGGGATGAACGCACACTGCGAGCGGGTGATCGGAGGTATCCGGCGCGAGGCCCTCGACCACGTCCTGATCATCGGTGAGGCCCACGCCGGCAGGTGCTGGCCAGCTATCAGGACCACTACGACAGGCATCGGCCGCACCGGGCACGCCAACAGCTCCCACCCGACGCCGACCGCCGGCCCGCCACCGTCCCCGGCCTCGACGACCGAAGACTCCTGCGTACCCGAGTCCTCGGCGGCGTCATCAACGAGCACCGATACGCTGCCCGACGTGCAGCGATGACTTTCCGAGCCCTACAGGGTCAGCCGGCCCGCCGCGTGCGGCGGCGGACCGGCGGTCGGCGTGACCCGCTACTCGTCCTCGGACAGCGTGATGGCGCCCACGGGGCAGGCGCGGGCGGCCTCCCGGACCAGCGGGTCGCCGGCACCGTCCTCCCGGCCGGGCAGCAGGGAGCTGAAGCCGTCGTCGTCCTGGGTGAACACTCCCGGCGCGGTCAGGGCGCACTGTCCGGCGCCGATGCAGCGGTCCTTGTCGATCTCGATGTGCATGACGGCAGCCTCTTACCAGCTGACGGGGAGTTCCAGCATCCCCTGGATGGTGTTGCCGGGTTTGAAGGGGATCTCCTCCGGCGGGGCGGCGAGCCGGAGCCCGGGCAGCCGTTCGAGGAGCGTGCGCAGGGCGATCTCCAGCTCGGTGCGGGCGAGGTTCTGGCCGAGGCACTGGTGGATTCCGAAGCCGAAGGCGACGTGGTGACGGGTCGAGCGGTGGAAGTCGAGCGTGTCGGGCGCCGGATAGACGTCCTCGTCGCGGTTGATGACGGAGGTGGAGAAGACCACACCGTCCCCGGCCCTGATCGTGGTCCCGGCGATCTCGATGTCCTCGGTGGCCAGCCGCAGCAGCCCGTCCGCGATGGACAGCATCCGCATGAGTTCCTCGATCGCGTCCGGCAGCAGCGAGGGGTCGGCGCGCAGTTCGGCCAGCCGGTCGGGGTGCAGCAAGAGCGTGTAGGTGCCGAGGGAGATCATGTTGGCCGTGGTCTCGTGGCCCGCGACCAGGAGGATCATCGCCAGCGCGGTCAGCTCCTCGCGGTCCAGCTCGCCCTCGCGCAGCCGCTGCTGGACGAGTTCGTCCAGCAGGCCCTCGCCGGGCTGCCGCTGCTTGTGGTCGATCAGTTCCTCCAGGTACGCCGCCAGCCGGTCCCGGGCGTCCTGCGTCTCCTCGGCCGTCGGTCCCCGCAGCAGCCGCCTCGACTGCTCTTCGAAGAACTCGTGGTCGGCGTAGGGCACGCCGAGCAGGGAGCAGATCACCATGGACGGAACCGGCAGCGCGAAGGCGCGCACCAGGTCGACGGGCGGCCCCTGCGCGATCATCGCGTCCAGCAGTTCGTCGACGATCTCCTGGATGCGCGGCCTCAGCTCGGTGGCGCGCTTGAGGGTGAAGCTCGGGATCATCATCCGCCGCTGGGTGCGGTGCTTGGGGTCGTCGACGCCCAGCAGTGCCGGCTTGCGGTCGCGGACCGCGGCGAAGCGGGGCGTGGTGACGGGGAAACCCGAGCGGGTGCGGTCCGTGGACAGCCGGGGGTCCGCCAGCAGGTCGCGGGCGACGGCGTGGCCGGTCACGAGCCAGGCCGGGCGGCCGTCGTAGAGCTGGACGCGGGCCAGCGGCCGGGCGGTGCGCAGCGGGTCGTACCCGGTGGGCGGGTGATAGGGGCAGGTCCGGTCCTGGGGGAAGGAGACGGGCTCGGACAGTTCGGTCAGGTCTGTCATGGAAGACCTCGCAGACGAAGGATGCGTCGTGCCGATCTTCTATAGATGCCCGGGGCACCTAGGGCACGACGTGAAGTTCGGCCAGATCGGGGACCTGCGGGATCTGGCCGGGAACCACCCATTCCGCATCGTAATTCGGTTGCCGCCCGAACGGCGCGGGATGCAGGATCCGGCCATGTCCACGACCGATGTGTTCTCGCCGCTGCCGTCCGCCGCCGACCTCTCCGCGCGGTCCCGGCAGCAGCCCGGCCGTCCCCGGAGGCCCGGTCCGCCGCGGTCGTGAGCGCCGCGCTCGTCGCGGGCCTGCTCGCGGGCTACGGCACCGCCGTGCCCGTCGGCGCCGTCGCGACCTGCCTCGTCACCAAGGCCAGGTTGCGTAACCAAGGTCTCTACGAAACCAGGGGATTGACAGCGCGAACCTCACCGACAACGCGTACAACGACAACCTGGAAGTCGGTGCAGTCATCCGCGACCCGATCGCCGTCGGCAAGCTTGTCGATCACTTCACCACCCCGATGCACTCAGAAAGCGGCTCGCTTGTCCGATTGCCGTGGATACCTTCCTGAGGAAACGGAGTTGACGAGAGCGACGGACGTCGCATGGTCGGCCCGGAGCACCTTGCCGAGGCCACCCGATGACGCCCGCCATACCGCTCATACTCCTCGGTCTGGTCGACGCAGCGTGCAGTGGCTTCCGCGCCTATGCCGGCAGCGACGCCCGTATCCGCAAACAGCGGGCCACCACCAGAGCCGCCCTGCGTGGGCTGACCGTCGGGGCCGCCCTGCTGCTCGCCCCCATGCTGACCGCCGCCCTCCTGCTGCTCACCACACGCGACCAGGCACGGACTTACGACACTCTGACTGCCAGCGGCCTCGGCTACCTGCTCCCGCTCACCGCAGTGCAAGACACCGGCCTTTGACCGGCTCCACGTGGGGACAAGCGAGATTCCCTATGCGGGCCACAAGGAGTGGATCAGAGCCGCTTGCCACGGCAGCCGTCAGGGCGGTGGACGAACGCCCACGCCATGGTGTCGGCACTTGCGGAATTCAGTGAGCCCCGACATTGCGCAAGAGCCTGCCGCGCTGACCTGTTCCCACCAGCCGAGAGGTCTCGACGACGGCCGAGTTCAACCGACGCCCACAGGGAGCCACGCGGTACGCCGCCATCGCCTCGTGTTCGAGCCTGGACCTCTCACCCGGGGCCCATTGACATCCACACCCTCAAGGAATAGGACAAAAGCTGTAAAGCGCAAAAATGCATGTTGCCTGATCTCGGTGACTCCAGGCGGCCCACGCCAGCACTCCCCAACTGCGCACCGCAGGAAGGAGGTGAACACATGAACGACACCGAACAGGCGCCCCAGGAACCCGCGGTGACCCCGTCCGAAGGCGAGGAGCCGGCGGCCGAGGCGGCGGAGACCGCAGAGGCGCCCGCGGTCGGCGAGACCGCGGAAGCTGAAGCAGCCCCGTCCGAAGGTGAGGAGCCGGCGGCCGAGGCGGCCGAGGCGGAAGCCCCCGCGGCCGGCGAGACCGCGGAAGCCGAAGCAGCCCCGTCCGAAGGCGGACAGCCCCCAGCCGAATCGGAGACGGAGGAGGCAGAGGCACCGGCGGCCGAGGGAGAGGAGTCGTCCGAGGGCGAGTAAGGGCGGCCCCACCCTTGCAACGCGATAACCATCACGGGCATCGACGGATGATGCCCCTATCCGTGCGGCCGGAGGAGAACGCGCCAGCGGGTTTCTCCTCCGGCCACGCTCCCGCCTCTCGACGTCCGGCTGCTGCGGCCGCGCGCAGGAGTGGAGGCGCTGGTGGTTGCAGGCGTGCCGTTGTCCGCGAGGGCTCGAAGCGCGCCACCTGGCGGCAGCCCTCGGGGGGCCATTGCCGGCCGCGACACCTTCTTCGCTTTCCGGGCGCTGCCCGCTGCGTGGTCGTCATGGCGCAGAACCCTGCCCGGAGGCGACCCGTGGGCAACGGCGACTCGATCTTGACGTCGCGCATCGTGGCTGAATGCATACTGTGCGTTGCTAGTACTGTTCAGGGGCGTTTCCGAAAGCGCTCCGACGCACCCGGAACCCATTGGAGGAGAGCAGCATGGCGACTGGCAAGGTGAAGTGGTTCAACCCGGACAAGGGCTTCGGCTTCATCCAGCAGGACGGCGGCGGTCCGGACGTGTTCGTCCACTTCTCCGCCATCCAGACCACCGGATTCAAGGAACTGCACGAAGACGACCGCGTCTCCTACGACGTCACCCAGGGGCCGAAGGGCCCCCAGGCGGAGAACGTCGTCGTCGAGCCGTAGCCGACTGACGCCCTCCTCAACCAGGCGGGCCCACGAGGACCCCGTTCTGACCGGCCTGGCTTTGCCGGAGCGCACTGCTCGTGGAAGGCGATGCGTTGCCGACCGGTCCCGGCCGAATACCAGAAGCACTACAACGCGCACCGCCCCCCACCGCAGCCGAAACCAACTACCGCCCGAAGCCCAGGAACAACCGCCTCCGGCCCCAGCGTCGGCCGCCCGCAGAGTCCTCCGCACCCGCGTCCTCAGCGGTGTGATCAGCGAGTACCGATACGCCTTTTGACCAGCGGCGATGATTATTCGAACCCCACACGGTCTCCTGAGGGGACCGCCCCTGGTCGTGGGGGAAGCGAGGCGGGCCGGCTTTTGCCCCGTCGGCCGCGGAGGGCGTGGTGAAGCATCAAGATCAGAAGACGGCGGCCGCGCACGATCTGCTCGCCATCGGGGGCATCCCCACCGAGGAGGCGATGGTGCGTATGGGTGTGGGTGTAGAGCTGGGCGTCGGTGTCGATCCAGTCGGACATCGATGCTGCCGTACCGCCAGTGGGGGCGCATGACGACGACGTAATCGTGCCACTCGCGGATGTCGGCTGCTTGGGTCATGCCCCCTTCCTGAGCGGGGCATCGGCCCGGTCCGCGAGCGAGTGCTGGAGTTGGCGTCACCCGAGCTGTCGCGCCAACGACGGAGACAACGACTTCGGCGGAACACGCCGGAGTCGCCCTTCCGGGAGGTGCCACGTGAGCGTGCACCAACCCGGATCAGCCGTACTGAGACCGGCGCCACCCGGCCCGGGCGGCGACCTGTGCGGCGGTGACCTGCCGCTGGGCCGGGCCTGTCTAACAGGCGCAGCAGTCGCTCCGTGATCTCCCGGTACTGCCGCAGCGCGTGCCGGAACTCCTCCGCCTGCGCCTGGGCGTCCTGGTCCTGCCAACCCGCACGCAGGACGCGTCGCCGTTCCGCGAGGGCGCTCGCGAGCTCTGCGGTGACCTCGTCGAAGGCGCTCTCGGCCGCCTCCAGCGCCTCATGCGGGGTGTCGGCGAAGTCGAGGAGGGCCTGCCGCAGGAGCTGGGAGACCCGGTTCCGCTCCTGGGCGGGCAGCAGCGGCTCAGGCCCCGGGGCCCGGCGTGCGGCGGCTCCGACACCCTTGTCCGGAGGCTGCTGGGCGCGTGCCTGGTCGTACATCATCGTGTGCCACTTCCCTGTGCGTCGCGCCAGCCGAGTGCCACCCGGCCCTCGTCTGGATCAAGCCAGGCCCGCGGGGCCTGAGCCGAACGAAAGCCCTTGACGCTCATGGCCCGCCTGGTCGGCCTACACCGTCCCGCCAGTCAACGCCCGGCGACGCACCCTGTCAACGAACCTCTGGGACGGGCGAGTTGCGGAGCGGCCACCCGTCCGGGAGACGGACGGAATCCCGACGGCACGACCCGGCCCTCCCCGTGGTGACGGACGCCCCGGGACGACGGTCTCCGTGACCGGTCCGGGACAGGGTGCGCCGGCGCCCTAGCCATCGTCGAACGGCAAGGGTTCGTCGGGACAGAGGGTGTTCATGACCTCATTGGCTTTGACGGCTGGCCCCCACCGGGCGGTGACGCTCTGGAGCTTCCTTGTGGGTCTGGCGGTAGTGGCTGGTGTGTGGTTGTGGGTGCATCGGCGTCGCTGACATGCCCCGGCTCTACAACCATCACATGCCGATGGCGGAGAGCTGCTCCATCCGCTCCGGTGTCAGCGTGGCGGCCCGCGAGCGCTGGTCACCGATCCATGCCCCCGGCTTCAGCTCTCGGACCTCCTGTCTTTCCACTCCCGCCGTCCCCGTCGCCGCCGACGACGATCCGCTCGACGTGCTTCCTCAGTACCCGAGGCGTCCCTCGCGCTCGTAGAACTGCCGCGCGGCCTCGTAGTTCTTCCGGCCCGCCCCGGTGCCGTCGGTATGGGGCCCCTCCGCCTGCCGACGAGCCGACATCTATGCCTTCGCCTCTGCAGCCCAGGCGTAGCCCAGCTCGGCGAGGGCCGCCCGTTGCTGCGCATCCAGCCGGTCACGCCTGGCCTTCTGATTGCTGAGAAACACACCCAGCTTGATCATCGTGCCATCCGGCAGCTCTTCAACATGCGCCCCACCCACGACGACCTTGCCCTCCCGAGCGATGTACTGGGCGAGGGCCTCCACACCGCGCTGGAAGGCCACGTGCGAATCTGCATCTCAATGTCACCGGTTTCTGTAGTGGCGACACCAGAGCCCTCCAACGCTGGTGTCAGGGCGGTGAGCTGGGGGTTCGCCGTGCGGTGTGGGGTGGTGGTGACATCGGGGTGCAGTTTTTGCGGTGACGGCTCGTGAGGTTGCTGCAGGTCGCGGCGTGTCCTTCCGGTGCAGATTCGCAGTGCGGTTTCACGCACATGCGGTTCACGCGTACGTGCGCGTGCCCGCACGGGCCGGCCCGGACCCGGGGCGTCACGTGTTACCGCGTTCGTCACAGCCGCGGTCACCACCCGGGTGCGCGGGGCCGGCACCGAGGGCGCGGCGTCCGGCCGGACGCGGGGGCGAGGGGGCCGGCTCGGTGGCGGCCGGGA
>NZ_LIQT01000203.1:0-732 GCF_001418415.1 Streptomyces hirsutus
CTCCGGCCGGGGCGCATGGGGGCATGTGCGGGGGCGCGCGGGAGGATCGGTGTCCGCGGGTGGGTAGCCAGGGGTGGGTAGCCAGGAGGGGGTCGGCATCCGCCGTTACCTCGGCAATTCGTACATGCCTCGCATCTTCGGCACCTCGGCGGGGCATTGATCTTCACGGCCGGAACTTTCGTCCCTTCACGAGGGGAGTTGTCAGGGGATGGGCGGGTCCGGCCGCCGAAGACACGTCAACTCGGTGCGTGGGCAGGCACCGCAGCCTCAGGGGGTATGCCATGGCCGCAAGGCCTCTCGTCGCGCGGCAGCCGAACGAACGACTGCAGGCGCTCATCCAGGAAGCCGGATGCTCCAACGCCGGGCTGGCCCGCAGAGTCAACATGTGCGGTGCCGAGCACGGCCTCGACCTGCGGTACGACAAGACGTCGGTGGCCCGCTGGCTGCGCGGACAGCAGCCGCGGGGCCGGGCACCGGCGATCATTGCGGAGGCGCTCGGGCGCAAGCTGGGCCGTACGGTCACGATCGACGAGATCGGCATGGCCAACGGCAAGAACCTGGCGTCGGGTGTCGGTCTCCAGTTCTCGCCGACGGTACTGGGGGCCATAGAGCAGGTCTGCGAGCTGTGGCGCAGCGACGTGGGCCGGCGGGACTTCCTGTCCGGCTCCTCCGTCGCCGCGTCCGCGCTGGTGGAACCGAGCCGGGACTGGCTGATCTCCGCCCCCGACCCGC
>NZ_LIQT01000203.1:788-22084 GCF_001418415.1 Streptomyces hirsutus
CGCCCAGCGCTACTACATCCAGGCGCTGCGGCTGGCCCAGGCGGCCGGCGACCGCGGGTACGGCGGGTACGTGCTCGCCGCCTCCATGAGCCATCTGGCCGCGCAACTCGGAAACCCGCGCGAGATCGCGCAGTTGGCGCGTGCCGCGCAGGAAGGCGCACGAGGGCGGGCGACCCCCCGGGTGGAGGCGATGTTCCGGGCGGCGGAGGCGCGCGGGCACGCGCTGATGGGTGACGCGGGTGCCGCGCAGGAGGCGGCCGGGCGCGCGATTGACGCCATGGAGGCGGCCGACCCGGCCTCGGGGGACGACCCCGTGTGGATCGCCCATTTCGACGAGGCCTACCTGGCCGACGAGTTGGCGCACTGCCACCGGGACCTGGGGCAGGCCGAGGCCGCCGCGCGATGTGCGCGCGAGGCGCTGGCCGGACACCCCGAGTCGCGGGTGCGGCGCCGGGCGATCGGCTATGTGCTGCTCGCCACGGCGCAGGTGCAGCAGCGGGAGGTCGAACAGGCCTGCACCACGGGTCTGAAGGCGGTGGAACTGCTGGACGGGCTCAGGTCCCACCGGGGCGCCGAGTACCTGGAGGACTTCCAGCAGCGGCTGGAGCCGTATCAGGAGGAGCCGGTGGTGCGGGAGTTCGGTGCGCGCATGGCCCTGCCCGCGGCGGCGTGAGCATGCGGCGGCGCGGTGTGATCAAGATCCCGTTCGTCGTGCCAACTCGGCGGAAGATGGCGGGTGGTGAACATTTCGGGTGATCCCGAGTGAACGTGCGGGTCATGCGGGAGCGGAGCGGAAGAGGTGACATGAACAGCGTGAGGTGATCCGGTTTTGTTACCGCGCTCACAGGGCATGAGGTCAGGTCCTGTGCTGCGTGGCACCGGGCTCCGGGGACCCGGTAGCGTGAGCCGACGATCCACAAGGTCCCCCATGGGTAGGAGTCCCGGTGACGCAGAGCGGACAGGGTGAGGAGCCCTCGGCGCGCCCCGCGCGAGAAGGCATCGTGCTGCCCTCCGACGGCGGCCAGCCCTTGCTGCCGGGCATGACGGGTGCCGCGGCCGACCCGGTCGCGCCGGGCGGGCAGGCGCCCGCCTCGGCGCCGCCCGGCGGTCAGACCTGGGGCATGCCCTGGGGGCCCGAGCAGCAGCAACAGCTGCCGCCCGCGCCGGCCCCGCCGTCCGGCCAGGAGTGGCAGTCCCCGCCCGCCCAGCAGTGGGGCGCGCAGGAACCGGCCCCCTGGGGCGCGCAGGGACCGGCTGCGGGACAGCAGGGTCCGGGCCCGCTGCCGCCCGAGGGCGCGCAGTCCCCGGCCCACGGCGCGACCCACGGCCTCCCCTCCTCGTACGGCCCGAACCCCGGCGGCCCGTCCGCGCAGATGCCCCCGCAGGCCACCGGCCAGGGTCCCGGCTACGGCGGACACCACGGCGGGGACGCCTACGGCTCGGCGGCCGGGGGGCCGGACGGGTACGGGCAGCAGGGCGGAGGCGCCCCGATGCCGCCGCAGCACGGTTCCGGGTACGGCGCCCCCGCCGGCGCGTACGGCGCGGGCGCCCTGCCCGACGGGTCGGAGGGGGCCACCCAGTTCCTGCCGCCGGTCCCCGCCGCCCCCATGGACGAGGGCGCGACGCAGTTCATACCCCCGGTGGGCCCTGGAGCACTGCCTCCCGAGATGCCCGCCGCACACCACTCCGAGACGACCGGGTACCCGGGCCGGGCCGGCGGACCGCCGGCGCCCGCGGGCAACCCCGACGCCGAGGCCACCCAGTTCATGGCCCCGGTGACCGACGGGCCCCAGGGCGCGCCGTACGGAGCCGCGCCCGGTGTTCCCTCCGGTGGCCCCGCCGACGAGGGGAACCGGCAGCCGCCCGCCGAGTTCGACAATCTCTTCCGCACCTCGGGCGGCGACGAGACCCCGGCCGGGTCCACCCAGCAGATGCCCCGCATCGAGCACCCGCAGCCCGCCTACCCGCAGGCCGGGCAGGGCGGCGGCCGGCGTGCCGCCCGGGAGAGCGAGGCCGGCGGCCGGGGCGGCCGGGGCGGCCGTACGGGTTCGAAGGTGCCGTTGATCGCGGCGGTCGGCGTCGGCCTCGTGGTCCTCGGCGTCGGCGCGGGCGCGATGCTCGGCGGCGGGGGCGACGACGACAGCAAGAACCAGCCGGTCTCCGCCAGCGGGCCCGCGAGCGAGGCGCCGTCGGCCGAACCGTCCGCCGAGCCGACCGTCGACCCGGTCCGGGAGCAGGCCGTCGAGCTGGACAAACTGCTGGCCCACAGCGGCGACAGCCGGTCCACGGTGATCAGCGCGGTGGAGAAAGTGAAGTCCTGCAAGGACCTCCAGCAGGCGGCCCAGGACCTTCGGGAAGCGGCCGGACAGCGCAACCAGCTGGTCATCGACCTCTCCCAGCTGTCGGTGGACAAGCTGCCCGACCACGCGGCGCTCACCGACGCGCTCGTCAAGGCGTGGCAGGCGTCGGCGTCGGCCGACAACCACTACGCGGCCTGGGCCGACCAGACCGCGGGCAAGAAGGGCTGCCGGAAGGGCCAGGCCCGCTCGACCGGTGAGACCCAGGCCGCCAACAAGGACAGCGGCACCGCGACCGCCGAGAAGACCAAGGCCGCCCAGCTGTGGAACGCGATCGCCAAGCAGCACAGCCTGACCGAACGGCAGCCGACCGATCTGTGACCGGCCGGAGCCCGGCCCTGCTCGGACGACCGGCGTGCGGCGACCGGAGCGGTCCGGTGCGGGGCTGACGGAGAACGACGAGGGCGGCCGGGGCGACGGAGGGGCGGTGGCGGACGGTCCGCGTCCCGCCGCCTCAGGTCAGGTCGGTGTTGCGCAGCGTGTCCGTCACGTCGATGAAGCCGTCCCGGCCGGACACCAGCCGGCCGTCCTTGACCTCCTGGAAGGTCACGTTGGCGTTGACCATCCGGGGGAAGCCGACGGCGGCCAGCTTGTCCTGGAACTGCCAGCGCAGGGTGGGGGTGAGCCCGCCCGTCTCGACCTTCAGCCCGGCGTTCAGCGTCCGGACCACGGTGTCGGCGCTCACCTCTTCGCCGCCGAGCGACTCGACGACCTGCTTGAACACCGTGTAGGCGATCCAGGTCGTCTGCACACCGGCGTCGGCGGGGTCGATCCGGTTGTCGCCGAACGCCTCCTTCTTGATCACGTCCTTCATCGGGTCCCAGAGACCGTCGCTCGACGCCGGGTACCAGCCGGTGACGTACGACCCCTCGTACGGGCTCGACGCCCCGCCGGTCGTGTTGATCGTCGTCTGGTCGACGCTGCCCAGCACGGTCGCGGTGCGCACGTCCGGGTGGTCGGCGCGGGCGCGCCGGAAGGAGTCCATGAAGGTGCTGGTGCGGTCGCCGAGCGCGGGCACCACGCAGCCTTCCGCCTCCGGGTCGGTGGTGCTGGCCTCCAGGGCCTGCCTGGCCTGCCCGCCGTACTCGGTGGCCTCCTCCGCCGCCCGCTGGTCCGCGGTCGGTTCGTGGCCGCCCGCGGACAGGCCCGAGTCGAGCAGCGGGGGCAGCTGGTCGCCCGCGATGGTGTCGGGACGGATCAGGGTGACCGGCCCGCAGACGTCGGCGAGGGCGCGGCCGAGGCCCGCCAGCAGCGCGGGCTGGCCGCCGTTGACGGGGTAGGACAGCGGGCTGGTGAACTCGTCGGTGGTGATGCCGTAGCCGCCTATGTACGGGATGCCGGCGCCCTCGAGGGTCGGCAGGAACGTGTCGGCGTGCTGGCTGTACGAGCCGACGACCGCGACCACGCCCTTTTTGACGGCGGCCCGGGCGCACCGCGAGGCGGCCACGCTGTCGTTGCGCTCGTTGCAGGTGATCACGTCGAGCTCACGGCCGTTGATGCCGCCCCCGGCGTTCACCCAGCGGGCGTACGCCTTGGCGAAAGCGGGCATACCGGGCTTGTTGGTGGCACTGGTCTTCTCGGGTGCCCAGGTCATGACGGTGATCGGTTCGTCGCTGTCGCCTCCCGGGCCGGGGACGACTCCGCACCCGGCGACCAGGACCGTGGCCGCCAGCGCGCCCGTGGTCAGGGCGCCGGCTCGGAACGGCCGGGAGGTGCGACGGGGGAGGAGGCTGTTGCGGAGGCGGCTGCGGTTGCGCGGACTGCCGGTCATGTTCACGCACGATTCCCCCACATGGTCAACCACCGGGTGACTCACGGTCGACGGACAGTGACGTGGAGGTGAATTGCCGGGTCCGGTGCGACCGGCGGCGAGGGGAAACGTACGATCGACGACCGTGCAAGGTTCGGAGAACTCTTCCCGTCGCAGCCGTCGCTCCTTCACCATGGGCGGCATGCCACTCAACGACATGCCATGGTGGCGCTGGCGCAGCAATGTGCGCTCCGCGCTGCACATGCTTTCCGACCCCGGGTTCCAGCACGGCGTCTGGCTGGCCGGTGTGGACGGCTACGGCGACGTCACCGACGCGGTCTACCGGCTGGTCGAGGACACCTGGCTGGACAACTGGTCGGCCGAGAAGTACGTGGGCACGATCTTCCGCGACTCCCAGGAGGCGGCCCTCGTGGACACCGCGGTGCTGCGCGTGCTGCGGATCATGCACCAGGTCGGCCCGGACGCGCCCGTCACCGCCTACCTCGCGCACGAGGGATGGCCGGACGCGGTGCGCGCCGCGCGCGACGCGCACGTGCGGCTGGCGACCAGTGACGGGGAGGACCCCGACACTCCGCCGCAGAGCCTCGAGGCGCTGAGCATCCTGACCCGGTCCGCGTAGCGGAACGATCCCCCGGCGGGGATCCGCGTATGGGACCCTTTTCCGCATGAGTGAGCAGCCCACCCGAGCAGAGGCCCCGGCCGACCAGTACGTTCTGACCCTGTCCTGCCCTGACAAGCAGGGCATCGTGCACGCCGTGTCGAGCTACCTGTTCATGACCGGTTGCAACATCGAGGACAGTCAGCAGTTCGGTGACCACGACACCGGGCTGTTCTTCATGCGGGTCCACTTCTCCGCGGAGGCCCCCGTGACCGTGGAGAAGCTGCGGGCGAGCTTCACGGCGATCGGTGACGCCTTCCAGATGGACTGGCGGATAAGCCGGGGCGACGAGAAGATGCGCATCGTCCTGATGGTCAGCAGGTTCGGTCACTGCCTCAACGACCTGCTGTTCCGCGCCCGGACCGGCGCGCTGCCGGTGGAGATCGCCGGCGTGGTGTCCAATCACACCGATTTCGCCGAACTGGTGGCTTCGTACAACGTCCCCTTCCACCACATTCCGGTGACGAAGGACACCAAGGCCCAGGCCGAGGCGAAGCTGCTGGAGATCGTGCGCGAGGAGGGCGTCGAACTCGTCGTGCTCGCCCGCTACATGCAGGTCCTCTCGGACGACCTGTGCAAGCAGCTCTCCGGGCAGATCATCAACATCCACCACTCCTTCCTGCCGAGCTTCAAGGGCGCGAAGCCGTACCACCAGGCACACGCCCGGGGCGTGAAGCTGATCGGCGCCACCGCGCACTACGTCACCGCCGACCTCGACGAGGGACCGATCATCGAGCAGGAGGTCGAACGGGTGGGTCACGACGTCACCCCCGACCAACTCGTCGCCGTCGGCCGCGACGTGGAGTGCCAGGCACTGGCCCGCGCCGTGAAGTGGCACGCGGAGCGCCGCATCCTGCTGAACGGGCGGCGGACGGTGGTCTTCGCCTGACCCGTCGGGAGACGGGCGGCCCGGGAACGGGGCCGGAACACGCGGCCGGGGCCCGCCCGGCCTGATCCGAGGAGCAGGTCCCGGATCCGGACGGACTCCGGATCCGGACAGGCCCTAGATCCGGCTCATGGAGGCCGCCGCCAGCAGGACGTCCCGGATGGCCGCCTTGTCCCCGACCTGCCCGGCGGCCGCCTCCTGCGGCGACACGTGGCCCGCGGCCAGACGGCAGAACTCCGAGCCGTCGAGCGCTATGTGGGCCACCTCGTGCTCCGCGGACCCCTTGGCCGCCGGGGAGTCCAGCGGGATCAGCCACTCCCCGCCGCCGGACCCCTCGATCTCCAGCCGCAGGCTCCGCCCCGGCGCACCGGCCGCGACCAGCCGCCGCTCGGTGGAGACCTCCTGCCCGGCCTGCCGGCGTGCTTCGAGGACGGCCGGCAGCATCCGCGCGGCCAGGTCGACCATGCCGTGCAGATGCCGTCCGGTCGGCGGCTCGTACGGATAGTCCACCGCCTCGGCGATGTCCTCCCCGTGCACCCAGCACTCGAAGGCGCGGTCCAGCATCGCGTCGTGCAGCGGCAGCTCGTAGCCGCCGTACGAGACCGGCATCCGCCCCGCACTGCTGCCGGTGAAGGACACCGTCCGTACCAGGTCGTGGGTCTGCGCACGCCAGGGCGCCCGCACGGAGCGGGTCGGCGGGCAGTGGGCTCCGCGCCAGAACGCCTCGGTGCGGGCCGACGGGGTGGCCTGCTCGGGCGCGAGGCCGCCGAGCGGGTCGGGCAGGCCGAGGGCGGCCGCGACCAGCCCGTCGACCGCCAGCAGATGCGCGATGACCCCGGCGACGGTGGTGCGGCGGGTGGTGGCCTCGTCGGCCTCGTACCAGCGCAGCCGCACGGGCGCGTGCCACTCGGTGTCGCCGAAGTCCTGGAGCAGCGCGTCCAGCCGCGCCGTCTCCGCGTCGTAGGCGGAGGCCCAGTCCGGCACGGGGATGCGCGGCGGGCGCCGCTTGAGACAGGTCTCCAGGACGCGGGTGCGCAGCCCCGGGTCCAGGTCGAGGCTCTCGGGCCGCTGCAACAGCCCGACGGCGTCCCGCAGGCGCAGCGCCTCGTCGGCGCAGGCCCCGCACTCGCCGAGGTGCTCCTCGACGGCTGCCGTCTCCTCCGGTGCGCAGGCGGCCAGTGCCCACGCGCCCAGCAGCGACTTCAGCACCCGGTGCTCCAGCATCAGCGGCTCGGGCTCGGGCGTGGGGGCCGGTGCCGGCAGGGGCTGTCCGGTCTCCTCGACGGAGGCGCGGGGCGGCGGTGTGCGGGCGGAGTGGCCGGGCCCGGCGGCGCGGTCCGGGCCGTCACCGGGGCCCGTACCGTCGCCCGGTCCGTCCGTGCCGCCACCGGACTCGCCCGGAACGTCCCGCTCGCGCGTACCGTCCGCCCCGTTTCCCGGGCCCGTGCGTGTGTCCGCGTCCGTGTCCTCGTGACGCTCCCCGTCTCCTTCGTGCTCCCCGTGTTTCTCGCGCTCACGGCCGGTGTGTTCATGGTCGTCGTACGGCTCGAAGAGGTCGTCGCTCACGCCGCACCCCCGATACCGGGCGGGGCGCCCGGGGCCTCGGTGTCGTGGGCCGTGGCGAGCAGCTGGAGGCCCAGCCGGAGGCGGCGGCGGGCCTCGTCCTCGGTGACGCCGAGGTCGGCGGCGGTCTGCTGGTAGTCCCTGCGCTGGAAGTACGCCAGCTCCAGCGCGGTCCGCAACGGCACCGGCATGGCGTGCACGATGTAGTCCGCGCGGGCGGCCACCGAGGCGTGGCGCACCTGGTGCTCCAGATCCTCCGCACTGCCGGCGCCGCCACGGGCCAGCGCGGCGGTCCCGACGGCGCGCAGCCGCTCGACGGCCAGCCCGTGGGTCAGCACGGCGATCCACGTGCGCAGCGGCTCCTGCTGGGGGTCGTAGGTGTCCGGGTGCTCCCAGACGTGGGCGAAGACCTCGCGCGTGACGGTGTCCGCCGCGTCCTCGTCGCCGAGGACGCGGTGGGCGAGGCCGTGCACGAGGGAGGCGAACCGGTCGTAGAGCTCACCGAGCGCGGCGGCCTCTCCGCGGGCGAGCCGCTGCTGCATCTTGCGGTCCCAGCGGGGTGGTACGTCCCGTTGCGTCATGCGACCCCTCCACCCCTGTCCCTTTCGGCGTCCCGGAACGGTCCTGCCCGGTCCGGCAGGTGCCCGCCGACTCACGAATGTAGTCGGCACGTACGTGTACGCACGCCCCTTTGCGGCAATGTGCGCCCCCCACCGGGCCTCAGGTGGTAAAAGGTCGCCGACGCGCACGTCGGATGCCGTCCGGTGGCCTGCCTACCCCACCCATCATCGATCGGAACCGATCGAACGAGATCGAAGTCGACTGAAACAAGCCTTTTCTGTTCGGTTACGGTTTCTTGAGTCGTGTTTCAGGGCACGGCCGGTGGGCAGCTGCGCTGCAGGGAAGCGTAGGCGTTTCTTCCGTTTTGGCGAGCGAAGGGCGTGGTGGTGGCCTTCAACGTGACCGACGGGGAGCAGGGCGGTTGGGCCGTGCTCCGGGTGTCGGGCGAACTGGATCTGATGACCTCGCCGGTGCTGCGTCAGCGCGTGCACGACGTCGTGGCCGAGGGCAGACACCGCCTTGTCCTCGATCTCTCCGAGGTGTGGTTCTGCGACTCCAGCGGCGTGGGAGTGCTCATCGCCACCCGCCGGCTGCTCCGCTCCTGCCAGGGCAGTCTGCGGCTGATCCTTCCCGCCCAGGGAGCCGCCGACGGCAGCCACGTCAACCGGGTGCTCGGCGCGCTCGGGGTGCGCCGCCTCTTCGACGTCCACCCGGACGTCGTGTCCGCGGTGGACGGGGAGTCGCGCCCGCTGTCGGCCTGAGCCGGCCCCGGGACGACCACGGGGCCCGCGGAGGCCCGCGCGGACCCCGTGGTCGTCCCGGAATTCTTCCGTTCTTGGTACAAGCGTCGTTTCGGGCTCACGGAGGGCGCCGCACGTCGTACGCTCCGGGCGAGACGACCCCCACGGGGAAACCCACTGACTAAGGCGGCCTGAAAGAGACATGGTCACCAGCGAATACGAGCGCAGGATCGCGGCCCGCTTCGCCACCTTCGACCAGGACGGCAACGGCTACATCGACCGCGAGGACTTCAGCGGAGCGGCCAAGGCGCTGCTGGCCGAGTTCGACACCCGGGCCCGGTCCGACAAGGGCCAGGCCCTGTACGGCGGCGCCGAGGCCTTCTGGCAGGGCATGGCGGGGATCGCCGACCGCGACGGCGACCAGCGCATCACCCGCGAGGAGTTCGTGAACGGCGCGGTCAAGCGCCTGCGGGACACCCCGGACCGGTTCGCCGAGATCGCCCGCCCCTTCCTGCACGCGGTCCTCGCGGTGGCCGGCGGCGGCGACGGCGACGGCGCGGTGGGCGTCGAGGAGACCGCCCGCGCCCTGAAGGTGCTCGGCGTCCCCGAGGAGCTGGCGGGGTCCGCCGCCGCCGCGCTGGACACGGACGGCGACGGCAGGATCGGCGAGGAAGAGATCGTGGGCGCCTTCGCCCGCTACTTCACCGTCCCCGAGTAGCGCTCCCGCAGCCCGCGCCCGAGCACCTTCCGCGGGTTCTCGCCGCGCGGGAGGGCGTCGGCCGCCTCCGGCCGCTCCGGCGGCTTGTGCGCCGACGGCCCTCCCGCGCGCGGATGCGCGGTCACCGCCCCCGGCGTCGGCTCCCCGGGGCCGTGCACCGCCACGCGCGCGTACGGACCGGCGGACCGGCGGTGCAACACGCCCGGGTCCGCGAACGGTTCGGCCGGCCGGCCGGGAGCCTTCCGGGTGGTCTCCGCCCGTGCGCCGGAACACCGGTCCGCGCGGAGACCACCCGCGCCGCCGTCCACGCGGCGCCCGTGACGGCCTCCGGGCGCACGGAGGCATGCGCCTCACCCGGGGGCGGGCGTTCCTCTGCACCGCGGAAGCGCCCAGGTGCGGGCCCCGCGTACCGGAGGCGCCACGGAGAGTGATGATCCGCTCGCCGTCGAACCGCTCGCCGGAAGCGCCCGCTCCGCCCCCCTGTCTGCGATGTCGCGGATCGCTCCGCGCGAATGTCGCGGATTGTGGCATCCGGACGTCACGGAGCGTTGAGACCGGGTTGTGTCCTACGCGTGACTCGTCACGGCCCGGAGTCGGCCGTCCGCTCCGGTACCTTGTGTGGGATGCGAGTGGTTGTGAGCACGCACCGCACCGGAGTTGCCCCCGAGGCGAGTCCGGAACGGCCGGTGCCTTCCGCCGTTCGCCGCGCCATCAGGCCGACTGCCACCGCCTGTTCGAGTTGCCGGGGCGGGCGTCGCACAGTATCCCGCACGGGTACTCCTTCGCGCTGGAATATGCCCGAAGCGCTTGTTGGCGTGACTGTACGTCAACCATGCTGGCCCATAAGGGATTCACGTTCCGTGACCCTTGTCCCGGCCGTTGTCCAGGCCATGCAGAGAATGGCTACGATCGTGGCCCTCGTGAGGCGCGAGTCCAAGTGTCCGCCGGTTCGGATGGTGTGAGCGGTGCAGGTGCTTCAAGTGCAGCTGGAGATCCGGCCCGACCCTGCTGAAGTGGGACGGGCCCGTCGGTGGGCCCGCTCGCGTCTGGCCGGATCGGGGATAGCGGCCGACGAGCCGCTCGCCGAGACGCTGATCCTGCTCGTCTCGGAGCTCGTCACCAACGCCGTGGTGCACACCGGCTGTCCGGCCGTGCTGAGACTCTCCCTGCCGGGTGTGGAGGCCGGGGAGGCCACCGTCCGCCTCGAGGTGGCCGACCGGAGCGGCAGGGCGCCGGTGCCGCGCTGCGCGGACGGCGACGCGACCGGCGGGCGCGGCCTCGCCCTTGTCGACGGCCTGGCCGACCGCTGGGGCTGGAGCACCGACGGTGCCGGCAAGCGCATCTGGTGCGAGCTCGACCGCTGCGCGGCGGCGCGGGAGGCCGCCGCCCCGGCTTGGGGCGGCTTCGCGTACGAGGCGGTGTAGGGCCCGGCGCTCCGAGGGCCGGGACGTCGGGGCCTCGGGGGATCAGGGGGATCCGGCGGGTGGGTGCACGGTTGTGCGTACGCGCAGGTGCACCGATGCATGGCGACCCGGCCGTACGAGTCGATGTGTGAGCCGGTGCGCCGGGTGTGCTTCCGTGCGCGGCATCGAATAACCGGGCATATGTCGCGGACCCTTCCATAGGTGAGCGAAACGGCGTTGACGTGGCGTGACCGTGTGATCACTCTGGTCGTCAGCGATTCGCTGCGAGGGGACGGCGAGGACTTCGACGACGGGAGCCCTCGGCGAGTGTGGGTCGTGATTCCGGCGCCGCTTTCCTCCTGACGAGGGGAGCCGGGCGGGAGCGCCGGAGTCGGAAGGCGGTGCGGTGCCGCCGTGCTCAGGACGGGCGGCACCGCGCCATCACCGCCACCGCCATCGCCGCCCCCGATCGCTGCGACATCGAGCCGCGGTCGGGGGCGGGTCCATCCACAGGCTGTGGACAACTTTTCCGGATTTCAGCTCTGGCCCTGGCCCTGCCGTGTTCCTCGCGCCCAGCCCCCGTGGTCGCCCTCCTGGTCCCTGCCTCCGGCCCGGAACGTCCGCCGGTACGCGGACGGTGTCACCCCCAGCGCCGCCTGGAAGTGCTGCCGCAGGGACTGGGCGGTGCCGAACCCGGCGTCGCGGGCCACCCGGTCCACGGACAGGTCCGTGCACTCCAGCAGATGCCGGGCCCGTTCCACCCGCTGCCGGGTCAGCCACTGCCCCGGGCTGACCCCTGTCTCCTCGCGGAAGCGGCGGGTGAAGGTGCGTACCGACATCGACTCCTGGGCGGCCATGTCGCGCAGCTGGACCGGCTCGTGCAGCCGGCCCAGCGCCCAGGCGCGGGCGCCGGTCGTGGACGCCTGCTGCTGATCGGGCACCGGCCGTTCGATGTACTGCGCCTGCCCGCCGTCACGGTGCGGCGGTACGACCGTGCGACGGGCCACGTCGTTGGCCACGGCGGCGCCGTGGTCGCGCCGGACCATGTGCAGGCACAGGTCGATGCCGGCCGCGACCCCGGCCGAGGTCAGGATGTCGCCGTCGTCGATGAACAGCACGTCCGGGTCGACCTCGATGCGCGGGAAGAGCCGCTGGAACCGCGCGGCGTCCGCCCAGTGCGTGGTCGCGGGCCGGCCGTCGAGGTGACCGGCGGCGGCGAGGACGTACACGCCGGTGCAGATGGAGGCGAGCCGGGTGCCGGGACGGACGAGGGCGAGGGCGGCGGCCAGTTCGGGGGTCAGCTCGCCCCGGTCGAAGACCGGGCCGAGCTCGTAGGAGGCCGGGACGATCACCGTGTCGGCGGTGGCCAGGGCCTCCGGGCCGTGGGCGACGTGGAGGGTGAAGTCGGCGTCGGTCTCGACCGGTCCGGGAGGCCGGACGGAGCAGGTGACGACCTCGTACAGCGGCCGCCCCCCGGCGTCACGGGGACGGCCGAAGATGCGGTGCGGGATGCCCAGCTCGAAGGGGAGCAGCCCGTCCAGGGCGAGGACGACGACGCGGTGCGGCCTGAAGGCGCCGGCGTCGGAGGTGCTGGGGACGCGGTCGGCCGGTTCCATGGCCCGATCCTAGCGAAGGATGTCCCTCGGGCCACTCGATGCGAGGACCCCGTGTACAGAGGCTCTATGGCGTGACCCAGACGAGCGAGACAGCCGGCACGGTGAAGCAGCCGGACGGCGTGGAACAGCCGGACAGCCCGGAACAGCCGAACACCCCGGAACCGTCGGACCGCGTGGAACAGCCGGACGCCGGGGAGCGGGCCGAAGCGCGGGCCGGCAGCGGGCGGAACCGCCCCGGCCCGCGCCGCCCCCGCATCCACCGCGCGTGGTTCGTCGCCGCCGTCACCTTCGTGACGATCATCGGCGCCGCCGCCTTCCGGGCGGTGCCGGGGCTGTTCATCGACCCGCTGAACGAGGAGTTCGGCTGGTCGCGCGGGACCATCGGCGCCGCGGTCTCCGTGAACCTGGCCCTGTACGGCCTCACCGCCCCCTTCGCGGCGGCGCTGATGGACCGCTACGGCATCCGGCGGGTCGTCGCGGTGGCCCTGACCGTGATCGCGCTCGGCTCGGGGCTGACGGTGTGGATGACGGCGGCCTGGCAACTCATGCTGTGCTGGGGGCTGCTGGTGGGCCTCGGCTCCGGCTCGATGGCGCTGGCGTTCGCCGCGACCGTGACCAACCGCTGGTTCACCGAACGCCGGGGCCTGGTCACCGGCATCCTCACCGCCGCGTCCGCCTCCGGGCAGTTGATCTTCCTGCCCGTGGTCTCCTGGATCGTCGCGACGTACGACTGGCGCCCGGCGGCCGTCACGGTGGCGCTCGCCGCGCTCGCGGTCGTCCCCTTCGTCTGGCTGCTGCTGCGCGACCACCCGGCCGACGTGGGCCAGAAGCCGTACGGGGCGAAGGAGTTCGTCCCCAAGCCCGAGCCCGTCCCCGGCGCCGCCCGCCGCACGCTCAAGGTCCTGTTCTCGGCGGTGCGCACCGGACCGTTCTGGCTGCTGGCCGGCTCCTTCGCGATCTGCGGTGCCTCGACCAACGGCCTGATCCAGACCCACTTCGTGCCCGCGTCCCACGACCACGGCATGCCGATCACCGCCGCCGCGTCCCTGCTGGCCGTCATCGGGGTCTTCGACGTCGTCGGCACGGTGGCCTCCGGCTGGTTCACCGACCGCTTCGAACCGCGCCGCCTGCTCGCCGTCTACTACGCCCTGCGCGGCATCTCCCTGCTCTTCCTGCCGATGCTCCTGGCGCCCAGCGTCCATCCCCCGATGATCTTCTTCATCGTCTTCTACGGCCTCGACTGGGTCGCCACCGTCCCGCCCACCCTCGCCCTGTGCCGCGAGCACTACGGCGACGACAGCGCCATCGTCTTCGGCTGGGTCCTCGCCTCCCACCAGATCGGCGCCGCCCTCGTCGCCTTCCTCGGCGGCGTCGCGCGGGACGTCTTCGGTTCCTACGACGTGGTCTGGTACGCCTCCGGCGCCCTGTGCGCGGCGGCGGCACTGATGGCGCTGGTGATCCGCAGGCGGCCGCGCACGCCCGCGCAGGTGCCGGTGACGGTGACGGCCGGCTGAGAGGACCCGGCGCCGGGGACGGGCGCCCCGGCGCTTGCGGACCTCAGGCCTTCTTGCCGAGCAGGCCGCACAGTTCCCGCTCCAGATCGAGCATCTGCGTCTCGTGGCCCGGGGGCACCCGTCGGTAGGTCCGCTGCAGCCACTGCTCCACCAGCGCGGACGGGGCCTCGAGCAGGACCTGTCCGTCCGGGGCGGCCAACGCGATGCACAGCATGCGGCGCGACCCGGTCCCGACGGGCCAGACCCGTACGTCGCCCTGTCCGCAGGGCCCGAACATGCCCTGGGCCAGCAGCTCGCGGGCGAACAGCCAGGTCACCGGGGCGTGCGTGCCGACCTGGAAGTCCACGTGGACGGCGTAGGGGTCGTGCGGGTCGTAGGACAGACGGGTCTCCACCCCGATGCTGTGACCCGGCGCGATCAGCAGGCGCATCTCGCACTCCTGCTCGACGAAGTTCTTCATGGGCTTTCTCTTGCTCTCTCGATCCGGACGGCGCTCGCTGGAGGCTCTCTCCGGACGGTTCCTTCGGCGGTCCCGGTGCGGGTGCCGTGTGCCGGCCGCCGCCCCCGCATCGGGTGACGACATGCCCGGGGCGGGGGTCGGTGCGCCTGCAGTCGCACTGAACCCCGCCCCTGGTGGTATGGGCGCACCCCGTACGGTCACCCACTGCCGCTTCCGGCCGCGACAGCTCATACGCGACGTCGTTGTCGGACATGAGCCGTACGGGCGGTGCGTGCGCGCGGCCGATCAGCGGGCCGGTGGTTCCCGGCCCTCGCCGTCAGCGGCGGTCGTTCCCGCGGTCGTTGCCGCGGTCGCGGTCATGACGGTCGCGGTCATGACGGTCGCGGTCGTGACGGTCGCGGTTGTTGTCGCGGTCCCACTTGCGGTCGCGGTCGTTGTCCCGGTCGTGCCGGTCACGGTCGTGCCGGTCGCGGTCATGACGATCGCGGTTGTTGTCGCGGTCCCAGCCACGGTCGCGGTCGTTGCTGCGGTCCCACTTGCGGTCGCGGTCGTTGTCCCGGTCGTGCCGGTCACGGTCGCGGTCATGACGGTCCCGGTCGTGCCGGTCGCGGTCGTTGCCGCGGTCCCAGCCACGGTCGCGATCGTTGTCCCGGTCGTACCGGACACGGTCGTGCCGGTCGCGGTCGTTGTCCGTGGCGTAGGAGCCGGCGGTGACGCGCTGGGCGTCGTGGTGGGGCGATGCCGAGGCGGTACCGCCCGCGGCGAGCACAACGCCCACCGCGACTGCCACAGAGGCGGCCCCGGTGGCGACCCGGCGTCCGAAGGTGCGACTCATGATCATTCCTCCTTGAATGCCATGCCGACGTCCCGATCCGTGGGGCGTCGAACGGTGCCCCGGTGTGGTGGGGCAACACCGAAGCTACCTGGAGATTGTTGAAAGATTAACTTTCCACTATGTGACCTATTTCACCGATAAGGCCCCCTCCGGGGAGGGAATAGTTCAGCCTTCCGTAACCTTCGGGCGGCCGGAATCAACCGCATCGACGCATGCGGAGAAATCGCCGCAGATCGACTCGGGACGTCACTTTGCCCGCTCCCGTGAGGCAGTGCCGGCTGGCGCTCTGTCAGGTCACTGAATTGACGGAGCGACAGGGATGCCCACGGGCGGTCGAGTTGCCGTGCGAACGACTGGCGAGGCCGGTACGGGAGGCGGATCCGGGGCCGGTTCCGGTGCCGGAACCGGCCCCGGTGGTCGTCACACGGGGAGCCGGGAGATCCCCGGTGCCCCGCGGCGGGTCAGCGCCTTGGCTATCTTCTCCGCGTCGAGGGCCAGTTCGCGGAGGTTGCCGCTGATGGGGTTGGTGAAGCCGGTGAAGTACAGGCCGGGGGCGTCGGGCGGGGTGCCGGCGCCACGGGCGACCGGTCTGCCCCGGTCGTCGAGGACGTCGAGGTGGCCGACGAGGCCCTCCAGGGCGCGCACGTACCCGGTGGCCGAGATCACCGCGTCCGGGGCGACGCGGTCGCCGTCGGCGAGGACGACCTCGCCGTCCTCGAACTTCTCGACGGCGGCCACGATCTCCACCGTGCCCTTGCGCACCGCGTCGACCAGGCCGACGTCCTGCACGGGGATGGCGCCTTCCAGCACCCTGCTGTAGAGGCCGCTGTCGGGGCGCGGCAGGCCCTGGGCCGAGAGGTCCGGCATCGCCACCCTGGCCTGTACCCGGGACAGCCGGTCGACGAGCCCCACCGGCAGCCGGCGTACCAGGACGGCCGAGCGCTGGGAGGGCCAGCCCGCGGTCGAGCGGCGCACGAGGTGCGGGACGGTGCGGACCGACAGCCGTACCCGGGAGGCGCCGCCCTCCACCAGGTCGACGGCGATCTCCGCGCCGGTGTTGCCGATCCCCGCGACGAGGACGTCCCGGCCGGCGAAGGGCCGCGCGTTGCGGTACTCGGAGGCGTGCAGGAACGTGCCGGTGTAGGTGTCGCGGCCGGGCCAGTCGGGCAGCCTGGGCGTGTGGTTGAAGCCGGTGGCGATCACGACCGCGGCGCCGGTCAGCTCGCGTCCTCCGGTGGCGTGCAGCAGCCAGCCGGTGCCGTCGGCGGTGCGCTCGACGCGGGAGACCTCGACCCCGGTGACGATCTCCAGGTGGTGGTGCTCCGCGTACTTCTCCAGGTACCGGACCATGTCGTCGCGGGCGACCCATCGCCCGAACCGCCGCGGTATCGGCAGGCCGGGCAGCGCGGACAGGCGCCGGGTGGTGTGCAGTCGCAGCCGGTCGTAGTGGCGCCGCCAGGACGCGCCCACGCCGTCGGACCGTTCCAGGACGACGGCCCGCACCCCCCGGGCGCGCAGCGCGTACGCGACGGCGAGCCCGCCGGGGCCACCGCCGATGACGTAGACGGGACGGTCCTCCTGGTGCGGTGCCGTGGGGTTCGGGGGTGTGGTGGAGTCGGCCATGAGCGCGAGCGTAATCTCGCACATGCTTGATGGGTCTCGGTCAAGACCGGAATTGGTTGCGGATTGATCACGTCTGTAGGAGGCGGGGTGGGATCGGTGGCGTAGAGCGCCCGGATGTGAAGGGAACGTTCTGCGCGAAGCGCCCCGGCCCGCCGGGAAGTGACGTCCCGTCAGGCGCTGTCGGAGGTGGCGCGCGTCAGGGGCGGACCGGGCCGTGGATCGGGCGCGGGCCGTGGCGGCCGGAGAGCCGACGGTGGCAAGAACCGGACCGTAGGGCCGACAGTCCGCTCCGCCCCGCCGTCGCCGCTTCCTCACGGCCAGAGGAGTTCACTGGACCACACCTCCCGCGATGACCGCGGTGACCGGCGGTAGCGCAGCCGGATGTGACGGCGGAGGGTGTCGCCCTGGAAGAACTCCACCTCGTCCGGACGCAGGCGGTACAGGGTCCACGACGGGGCCGGGGTGTCCGGCTCCCGCCGGGCCAGCTCCCAGGCGGCCTCCGAGGCGCGGGTCAGCTCCTCGGGGGAGTCGAGGACCTCGCTCTGGCGGCCGGTGAGCGCGGAGGCCAGCGCCCCGGCCGAGCGGGCGCGCAGATCGGCCCGCGCCTCCTCGGCCGGGGCGGTGGCGACGGGCCCGCGGACCCGGACCTGACGGCCCAGCACCGGCCAGTAGAAGGCCAGCGCGGCATACGGGCGGGCGGCGAGGTGGCCGCCCTTGCGGCTGTGGGCGTGGGTCGCGAAGGACCAGCCGTCCGCGTCCGCGCCGTGCAGCATCACGATCCGTACGTCGGGCAGCCCCTCCGCGTCCGCCGTGGCCAGGGACATGGTGTGCGGTTCGGGCTGCCCGGCCGCCACCGCCTCGGCGAACCACCGCGTGAACAGCGGCAGCGGTTCGGCGGGGGCGGCGGCCGGGTCGAACGCCGGCAGCTCGGTGAGCTCCGGGTCCCACACCCGCAGCGACGTCAGCAGCTCGTGAAGATCGGTTCCCATGCCCCGATTGTCCCTGCCCGTCGCCTCCTCGTGCGGAGTCCCGTGCGCACCGTCGTACGGGTCGCTCTCACACGGACCCGAGGTCGGAGGAGACCCAGCGCTCGGGCCGCATGCGCAGGACGACCTGCTCGCCGTGGTCCTTCCAGGCGAAGGCGACATAGCCCTCGACCTTGTCGGCCGGGAGATAGCGGGAGGCCAGCTCCCGGAGCTGCTCGATGGTCGCCGGGGTGGTCTCGACGACCGGTCCCTCGACCGACACGTAGCGGATGGTGGGATCGAGGCGGTCGGCCATGAGGGAGAACCGGCCCGCCGCGTCGATCAGCCGGTTCTTGCGGGAATCCAGTCCCGTCATGATCCATACGTCTCCCCCGGGCGTGTACTGGTACCAGATCGGCACGGTGAGGGGTGCGCGCCCCTCACCCGCGTCGACGGCGATCGCGGCGACATGGGGTTCGGCCAGGAACTGTTCGCGCTCTTCGGTGGTCAGGGCCATTTCGGGTTCCTCCTGCGGCGTCTGCGGCTTACGGGCGGCTGTGGCTGCCGGGTGTCACTCGAGCATGCGCTTGCGGGGGCCTGTCTTCGCGCAGTGCTCAACGAGATCGCGCGCGGACGTGTTCCCTTTTCACCGGTATGGATCCATAGCCTCCGCTCCCGGGTCTCCGCCGCCCCCGACCCCGGCGAACTCTCTCGGGGTCGTTGCCGTGAATCTGACGGCGGGTCATATATGGTCGGGAGGCCGGAACGCGCGACAGGCGGTGGCTCACCGGAGTGAGCCACCGCCTGTCAGACAGGACGCGGAAAAGCTGTAGGAGCGGGGGAGGGATCGTGGGGCGCCTCGCCTTACTTGGTCGGTTTTTTGCCGGTGACACCCAGGTGCACCAGCAGGGCCAGGTTGGGCTTGAGTTCGGCCTGCTTCACGCCCCAGGCGGTGAAGCCCTTCTGGTGCGAGGCGACGGCCGCCAGCATGGTGACCAGGGAACCGGCCACCGCGGCGGGGCTCACGTCCTTGTCGATCCGGCCCTTGGCCTGCAACTCGGCGACGGCGTCCGCCAGGGAGCTGTTCACCGAGTTGAGGATCTTCATGCGGAGCTTGTAGAAGCGCTTGTCGCCCTCGGCGGCGCCGAGATCGACGACGCGCAGGATCGCGTCGTTGCGCTTCCAGAAGTCCAGGAATCCGTCGACAAGTTCCTGCGCCGTCTGCCAGCCGGCCTTGCCGACCCAGGAGCGTCCCTCGAGCAGTTCCGCCAACCCGGCCCCGTCGGAGGCCATGTGCTCGGCGATCTCCAGGACGGCGCCCTCGACGTCCGGGAAGTACTGGTAGAAGGTCGCCGGCGAAGTCCCCGCCTTGCGGGCGACGTCGATGACTTTGACATCCCGGTAGGGGGAGGAGCCGAGCATCTCGCTGAGGCAGTCGAGCAGCTTCTGCCGGGTCGCCTGCCCTCGCCGGCCGGCCACGCGGCCGTCGACGGTACGCACTTGTCCTGTCATGACGTCAGCTTACCGAGGGGTGATGGGAGCGCTATTCGGCCGACTGCAAATGGGGTGCAAGGGGCGGTCGTGCCTGGTGTGCCTGGTCTGCGCGGTGCGTGCGGCACCGTTACTTTGGCGGCATGGCCGAAAACAGGGCATCGGAGTACACAGAGGGCACCCCGTGCTGGGTGGACGCGCAGCTTCCCGACGTGGAGGCGGGCAAGCGGTTCTACGGCGAACTTTTCGATTGGACGTTCGAAGACCAGTCGGAGCAGCCCGAGTGGCCCGCACCGGCCTCCCGGCCCGCGCGGCCCGTGCAGCCCTCGCCGCCCCTGGGGACCGTGCGGGCGCTGCTCGACGGCAAGCCGGTGGCGTCCCTCGCGCACAAGACGGACGGCCGGCTCCCCACCGTGTGGACGGTGTCCTTCGCGACCCCGGACGCCGAAGCGCTGTGCCGGCGGATCCTCGCGGCGGGCGGACAACTCGTCTCCGCGCCGCGCGCGGTCGGCGAGCTCGGCGTCACCGCGCTCGTCACGGACCCCGAGGGTGCCGTCTTCTCCCTGTGGCAGCCCGGCGAACGGCCCGGTTTCGGCCGCCGGCACGAGCGGGGCGCCTTCGCCTGGGTCGAGCTCTACACCCGCGACACCGAGGCGGCCAACACCTTCTACGGCGCCCTCTTCCACGACGCCCTGTTCGGGGAGGGTGCCGAGCCCGACTTCGGCCGCGCCCCGGTCTCCGACGTCTTTCCGGTCGAGATGCCGCCCCACTTCCTCGTCCACTTCGCCGCCGAGGACCTCGAGGCGACCATGGCGGACGTGACCCGGCTCGGCGGCCGTGTCCAGGTGCCGCCCTTCGGGACGTCGTACGGCACCGTGGCCGTGGTCACCGACAACCAGGGTGCGTCCTTCGCCCTGCTGTCCCGCTGAGCGGCCCCGACGTTTTCCTTCCCGTCCCGGGAAGCTCCCGTGCCGCCCGCCCCGACGTCTCCGGATGCCCGTCGGGCCACCCCGGCACGGCTCTCCGGTCTCCCGCCGCCGTCCTCCCGGACACTCCTCCGGTCCCGTCGGTCGCCGGCCCTGCCCCCTGTCCACCCCATTGATCTGCATATAAGACTAGACACCCCCTATGTCGTCGGGTTCGCAACCAGCGCCCCGGACAGGAAGAATCGGGGTGCGTGCCGCCACGGGGCCGCGGTGGTGAGACGCTGCACTTCGGTCGCGCACAGGTGGTGGCGCGATTCGTACGGGGAGGTGGCAGGCAAAGTGGTGGATCAGCTGACGCAGCACGATCCGCGGCGTATTGGGCCGTTCGAGGTGCTGGGACGGCTGGGTGCCGGCGGCATGGGGCTGGTCTATCTCGCGCGTTCGGCGTCCGGCCGGCGCGTGGCGATCAAGACGGTCCGCACCGAGCTGGCCGAGGACCAGTTGTTCCGCGTCCGTTTCACACGCGAGGTGGAGGCGGCCCGCGCGGTCTCCGGTTTCTACACCGCGGCCGTCGTGGACGCCGATCCGCGCGCCGCCGTGCCGTGGCTGGCGACCGCGTACGTCCCCGCGCCCTCACTCGAGGAAATAGTGAACGAGTGCGGGCCCCTCCCCGCCCAGGCGGTGCGCTGGCTGGCGGCCGGTGTGGCGGAGGCGCTGCATTCCATCCACGGCGCCGGGCTGGTCCACCGCGACCTCAAGCCGTCGAACGTCCTCGTCGTCGAGGACGGCCCGCGCGTGATCGACTTCGGGATCGCCTCCGGTGTGTCGAACACCCGCCTGACGATGACGAACGTCGCCGTCGGCACCCCCGCCTACATGTCTCCCGAGCAGGCCAAGGACTCCCGCAGCGTCACCGGCGCCAGCGACGTGTTCTCCCTCGGCTCCACCCTGGTCTTCGCGGCCACCGGACACGCCCCGTTCCACGGCGCGAACCCGGTCGAGACGGTCTTCATGCTGCTGCGCGAGGGCCCGGACCTGGACGGTCTCCCGGACGAGCTGCGCCCGCTGATCGAATCCTGCATGCAGATGGAGGCCCCGGCCCGGCCCAGCCCCGCCGACCTCCAGTCCCAGCTCGCCCCGCACCTGTTCGGCTCCGGCTCCGACGACAGCGGTACGGCCTCCGCGTGGCTGCCCGAGCAGGCGGTGAGC
>NZ_LIQT01000204.1 GCF_001418415.1 Streptomyces hirsutus
GGATGGGGCAATCGGTAGAAGCTCTCATCGTCGTCGGCTGTGGTCCGCCCCGACATGCGCGGGTGCCGGGGCGGCGGAGGCCGGGGGCAGGGTGGTGGTGACCGTCTGCTGGGCGACTCGGGCGGGGCGGGCCTGCGCGTGGAGCGGGGGCATGGTGTGCAGCAGGTCGTCCAGCGCGGCGCGGTAGCCGTCACGGGCTGACAGCGCTGCCTCCAGCCACTGCGTGTCCATCCGCAGCTCGGCCGCGGACAGCTCGTCCATGTCGCGCTCGGGCGCCATCGCCTCGTGCACGCGGTCGCGGATCCGGGCGACCTGTTCCTCGGCTAGGGCAAGGAAGCTGCGCAGTTCCAGGGCCCGGGTGACGGCCGCGGAGGCGTTCGGGTCAGCGGCCTGCGTGTACAGGTCGGTGACCGGGACGCCGAAGACCTCGTGGAGTCGGGTGTCCTGGGTGCAGGGCTTGTCTCGGACGCTCATCGCAGGGCTCCTTGGCCGGTGGCCGGCGCCGTCGCGGGCCGGGCCGGTGCGCTGGTGGGCACGGCCGGGCCCTGTCGCCGACTGCGGTTGAGGCGGGCCAGCCGGTCTGCGGCGGGGCCCCGTTTGCCTGGCGCGTCAGGGTCGAGCAGCCACCGCACGACCATGGCACGCCCGTCGCGGGTGGAGATGGCGGCATTGACGCGGTGGGCGAGGTCCATGGTGGGGTCGTCGACCTCGCTGGGCTGCGTTTCCAGAGCGCGTAGGAGGTCGTCCTCCGCGCGCTCCAGTACGGTCTGGGATTCGGTGAGCAGACCGTGCCAGCGCACGACGTCGGTGGCTTGGCGGTTAGCGTCCGGGGCGGCTGTGACGGCGGCCTTCAGCGTTCCGATGTACATGCCGAAGCGTTGCTCGATCTGCTCGGTGAGCACGCCCACGACATCGTCTGCGTCGTCGGACACAGGGCTTTCCTTCCTGGGAGGCACACGGGATACAGGCAGGCGGAGTTCGAACCCCTGTCAGCCGAGGCACATACGGACGTCGCGGTAGACGTAGGGGCCAGAGACCCAGCCCCTCACACCGGTGGTCATGTCCGTGATGTGGTGCCAGTTCCCGCTGGTCTTGTGGACGATGAAGCGGTGGCCGCAGTGGAGAATGCCGAGCCGGGTGGACTTGACCGATGCCTTGGAGCGGATGTCGACGGCCTGCGCTCCGATGCCCCAGGGGCCGGGCCGGTCGCACGCCCGGACGGTCGGCATCGTGCTCGGCGCGGATGCCGGAGCAGCCGTGGCCGCCGTCGCGGACACGAGCGGCAGGGCGAGCGCGCCGAACACTGCGGCGGACAACACCATTCGCGATGAGCGCATGCGGAAGTAACCTTCGTACGGGAAAAGGGGAAACACAGAGAGAAGCGGACCGGGCGTTCGCCCCGTCGGCCGCTACTAGAGTCCGTGGATTCGCCGGTTTGGCTAACCGGCGATCGTCGTCTATATTTCCGGCCGCTTCACAGGCCTGAGTTCAGCGGCTGCGGCCCGCAGGGCATTGCGCGGGGGCCGGAAGGGAATAGCCCGATCGCGGGACGGACCGGACCGTGGGCTGGGTCGGCGGCAGAGGAGGAACCTCGCCGCTGAGGGCGTCGTCACACCACTGCAGGGCTTCTGCATAGGTGGCAAAGCCGCCCTCGCGCAGGGTGTGGGTCCAGGAGTCGGTGTCCACGTCCTCGTGGAGCACCCGAAACGGGGAAGGACTGCGCTCGTCCAGGGAGCGCAGGACCACGACGGTTGCGGAGTTCTCGGGGTCGTCATCGGTGTAGCTGTGCAGAAGGGCGAAGTGGTCGCCGTCGCTCATGAGCCGCTGTTCCAGCGCACGGGTCATCTCGTCCGCCGGTGTGGTTCCCGTGCCGGGCGCCAGGCTGATCTCCTTGGGCGGACAGCCTCGGTGGATGAGCCAGGACTGTGCCATTGCCGGCAGAGGCAGTGTCGCGTGAGCGAAGCGGAACGTCTTCGTTGCAGAATCGCGCTGCAGGTGCAGGGCGACGAGCTGCGACTCCCCAGGGGTGCCCCAAGTGACGGCACCGTTGTGGAAAACGTGGTAGCTCGCGCCGTCGGGTGCGTGATGCTCGGCCAGCGGGGTGAGTTCGGTCTGCTCGATCTGGATCGCGCGCCAGAATGCTTCCTGAGTCTGCTCGTCGGCGGCTTCGAAGCCGTCCAGACGGAGGTCGGGTTCGGGTGGGTACATAGACCCTTTCGGTGAGCGGGGCTGAGGTTGTGGGGGCTGCGTGGGGTACCTCTTCAGGTCAGCGAGCCTGGCGGTACGTGGGCGCCTGAGCCGGGCGGGGAAGGCCAGGCATCGCGGAGGGCAGCGGTCCGGGCTTCGGAATGGGCCCGCGGGTGGTGAGCTGCGGAGAACGGGAGCGGGCTGCGTGAGTCCGGGCGCTGAGCGGCCGGCGGTTCATCCCCAGGCGTTTACCGACGGTGTCGTAGACGTCGTTGTCGGCCCGGGGCCGTACCGCAACGACGTGGATCTCCCGTCGGTGCGCGGACGTCTCGGGTGCCGGGCGAATGCCGTAGACGACGCGCCACTCCTTGCGGGAGTCCACGAACAGCTTCCGGTAGCCCTCCAGGTCGCCGGTCAGTCTCGTCCCGAAGCGCTCGGTATTCACGACTTCTTGCAGGTAGGCAAGGGTGAGGTCGCGGATGTCGCTGGGGGCCTGGACGAGGTCGGTCAGAGCGCGCGGGTCGAAGCTGAGCCCGAAGGCCGGCTGCTGCCCGGCGCTCATGACGTCGACTCGCCCGACACGCCGGTATCCGACGCGTTCGTCTTCTCCGTGCGGGCCGAGGGCGGCGGGCCGGGCAGGAGGCGGTGCGCGGGCCGGTCCGGTGAGGTCATGCACGCCGACAACGGACCGCCCGGCCCTCTGACGGCGACCATGGTGTGGGTGAGGAAGTCGCGGTGCCACACGAGTAGACCGCTCAGTCCGGCCTCGGGGTCCTTGTGCTGCTGGTAGGCGAGCCAGAGCGCGTGCAGCCAGGCCACGACGTCGCTGTGTTCCTGCCACTGCAGGCACCACGGGGCGGCCGTGGTGACCTCGGTCCCGTAGACGGGCAGCAGGAAGTCGTCCACCCAGTCCGACAGGGCGTCCAGTTCGTCCTCGTACTGCTCACCCTCCAACTCCAGGATCGGCTGAGGCTCCGCCGGCGCTGCCGGAGGTGGCCCGCCGAGGCCCGGCATGCCGAAGGCGGCGAACGGAGAGACGCCCGTGTGCGGTGCGGGGGCGGAGGCGAGGTGGTCGAGCTGCTGGGTCTGTTGGGCGGACTGCTCCATCAGTTTCCGGACGCTGGCCTCGATCTCTTCGAGGTGGGGATCGGGGATGCGAACCGGCTCCAGCTCGCCCTCATCGGGCGGGTTTACGGGTTCAGACATGACGAGGCAGGGCCTCCTTGCGCCGTGGCTGTCGGGGGAACGCAGCACCAATGAGCCGGCACCAACTGGTGGGCTGCGGTGGTGTCAGACAGTCAGGACGACGTCGTCCCGGGTCAAGGTCTGACGGACGGTCTCGGTCAGCCGGTCAGCCGCGATACCGGCGTAGTGCTCGGTCTTCTCCACGCCGATGAAGTCGCGTCCCTCCATCAGGGCGGCGACACCTGTGGAGCCGGAGCCGGCGCAGAAGTCGAGCACCGTGCCGCCTTCGGGACTGATCTTGACCAGTTCGCGCATCACCTCGACCGGCTTCTGCGTGATGTGCTGCCGCTTCGAGCCCGACGGCTGGGAGGCGGAGTACAGGCCGGGCAGGTAGACCGGGTTGTGGGAGCCGTCGATCGGGCCCTTCGATGCCCAGACGATGAACTCGCAGTTCTGGGTGAAGCGGCCCTTCTGCGGCCTGGCCTGCGGCTTGTGCCAGGCCAGCACCCCGCGCCACAGCCATCCGGCCGCCTGGATCGCGTCCGTGGTGACGGGGAGTTGGCGCCAGTCGGTGAACAGCAGGGCCGTTCCGCCGGTCTTCGTCAGCCGGTGGGCTTCGGTCATGATCTGGGTCAGCCAGAATCCGTAGCTGCGCTGGTCCATGTTCTCGCCGGTGAAGTCCGGCAGGGTGTGCTTGGCGTCGACGGAGGTGTACTTCTGCTTCGCCGAGCGGGAAGTTCGCTCCTTGGCGGTCCTGCCACCGGAGTTGTACGGCGGGTCGGTGATCACGGAGTCGACGCAGTCGTCCGGCAGCGTGGACAGCACGCGCAGGGCGTCGCCCTGATGAAGGGAAAAAGGCAAAGAGATACCCCGATTCGGGTTCGGACGTAAGGGATTCGAGAGGGCACCCCTCGCTCAGAAGAATCCGGGCAGGCTGAAAATCGGGCATGCAGAAGCCCGGAAACCCGCGAACTGGAGAGCGAAGGAAGTCCCAAAACTATAGGGGCGAATTGGCCGCTCACCAAGAAGCGCCTTGCCAGGGGTACGGATTCCGATCCCTCAGGACGGCTTTTTGGTCAACCGCCGATCCGGGCCTACTGTTTTGGAACCGCCCAACACACACCGCCGCCAGCGCCTTCCCACCACGCCTCGCGGAGGTACCCCCTGCCCCGGCACACGTAGCTACCCCGGCCCGCGGACCGAGCGGCAACTCGCCCGCAGGTCGGCGCCTCTCGATCGACCACCCCGGCCGCCGCGCCCCTTCCACCCGTCTCCACGCGTACGCGGCACGCCGGACATCATCTCCGAAGGAGACCTTCGTGACGTCTCGTTACCCGTCCCTGCCCGCGCCCTCCGCTGTGCAAGGGGGCCAGGCAGGTTGAAGGCGCTCGCCGCCGGCATCGGCGCCGTCGTCCTCTCCCCCTTCCTCCTTGGCGGGGCGGCCATGATGATGGCCACGTCCAGCGAAGCCGCCGCACAGAGCAGCGCGTCCCTTCAGTGCCTGCCCGACCTGGACACCGACAAGGTCACCGAGCAGGTCACCAAGATCCTCGACGGCGCAGACGCCTCCGACATCTCCATCGAAGGCCTGGACCTGCCCGGTGAGCAGATCCCGAACGCACAGACCATCGTCGCCGCCGGGATCAGTCTCCACGTGCCCAAGCGCGGGCAGATCGTCGCTCTCGCCACCGGCATGCAGGAATCCCGGCTGCGCAACCTCGCCTACGGGGACCGCGACTCCCTCGGCCTGTTCCAGCAACGGCCCAGCCAGGGCTGGGGCACACCCGAGCAGATCCGCGATCCCGTCTACGCGTCCGAGAGGTTCTACAAGGCCCTTCTGCAGGTAAACGGCTGGCAGCAGATGACCGTGACTCAGGCCGCCCAAGCTGTGCAGAAATCCGGCTACCCGGATGCCTACGCCCAGTGGGAGCCGCTGGCGACCGCGCTGCAGAAGGCCATCGCCGCCACCTTCCCCGGCGCCGGTGACGATGCCGGCCAGGAGGCCGACGACGCGTCCTCACTGTCCGACTGCACCACGCAGGACGGCTCGTCCTTCGGGAAGATCCCGGAAGGCGCCGTCCCGAAGGGTTACAAGGTCCCCAAGGACGCCGACCCACGTGCCCGCAAGGCGATCGTCTGGGCGATGCATCAGCTCGGCACGATGTACCAGTGGGGCGGCACCTGTACCGCGCCGCACGGCCCCGACCCGATGGGCCGCTGTGACTGCAGCTCGCTGATGCAGCAGGCGTACACCAAGGCCGGCATCCAGCTCACCCGTACCACGTACACGCAGGTCAACGAAGGCAAGGCCGTCTCCGTCAAGGCCATGAAGCCCGGTGACCTGATCTTCAGCCGCGGCACCGCCGCTCGCCCCGACCACGTCGGCATGTACCTGGGCGAGGGGCTCGTCATCGAAGCCCCGCGCACGGGCAGGCCCGTACGCATCACCCCGCTCAAGGACTGGAACGTCCTCGCCGTGCGCCGCGTCCTGTGACGCCGGCCTCCGCCCGGCCCACCCTTTCCGTTCCCCACCTCTACCCTCTGGCCTGCGTACGCAAGGAGCCTTGCCACACCCATGACATCTCTCGCCGACCGGCTCTATCTCGCCTTCGACCCCGGGATCACTCCCAAGGGCGGGGGCCTGCCGGGGCTCTCCGTCCTGAAGAGCGTCGTCAGCTCCATCAACATGTTCGGCATCATCGCCGTCGTCGGCGCCCTCGCCGTCAGCCTGGCGATGTGGGCCTGGGGTCACCACACCGGTGGCCACCAGGCCGAGGCGAACGGCAAGAAGGGGGCGACTGTAGCCGCGGGCGCCGCCCTCGGCCTTGGCGCCGCGAACGGCATTGTCGCCTTCTTCTCGGCGCTGGGGTCGCAGGTCCAGTGATGAGGAACCGATTCTCTCTGTCGGCCTACGGCGTCGGCTGGTCGGCGAACCGCCGCATCCTCGTGATCTCCGTGGTTCTGGCGTCGTTGCTGGCCCTGGCCGGCGTCACCGCCTATGTCACCGGCCGCCACGGGCAGCACGACGCGTCTGCCGGCCCGGCGCCGTCGACACCGCCCGGCTCGGTGCCGTCGAGCGCCGCTTCCACGCACCCAGGAGCCGAGGCGGGGTCGGTACCCCGGCCTCCGCGGGTATCCGACCCCCTCGCCTTCGCTCGGGCCGCAGCCGAGATGCTGTGGTCCTACGACACCCGCGACACCAGCCGCGAGCAGCAGCTTGCCGGTATGGAGGCGTGGATGACGAAGGAGAGCGAGTACGGCGACTGGTCCTCGGTCTCCGCGCAGATGCCCGACCCGACCCTGTGGTCGCGTATGGCTGACCAGAGGCAGCATGCCACTGCCACCGTCGCCGAAGCCCACTATCCAACCGCGTTCAAGCAGGCCCTGGCCGAAGACCCTTCCGCGATCACCGAGGCGTACATCTACGCCGTGACCGTCACCGGCAAGCAGACCATCGCCTGGGCCAAGGGCGGCGGCGGGGCGGAGGACCGGTCCATCACCCTCGCCGTGCAGTGCCGACCCTCGGTCGGCTGCTCGCTCGTCGCCATCGCCCCGGCCGTCGCGCCCTGACCGAAAGGAGTCCCCATGGGGTTTTGTGATCTCCCCCTCGCGGACACGCTCTGCACGGTCGGCGAAGCCGTGGATTTCGCCTCCAACCCGGGCAAGGCGATCGGCGACTGGATGGCCAAGAGCGCCGGCGAACTCGCCGCCGCTGCCGCCGACCTCGCGTCCAAGGCCATCGACAGCACGACCAGGGTCGATCTCAACGCGGGCTGGTTCCGCGACAATTACGAGACGATCCTGCCCATCGGCCTGGTGGTCCTCGTGGCCACCTTCTGCGCCCAGCTCGTGCGCGCCGCGGTCAGACGCGACGGGCAAGCCCTGACGCAGGCGTTCACCGGCACCGCCTCCGGAGTGTTCTTCGCGTTCGCCGCCATCGCCCTGACCACCGTAGCGATCGAAGTCGTCGACGCCCTGTCCGCCGGACTGTTCAGAGCCGCGAACATGGACACCGCCTCTGCGGTCCGCCGCATCGTGAAGGTCAATCAGATACCCGCACTCGCCGGGCTCGGATGGCTTGTCGCCGTCTTCGCCGGTCTGGGAGCCGGCATCGGCGCCGTTCTCTACTGGTGCGTGATGATGGTCCGCAAGGTGGGCATCCTGGTCATGGTCACACTGGCCGTGTTCGCCGGGGCCGGCGGAGGCTGGGAAGTCGCACGCCGCTGGCGCAAGGGCTGGATCGAGGCCACCGCCACCCTTGTCGTCTCCAAGCTGCTGATGACGATCATCTTCGTCCTCGGCGTCGCAGCCATGGGCAAGACCGAGGCCACAGACGGCCTGGCCGCACTCGCCGACGTCCTTGCGGGCATCGTGATCATGATCCTGGTACTGCTCTGCCCCTACGCGACCTTCAAGTTCGTGCACTGGGCAGCCGAAGGCTCCGACGGCGAGACCCTGCACCGCGCCGGTGGCGCCGGAGCGCAGCTCGCCAAGCAGCACGCCGAGCGCGCCGGGAGAAAGGCGGCCGCGATGGCGGCCACCGCCGGAACCGGCGGCGCGGCAGCCGGAGCGGGCGCGGGAGCCGGGGCCGCTCCGCAAGGGCCGGACTCGATCCCAGGGAGTGGCGGGTTTCCCGGCGACATCGCCTCCAGTCCGAGCGGCGGAGGCACCGATCAGGAAAGCGGGCAGTCCGGCGGCTCGAGCGCCCCACCTGGCGGAGACGCCGTCAAGTCCGGCCTGGAAAAGGCCGTGCAGCCTGCGCCGACCAGCGTCACCGACGATACGAACGGCCAGGTCGGTGGCGACCCCGCCGGTGGCGGCTCAGGATCCGGCTCCGGTGCCGCGTCCGGTCAGGTCGGTGGCTGGATCTCCACGCCACCGACCACCACGCCTCCGTCGCAGGGCGCCCCGCCGCCCTCCGGCTCCCAGGCGGCCGGTGCCGGCAGCGGCGCGGCATTCCCTCCGCCTCCCCCGACCAGCCTCTGATCGCCCTGGCCATGCCCGGGGGCGGGACGGGCACTTCGCTCCCCGCCCCCGAGCCCCGCCAGCGTCCCTTGGACCAACCCCTTGTCTGATGTCTCCGTCGCCCCGGTCACGGTGAAGTTCCCACACCGGTCCCGCCGCGGCATCCTCCTCGGTCTTTCCCTTCCCCAACTCGTCCTCGTCTCCTGCGCGCTGGCGCTGCTGCTGATAACGGTAATCTCCACCGGGCTGCTCGGCGCCGTGGCACTGGCCCCGCTGTGGGCAGCCGTCGCCGCGCTGGCCACGATCCGCCGCCACGGCCGGTCCCTGATCGACTGGGCACCGATCGTCACCCGCTACGCGATCCGTCGCCGCACCGGGCACACCCTCTGGCTCGCCCGGCCGGTCACCCGCCCGCAGCGGGACGGCATCCTGCACCTGCCCGGCACCGCCGCCTCCCTGAAGGTCGTCACCCCCGGCGACTCCGCCAACGGCGCCGCAGCCGTCCACGACCCGCACCAGCAGACCCTCACCGCCGTCGCCCGCGCCTCCTCCCGCGCGTTCGCCCTGCTCGACCCGGCCACCCAGAACGCAAACGTCAACAGTTGGGGCCGCGCACTGGCCGGCACCGCCCGCACCGGACACGTCGCCACCGTGCAGGTCCTGGAACGCACCGTCCCCGACTCCGGCGACACCCTCTCCCGGCACTGGGCCCAACACGGCCGGCCCGAGGTCCCGGTCGCCGGACAGATCTACTCCGAGCTCGTCGCCTCCGCAGGGCCGGCCGCCGCCCCGCACGAGACCTACCTCGCCATCTCCCTCGATCTGAAAGCCGCCAAGCGGCTCGTCTCGCAGGCGGGCGGCGGACTGCCGGGCGCCTTCACGGTCCTGCAGCAGACCACCTCCTCCATCGCCCAGGCCGCCCGCAACGCCGGCCTCATGGTCACCGGCTGGCTGACCGCCCGGGAGATCGCCGCCGTCATCCGCACCGCCTACGACCCCAAGGCCCTCGCCGCCCTGCAGCAGTGGTCGGACACCGGCCGGGCGGAGGCCGATCCGTCCGCCGCCGGCCCCGTCGTCCAGGTCGAGGAATACGACCGGCTCGCCACCGACACCGCGCGCCACGCCACGTACTGGGTGGAGAACTGGCCCCGGACGGAGTCGCATGCCGGGTTCCTGCACGGGCTGATGTTCACCACAGGCGTCCGCCGCAGCCTCTCCCTCATCTACGCCCCGCAGGGGCTCGAGTCCGCGCTCCGCGACGTACAGCGCCGCAAAGCGGCGATCATCGCCGACGCCAACGAACGCGCCCGCCGCGGCCAGGTCGACAGCGAGGAGGACTCCGTCGAATACGCCGACGTCAAGGCCCGTGAACGGCAGCTCATCGCCGGGCACGCCGACGTCGCCCTGACCGGCCTGGTCACCGTCACCGCCGAGACCGACGCCCTGCTCGACGCGGCCTGCGCACAGATCGAGACCGCCGCCGTCACCGCCGGCGTCGACCTTCGCCGCCTCAACTACCAGCAGCCCGAAGCCTTCACCCTCGGCGCACTCCCCCTCGCCCGCACCGCCCTCTGAACGACGCCGTCCCCCGCCGAGACCATTCGCCCACCCTGCCACCGGCCGGTGGCAG
>NZ_LIQT01000205.1 GCF_001418415.1 Streptomyces hirsutus
CCAGGGTCACATGGCGGGCGGGGCCGTAGGACGGTCGGAAAAGCGCGCGACACCTCCCGAGGGGGCGACCTACGGTGAAACCATGACCCCCAGCGCCGGAACGCCCCGCACCGACATCGACGTACGCCCGATCACCGAGACCGAGTTCGCCGACTGGAACCGGGCCCTGAACACCGGGTTCCTGCGGGAGCCCACCCCCTCTCCGGAGGTCCTCGACACCCGCCGTCTGCAGTTCCTGCCGGGCCGGTCACTGGGGGCCTTCGACGGCGGCCGCTGCGTCGCCACGTTCCGTTCCTTCCCGCAGGACATCACCGCGGTCGGCGGGGCCGCCGTGCCCGCCGACGCCATAACGAACGTCACCGTCAGCCCCACACACCGCCGGTGCGGTCTGCTCACCCGCATGATGGCGCAGGACCTCGCCGCCGCGAAGGAGCGCGGCGACGTCGTCGCGACCCTCATCGCCGCCGAATACCCCATATACGGCCGCTACGGCTTCGGCCCCGCCACCTGGGCCACCGAGTGGACCGTCGACGTCCCGCGCACCGGCCTCGACCCGCGCCGGTCCCGCCCGGAGGACGGCGGACGGGTGGACCTCGTGGACGCGGAGGACGTGCGCAAGCTCGGCCCGGAGCTGCACGAGCGGCTGCGCGGGATCCAGCCGGGCGCGGTCAGCCGGAGCGACCTGTGGTGGAAGACCGCCACCGGCGCCGTGCACGTCCCCCCGACGTGGAACGAGCCCTACTTCGCCGTGTACCGCTCGGCGGACGGCGAGGTCGAGGGACTGGTCTCCTACACGGCGGACGACAAGTGGAGCGACTCCAAGCAGCCGTTGAACACGGCGCGGGTGGACTGGCTGCTCGCGGTGAGCCCGGCCGCGGAACGGGCGCTGTGGCGCTACCTGTGCTCGATCGACTGGATCGCGAAGGTGAAGAGCGGCTGGCGGGCCCCCGACGACCTGCTCCCCTTCCTCCTGCCCGACCCGCGCGCCGCCGCCGTGACGACGTACGCGGACTGGCTGTGGGTGCGCCTCCTGGACGTCGTACGGGCGCTGGAGGCCCGGACGTACGAGGCGGCCGGATCGCTGGTGCTGGAGGTGGCCGACGGTGCGGGGCTGGCCGGCGGGCGCTACCGACTCCAGGCGTCGGCGGACGGCACCGGGACGTGCGCGGCGACCACCGAGGACGCCGATCTGACCCTGGACGTCGCCGAGTTGGCGACACTGTGGCTGGGCGACGAGTCGGCGGTGCGGCTGGCGGCGCTGGGCCGGGTCCGGGAAGAACGAGCGGGCGCCGCCCGTGAGGCCGACGCCCTGCTGCGTACGTCCAGGCGTCCATGGTGCCCGGACCTGTTCTGAGCGCTGCCGCGCTCCCTCGGTGTCGTTCGCTCCTCCTCCCTCTCGTCCGGCGGGTGTCCGTGCATCCGTAGCCGTTCTTGCCGTTCTTGCTGTTCAGTTGTGGTTGTTGTGCTGGTGCTGACCGACCGGGTTCCCGGCTCCCCTCCGGAAGGGAAGCCCGGTCGGCGGCTCGAGGAGTGGTCCCCACCGTCACCGTGATGGCCAACCTCCTGGGAGGTCCGACCATGTTGCTCAAGTTGGCGACCAACTTCTTTTAAGTTATCTCCGCTTGGATGCGGCTCATAACCACCTTTCCGTGAACTGCCAAAAGATGGCGAGAAGTTGTAGGGTTTCGGCGTGGACCCGGAATACGCCCCCGTCAATGGACGGAAGAGGCCCCAGCGGCCACAGAGGACACATCGCGAGGTGGCCGACGAGTTGCGCGCCCGGATCAGGTCCGGGGAGCTGCGACCTGGCCAGCGCATGCCCACTCAGGCGAAGCTCGCGGACGAGTTCGGCGTCGAGCGCGGTGCCGTACGCCAGGCGCTGCGCATCCTGCAGTCCGAGCAGTTGCTCACCAACGTCGCCAAGGGCGCCCCGGCGACCGTCGCCGGCCACCCCGGCAGTGCGCTGACCGGGCCGGAAGCGCCGCCCCGGCCCACCACGGCGGCCCTCACCCCCCGTATCGCCGCCGCCTTCGAGGCCGAGCACGTCCAGATCGACGCCGTCTGCCTGACCGCGATATCCCTCACCCTCGCCATCGGCGAACCGCTGCGCCAGATCCATGCCGGGCGGATGAAACCGGCCAAGGTCGACGTCCGCGTCCTGCTGCCCGGCCGGAACATCGACCTCGCCTTCCCGGTGGCGGTCGAGGACTCCGCCGACGGCCGGCGCGGCGGCCGTCACGGCGGCCGCGGCGACGACCCCGTGCACGAGCGGTGGCTGGCGATGCGCAACGCCCAGGGGCAGGTGCTCCGGCACAGTCTGCTCGCCCTGCGCGCCACCCACGGCATCGACGTGCGGGTCTCCTTCCGGGCGCTGCCCTTCACCCCGCCGGTGAAGCTGTACCTGCTCAATGGCGTGGAGGCGTTGTTCGCCTACTACACGCTGTCCCGCAGCGAGGCGCAGATCGACCAGGAGAACGTCCAGACGTACGACGCGCAGGGCACCCGCTCCGCGCTGTTCGCGTTCGAGCAGGGCGCCGGGATGCGGGACAGCGCCTTCGTGACGCAGTCCCGGCTGTGGTTCGACGCGTTGTGGGAGACGATCAGTTCGGAGTTGCAGCTCACGAGCTGACGTCTCCCCGCCCCCTGCGCAGGGGGCGCGGCACGTACGGGTGGTTCAGAGTGCGGGCCGCGTCACCAGCAGTGCGAGCAGGAGGGCGCCGGCGGAGCTGACGCCCGGACTGCGGGCCTTGATGCCGACGGTGAGCAGCAGCAGTCCGATGATGCCGGCGATGCCGTACTTCCATTCGACGTACTGCTCGAGGGTGACGACGAGGATCGCGGAGATGAGAGCGAGGACTGGCACGATGTTCCCCCTTCGTGCTACTTCGTGCTTTCCTGTGGGCGGAAGCGGAACTTCCGCCAACTCGGTCAAGTTGGTTACCAACTCTAGCTATGTTGTCCCCACTTGGCAGGTGCTTATAAACAACTTTCAAACAACTCCCCATAGATGGGTCAGAGTTGTAGCGTTTGGTCGTGACTCAGGAGAACGTCGCCGTGGATGACAACAGCAGGAACTCGCCCCAGGAGATCGCCGACATCCTGCGCGAACGTATCCGCGCCGGGGAGCTCAGGGCCGGCGAACGCCTGCCCACCCAGGCCGAGCTCGCCGAGGAGTTCGGCGTGGAACGCGGCGTCGTCCGCCAGGCACTGCGCGTTCTCGCGGACGACGGTCTGCTGAGCAACGTCAGCAAGGGCAGCCCGCCCCGGATCGCCGAGCCGGCCCCCGCGTCGGGCGAGCCCCAGCCGACCATGGTCGGTCTCGCCCCCCGTCTCACCGAGGCCTTCTCCACGCCGCACGTCCGTATCGACGTCGTGTCCCACACCTCCGAGACGCTGATGGTCGCCGTCGGTGAACCCGTCCGGCTGATCCACGAGGGCAGACTCCGCCCCGAGTCGATCGAGTTCCGCGTCCTCCTGCCGTCCCGGACCATCAACCTGGCCTTCCCCGTCCTGGTCGACGAGAACGCCGGCGACGACGACCCGGTCCACGAGCGCTGGCTGCAGATGCGCAACGCCCAGGCCCAGGTGCTCCAGCACAACCTGCAGTCCGTCCGCCACACCCACGGCATCGACGTCCACGTCAGGTTCCGCGCCCTGCCCTTCACCCCGCCGATGAAGCTCTACCTGCTCAACGGCCAGGAGGCGCTGATCGGTTACTACATGCTCGCCAGGCGCGAGGAGGAGTGGGGCACCCAGACCCTGGACATGTACGACGCCCTCGGCTCCCAGTCCCTGCTCTTCTCCTTCAGCAAGCAGGCCGGACAGCGGGACCAGGCGTTCGTGGAGGAATCCCAGAAGTGGTTCGACGCCCTCTGGGAAACCATCACCACGGACCTGACACTCTCCTAGTGACTTCTGATGCGACGCGGACCGAACCGGTGACACACGAGACCGAGAACGACCAGAAGGACCTCAACGACCCGGACGGACTGAAGGAACTGATCAGCGGCGCCCGTGTCGTGCTGTGGGACTTCGACGGGCCCATCTGCCGCCTCTTCGCGGGCCACTCGGCGGAGCGGGTGGCGACGGACCTCGTCGAGTGGCTGGAGGGCCGGGGCCTGCACGGCCTGCTCACGGAGCCCGAACGCGAGTCGCTGGACCCGCACGCGGTGCTCCGCGCCGTCGACCGCAGACACCCGGGCAGCGACCTGGTGGCCGAGCTGGAGGCGCGGCTCACCCAGGAGGAAATGCTGGCCGCCTCCTCGGCCCGGCCCACCCCCTACGCCGACCCGCTGATCCGCACCTGGACCGCGGTGGGCCCCCGGCCGGCCATCGCGACGAACAACTCCCCCCGCGTGGTCCGCAAGTACCTCACCGACCGCGGCCTCCTCGGCTGCTTCGCCCCCCACATCTACGGCCGCACCCAGCAGCTCAGCCGGCTCAAGCCGGACCCCCACTGCATCAACCGCGCCCTGAACGCCATGGGCGCAGCCCCGGACTCCGCCCTGATGATCGGCGACACCCCCTCCGACTTCCACGCCGCCACGGCGGCCGGCGTGCCCTTCCTCGGCTACGCCCGCAACGAGGACAAGGAAAAGGTCCTGCAAGCCGCGGGCGCCACCGTGATCCTGCCCTCCCTGGCACCTGTCCTCGCCCTGCTCCGCACGGCACCTCAGGCCTGAAGCGTCAGCGGGGCCGACAGCAGGGCGGCGCCGACGGCACGCCCGTCCTGCCGAGTCCGCGCCCACACGCCGATGAGGAGCAGGACCGCCGGGCCGACCACGCCGAGCGCGGTCTCCGCGGCCGGTCCCGGCAACAGTTCCCCGAGCCCCGCACCGGCAGCCGCCCACCCGCGGTGACGGTCGTTCCTTCCGTCGCAGCGCGATCCGGCCGAGGAACTCGGTGCCTCCCGCGACACGGTTGACACGGTGCACCGGCATGCGGCACTGGTCCGAATCGGTGGGGAATCCGCTCTCCACCGATGGTTGATCCGGTTTCCGCCCGCCTTCCGATAGCATGCCCGCACCGACTGAGCAAACGCTCTCCCGCGTTCGTACAAGAGGCTGACAAGCCAACCTGGAACGAGCTTGCGCGCCCTCACGCAGCAGGGGGCCAACCGCCTGTGCCGCCCAGCGCGCCACTCCGTCGCGCCACTCCGTCGCGCGACCCTCGTCGCGCGTGACACCGGCCTCGTGCTTACCGTTTGCCATGTCGTGACTCCCCCTTCCGCGCTTCCGGAGTGGCCAGTGGGCGCATCGTCCCTTCCCCGTCCCGCCCCCGGGGGACGTCCCGCGCCCGACCAGGGACACCGCGCCTTCTTCGACCTGGCCGTGCGGACGGGACAGGCGATCGGTGGCCACCACCACCAGAACTACGTCGTGCCGGTCACACCGGCCATGGCGAGGCCGCTCGGCCGTGCGGCCGGTACGCCGGTGACCGTGCGGGTCCGGCGTGCCGACGCGCTGCCGGTGGTGATCAGGACGTGGCGGAACGAGCAGGAGATCCTCGACGCCGTCAGGAGGACCCTGCCGCACGTGCCGGAGGTCCTGGCCAGGGGACACGGGTTCGCGATCCACAGCCATGTGCAGGGAGTCCCGCTCTCCCGCGTCTGCGGAAACGACAAACCCGTCGACACCCTGATGGTCCAGGAGATGGCCCGCCTGCTGGCCGAAACGGCCCAGGTGCGCCGCACCGGGCTCCCCCCGCTGCCGTCCGTCTGGCCCAGCAACGACACCGACAGCCAGGGCTTTCTGCGTACGCTGGCCCGTCTCGCGGACCAGCAGATCAGGAAGCCCCACCGGAAGTCGTTCGGAGGGCTGTTCGCGGCACTCGGCGTTCCCGAGGACGCCCTGACCGCGTTGGCCGAACGGGTGCCCGCCATGGCCCGGCGACCGTACAGTCTGCTCCACGCCGACCTGCACCGCGACAACGTGATCGTGTCGTACCCCGGTGACCTGTCACTCGTCCGCGTCGACTGGGAGCTGGCCACCTACGGTGACCCGCTGCACGACCTGGCGACCCATCTCGTGCGGATGCGGTACCCGGAACACCAGCGGTCCGCAGTGGTCGACGCCTGGGCGGACGCCATGCGGGAGGTCCGTCCGGCCGCGGTCAACGGGCTGGGCAAGGACCTGCGCCACTACCTGGCCTTCGAGCGGGCCCAGTCCGTGTACCCCGACGTCATGCGGGCGGCGCGGTCCCTGGAGGAATCGTTCACCCAGAAGAAGCTGGACGAGGCGGTGGCGGAGGTGCGCAGGGCGCTGGAGGCGGCGTCCGAACCGCTGCGGCTCAGGAGCGTGCCGGGGGAGCGGGAGATCGAACGTGCGCTGTTCCGCCGGCTGGCGGCCCACGACGACAGCGACCACCGCACCGGGCGCGGCCCGAGCGCCAGAGCCTTCACCTGGGAACCGGACCGGCGCCTCGAGCAGCCCGCGGACTTCCCCGGGTCCGCGGTGCGGGAGGCCCTGGCGCTCGAGGGGGCGGCTCCGGCCGACCGCGTCTTCAAGGGCACCGCCCACCTCAACACGGTGGTGCGGGTGCCGAGCACCGGCCGCCTCGTGGTCGTCCGCCGGAAGCTGCCCGACGTATGCGGCCGGGAACGCGGCATCCTCAGCGAGCACGCCGTTCTGCGGCTCATCGAACAAGCGCCCGTCCCGGTGGCCGCGCCGAGAACCCTGGCGCTCGGAGTCAGCCACCCGGACGATCCCTTCGCCATCCACACCTACGAGGGCCCGGCCGATGCCGACCGCCCTCCGAACCACCCGGTCAACGGCCTGCTGCCGCACGAGGCGGACGGTCTCGTGGACCAGCTCCGCGCCCTGACACGGGTGGACTGCACACCACTCGATCCGCTGGTCGGGGCGGCAGGGTTCTACCCCTCGCTCAAAGACCAACTGGTCCTGCTGGTGGCCGAACTGCCGGAGAAGTCACAACGGTTGGCGCGGTATCTCGGGCTGCCGGACGCCGACCGCCTTCGGCAGATCCTGTCCCGCCACGAGGTGAGCCACCGCAAACTCTCCCTGCTGCACGGCGATCTCAACCCGTGGAACCTGGTGCGCAGGGACGACGCCTTCGCGCTGACCATCATCGACTGGGAGATGGCCCTGGTCGGCGACCCCCTCTACGACCTGGTGCGCCACATGCACCTGACACCCACCCGCCCGGAGATCCGCGACCGGATGTTCCGCCGCTGGGAACGCCGGCTGGCACCCGAGTGCACCCGCGACTGGCAGAAGGACTGGCAGGTGTACCGCCGGCTGGAGATCGTGCGCTCCGCCTACATCGACCTCGACCGCATCGTGACCGGAGCGAGCCTGGACGCCCCCAACGTCCGGCGCGCGGTGGACTCCTACGCCATGACGCTGGCGGTGGCGATCGGAACGCTGGGCCTGCCGTTCCGCAGCACCGCCGCTCCCCGTCTTGCCCGTGCCCTGGCGTAGGTGGACCATAAATCCTCCGAAAGCCGCTGCGAAGAACGGCAGGTGAGGCCCCGTCGGCCGCTGTGCGCGGAGGTGGTTCGGCATGCCGGAGCGCGTGAACGGGGCAGCGGACGGAGGGGTGGTGGGGCAGCGACCGCGGCGTTTCCAGGAACGCTTCGAGCCCGCGGTGACCCGCGTCGTCCTGCCGGCCATCTGCGTGACCGGGCTGACCGCGCAGTTCGTCCAGCCCGTGGGGGACGCCCTGGAGGGCAAGGCATTCCTCGGCGGTGCCCTGTTCAGCCTGGTCGCCCACGTCCTCTACGACGACGTGACGTCACGGTCCTCGTCGATGCGGCTTCCGACGCCTGGGACGTATCCGCGGTGAGTCATCAGACGCCTCCCGCTGCGGAGTGCTTGTCAGGGCCGAAAATCCCGTGCCACCATCCCGAGTCGTCGTATGTCGTGAGTCTTTCCGCGCCGGAGGTCTGATGACCGCCGGTGCGAGAGCGCTGTATCCGGGGCTTCTCCCGGGACCCGGACGGGAGTCATGTGAGCGAGACCGAGGTCACCACCGCACCGCGCCCCCTGCTGCTGGCCGACGGCCGGCCGGCCCTCCACGCGTGGTCGCTGGACCCGGCCCTGCGGCACCTCAACCACGGTTCGTTCGGGGCGGTCCCGCTGGTGGCGCAGGAACACCAGCAGCGGGTGCGGGAGGAGATGGAGAGCGCGCCGGTGGTCTGGTTCCCCGCGCTGCCGCGGCGGCTCGCGGAGGCCAGGACCGACCTCGCCGCGTTCCTCGGGGCGGACCCCGGTGACCTCGCCCTGGTGCCGAACGCGAGCGCCGGCGCCAGCGTCGTCTACGCCAACCTCGAACGCCGCCACGGCGGGGAGATCGTCGTCACCGACCACGGCTACGGCGCCGTCACCATGGGCGCCGAGCGCCTGGCACGGCGCTGGGGCGGCCGGGTCCGTACGGCCACGGTGCCACTGGACGCGGACGAGGAGCAGGCGTACGAGGCCGTGGCCGCCGAGCTGAGCGACGCCACCGACCTCGTGGTCGTCGACCAGATCACCTCGCCGACCGCCCGTCGCATGCCGGTGGAGCGGATCGGCGCCGAGACGCGGCGGCGCGGTGTCCCGCTGCTCGTCGACGGCGCGCACGCGCCGGGGCTGATCGCCGCCCCGCTCACCGGGACGGCCTGCGACTTCTGGGTCGGCAACCTGCACAAGTGGGCCTGCGCGCCGCGCGGCACCGCCGCCCTGATCGCCCGTGGCCCGCAGCGGGACGACCTGTATCCGCTGATCGACTCCTGGGGGGCCGAGGACCCGTACCCCGACCGCTTCGACCAGCAGGGCACGATCGACGCCACCGGCCCTCTGGCCGCCGCCACCGCGATCGGCCTCGTCGAGAGCACCTGGGGCTGGCCCGCCGCCCGCCGCTACATGGACGACCTGGCCGATTACGCCGAGCGGACCATCGGCGCCGCGCTCGCCGGACTGACGGGCTTCGACGGCCCGGTGGACGTCGGCATGCCCGTGCCCGGGATGCGGCTGGTGCGGCTGCCCGAAGGACTGGCCGACAGCCGCGTCTCGGCCGACGCGCTGCGCGACCGGGCGGCCGGGGAGCTGGGGGTGGAGGCCGCCTTCACCAGTTTCGACGGCATCGGTTACCTGCGGCTCTCCGCCCACGTCTACAACACCGCCGAGGACTACGAGCACTTCGCCGAGCACTGCGTTCCGATCCTCGGAGAGTGGGCCCGCGCGGCCCGCGCAGAGCAGCGGCCCCGCGCTTCCTAGCGGCGACCGGCGTTCCGCCCCACCCGCGTTCCGGAGGAACCGGCCGCGCAGGGCCGTGTGGCGGAGGACGTACGTGACGCTCCCGACCGGCCGGGCGGGGAGTCCGTCCTCGTCGCGCGGCGTGCGTGAGGATCGCATGGAGGCGGGCTCGGCACTCCGTGACGAAGGCGGGAAAAGAGGGCGCGGCGCTCGGATCCGGCGGCGCGCGCCTCGCCTGCCGGGCGAGCCGGTACGCGTCGGCCTCCCGCATGAGTTCCTGAGCACGGATCCGATGCAACTCGACGCGCATACCGTTCACCCCGGTTCCTGACGCCGAGCCCTCTGCCCGGCCCTCCTGAGGCTGCGGCCTCACCCAAGGTGAAGGTCAACCACCGGCGCCCGCACCGCCGGGACCGTCACGCCGACGGCGTTCGCGACCGGCGAAGGCGCGGGTCCGAGGCTCGGGGTGGTGTCGGGAAGAAGCCGCCGTCAGGACAGGAGCTTTTTCCTTCAGGCCCTGGCCGACGCCACCGACGGCTTCCACTGCGCGGCCGGGGAAGCATCCGCCACCGAGTCCCTGCACCTGCACCTGCTCGTGACCTGGAGTGGTTGTACGGGGGCTCGTAGCGTCCGTCCCGGTTCGGGTGGGCAGGTCGGCGAGGGGCCTGGGAGGCCGGGAGGGCTGAGCGGCTTGAGGAGTCTGAGAGGCCCGAGCGGCCTGGGAGGCCCGGGAGGACGAAACGACGAAGGCAAGGAGAGAACCCGTCTCCTTGCCCTTCTCAACGTATAGCGCACCGGGGGGCTTGCGGCAAGGCCCCGGTCGTGCCGCAGAATCGTCGCCCTGGGCCGGAACCTGCGTAAATCGGTGATTCGCGAAGTGTGTGCGCTGTTGTCGAGGCAGGCGCCTCGCGTGGGGCGTCGCACCGTCGGCGTCGCGCGCGGTGCGGTCCGGTCGGCATCCGACATCGTTCATCCGGGGGTTGGGGTTTTCATGATTGACGTGATCGTGGCCGGAGGCGGGCCGACCGGGCTGATGCTGGCCGCCGAGCTGCGGCTGCAGGGCGTGCGGGTGGTCGTGCTGGAGAAGGAGGCGGGGCCCACCGGGTACGCCCGTGCGCTCGGGCTGCACGTGCGCAGCATCGAGGTGATGGCTCAGCGCGGGCTGCTGGAGCGGTTCCTCGCGCTGGGCCAGAAGTACGCGGTCGGCGGTTTCTTCGCCGCCATCGACAAGGGGTGGCCCGAACGGCTGGACACCGCGCATTCCTACGTCCTCGGCATTCCGCAGCCGGTCACCGAGCGCCTGCTGACCGAGCACGCCGTCGCACTCGGCGCCGAGATCCGGTACGGCTGCGAACTGGTCGGGCTGAGCCAGGACGCGGACGGGGTGACCGCCGAGCTGGCCGGTGGGGGCGCTTCCGCCCAAGAAGGCGTGGCCGGCGGGGGAGGCACGCGGCTGCGCTCGCGCTACCTCGTCGGCTGCGACGGGGGCCGCAGCACGGTGCGCAGGCTGCTCGGCGTCGGCTTCCCCGGCGAGCCCTCCCGGGTCGAGACACTCCTGGGCGAGGTGGAGCTGGGCGTACCGCCGGAGACGATGGCCGCCGTGGTGGCCGAGGTCCGCAGGACCCAGTTGCTGTTCGGTTTCATTCCCCAGGGGGACGGGGTGTACCGCGTCATCGTGCCCGCCGAGGGCGTGGCCGAGGACCGCACCGTCCCGCCGACCCTCGACGAACTCAAGCAGCGGCTGCGGGCGTTCGCCGACACCGACTTCGGCGTGCACTCACCACGCCGCATCTCCCGCTTCGGCGACGCCACCCGCCTCGCCGAGAGCTACCGGAGCGGCCGGGTGCTGCTGGCCGGCGACGCGGCGCACATCCACCCGCCGACCGGCGGGCAGGGCCTCAACCTCGGTATCCAGGACGCCTTCAACCTCGGCTGGAAACTCGCCGCCGAGGTGGGCGGCCGGGCACCCGAAGGGCTGCTGGACAGCTACCAGACCGAACGGCGCCCGGTGGCCGCCGACGTGCTGGACAACACCCGCGCGCAGATGCTCCTGCTGTCGGCGGAGCCGGGGGCCCGGTCGGTGCGCCGGCTGCTGTCGGAGCTGATGGACTTCGAGGAAGTGAACCGCCACCTGATCGAGAAGATCACCGCGATCGGGGTCCGCTACGACTTCGGCCACGACTCGGGCGAGGGCCACGAACTCCTCGGCCGGCGGCTGCGGGACGTGGGGCTGAAGCGAGGACGCCTGTACGAGCTGATGCACGGCGGCCGCGGACTGCTGCTCGACCAGACCGGCGGCCGGCTCTCGGTGGAGGGCTGGGTGGACCGGGTCGACCACATGGTCGACGTCAGCGAGGAACTGGACGTCCCCGCGGTGCTGCTGAGGCCGGACGGACATGTGGCGTGGGTCGGCGAGGACCAGCGGGATCTCCTCGACCGACTTCCCCGGTGGTTCGGCGCTGCCACCGGCTGAGTGCCGTCCCCGTCCCGGCCGGGACGGGGACGGCGGATCACCGGCCACGGCACTGGGCGGATCAAACGGGATCGGAAACCTGGCCCGGGTGATCACTGGGTGCGGCGCGCTCGTGCAGAGGGTGCCGTGAGTACACCAACCACTCGTGTGATCCTGCTACTGGCCTCCTGCACCGCAAGCTCGTTGATTCTCGACCGACTTACGGTGCGGCATACGAGAAGTCGTACACAGCCCAGTCGGTGAGCGTGCGATAGCCGAGGCGCTGGTAGAGGGCGTTGCTGGTGGGGTTGGACAGGTCCGCGAACAGCACGACCTCCCTCGCGCCCGCGGCCAGCGCGGCCCGGCTCACCTCCGCCGTCACGGCGCCCGCGTAACCGTGTCCGCGCAGGTGGGCCGGGGTGTAGACGATGTCCACCTGGATCTGGCCGCCGATCATCGGGTTCATGCCCGCGATGGAGACGGGAGTGCCGTCCGGGGTCTCCCAGAGCGTGTAGCGCTTGTCGGCGAAGCGGGTGCCGGCCCACGTGTCGTCGCTGATGGAGATGTCTTCCCCGACGGCCTTGGCGAACTCGCCGCACCAGAACATGACTTGGTCAAGGTCCTGCTCGCCCAGGACGCGGCCCCGGCCCGCCGGCAGCGGCTCCGGTGGGGTGAGCGTGCCGAGGCGGTACAGACGGAGCCGCGTGTCGCGGAGTTCCGGCGTCGCGCCGGTGTGCCGCTGCCAGGCCTCGGCGAAAACGGTGGCGGTGCCGTGGTCCGCGCTGACGCGGGAAAGGGAGTGCCCGAGGGCGGCCAGGTGGGCGGCGAGGGAGTCGGCCTCCTCGGGCGTGAGCGGGGAGAGGCCCAGCGCACGGGGCGGGAGGCGGTAGAAGGTGGCGCCGACCTCACCCGCTCGCTCCAGCACCCCGAAGACGGGGGCTTCGGTGCCGAACGCGTCCGCCCCGCGTGCTCGCACTCTCTCGGCCCACGTCAGTTGCATGACGTGCGAGCCGGGCCGCGAGCGCAGGAAGTCTCCGGCCCGGGTGAGAAAGTCGTCGACGTCTTCCGTGAGGTGCCAGTTGTCCGAGTGCATGCTTCATGATTCCCCGTGCTGGAGAGACACCCAACGGGTTTCCGCCAGGCGAGGAAGCGGACCGTGGGCCTCAGGACCGGGCCGAGTTCGGGATTTCGGCTCCGCCGCGGCGAGGTCTGGATGGTCGCCGACGTTGGTGCCATCCCGGCGCGTGGTGACCACGCATGGGGCTTCGAGGAGTGGGTGCGGCGCTGGCACGCCGGCGACGACTGGTGGGACTGAACGCTCCTTCCTGCGCAGTCGAAGCTCACGGGCCGTTCGATTCCTTGGTGCCTCTGCTGCCTCCCGAAGTGGTGAACGTCTGCTGTCCGTTCTCGCGCACAGAGCCAGCTGGAGATCTCGACTGATGGGGGCACCAACACCTCTGACGGCTGGGGAAATCGACTAGGCAGGCAAGCCCGGCCCCCATACGGTCGGCCGCATGGCTGACGAGTGTTTCGGGCATCCACGACTCGCCGCGATTTATGACCCGCTCGACCCCGATCGCAGCGACCTCGATGCGTACGTGGAGATGACGGAGGAGTTCGAGGCACGGCAGGTGTTGGACATCGGCTGTGGGACAGGTGTGTTCGCACGTGCGCTGGCCGAACGCGGGATCGAGGTGGTCGGCGTCGACCCCGCGCAGGCGTCCATCGACGTGGCCCGAGCCAAGCCGGGCAGCGAGCGGGTGCGCTGGATCTGCGGCGATGCGACGACGCTCCCGCCGCTGCGGGTCGACCTGGCGACCATGACGGCGAACGTCGCCCAGCAGATCCTCGATCCGCAGGCATGGCGGGAGACCCTGCGTGGCGCGTACGAGGTACTGCGACCTGGCGGCCGTCTGGTGTTCGAGACCCGGGACCCGGCCGGACGCGCCTGGGAGGAGTGGAACCGCGAAGCCTCGTATCGCGTGACGGAGATCCCGGGCGTCGGCGCCGTCGAGAGCTGGGTCCAGGTGGTGGAGGTGAGCGAGCCGCTGGTGACGTTCCGTTGGACCTATGTGTTCGCTGTCGACGGGCAGGTGCTGACGTCGGACTCCACCTTGCGCTTCCGTGAACGGCAGGAGGTCGGGACGGAGCTGATCGCGCAGGGCTATGAGGTGGAGGGCGTCCGCGACGCGCCTGACAGGCCGGGTAAGGAGTTCGTCTTCGTCGCGCGACGTCCATAGGCCGGCCCCCGAGGGACCTCGTCGCGCGGATCGACCGGGACTCGGTCACCTCGCCGAGCAGATCCCGCGGGAAACCCTCACAAGCGCTGGGAACGGACACGGCACCCGTCGTGCTCGTGCTCGACTCCGGCCCGGCATGGCGCACTATTGCAAGCAGGTGCTTGCAATAGTTAGCGGTGTGCGGCAGGGTGGAGGCATGGCATCACTCAACGTCGGCAATCTCGGTGACTATCTGCGGGAGCAGCGGCGCAACGCGCAGTTGTCACTGCGGCAGCTCGCCGATGCCGCCGGGGTGTCCAATCCGTATCTGAGCCAGATCGAGCGCGGGCTGCGCAAGCCGAGCGCGGAGGTGCTGCAGCAGGTCGCCAAGGCGCTGCGGATCTCCGCCGAGACGCTGTACGTGCGCGCCGGCATCCTCGACGCCGAGCGGGACCGTGACGACGTGGAGACACGGGCCGTCATCCTCGCCGATCTCACCCTGACCGAGCGTCAGAAGCAGGTGCTGCTCCAGATCTACGAGTCCTTCCGCAAGGAGAACGGGTTTGTGGGTCCCGAGGACGGTGAGACGACGGGGAGTGCCGGTGGCGTGGACGCCGTCGCCTCCGTCGACGTCGATGTCGTGGGTGTCGTCGGGGGCGCCGGTGCTGCTCAGGGAGCCGAGGTTCCGGAAGCCGCGGAGGCTTCGGACGTGACGGACGGTTCCGGAGGTGGTGCCGGGATACGGCGGGGGCGTCAGGGCGGTGGCGGTTCGTCCGCCAAGCGCCGGACTCCCTCCCGCAGCAAGGGCGGTACGTCCGCCGAGCGCCGCCCCCGTAAGGCCGGCGGCACCGACACCGATCCGCAGCGGACGGCCGACTGAGCCGGACCAGGGCACCGGCCGCCGCCGCGGATCACACAGACCCTCAGCCGAAAACGAATCCGGGAGGACCCTCACCATGGCCATCACCGACGACCTGCGCAAGACCTTCAGCAACCCGACCCCCCTCTACTTCGCCGCCGGCACCGCCGACCTCGCTCTGCAGCAGGCCAAGAAGGTGCCGGGGCTGGTGGAGCAGATCCGCGCCGAGGCTCCTTCGCGCATCGAGGCCGTGCGTCACACCGACCCGAAGGCCGTCCAGGAGAAGGCGACCATCAGGGTCAAGGAGACGCAGGAGACCGTCCAGACCAAGGTCGGCGAGTTCTTCGGCTCGCTCGACACCGACCTCAAGAAGTTCGGCGAGACCGCTCAGGACCTCGCCCTGCGCGGCGTCGGCGTCGCCGCCGAGTACGCCGTCAAGGCCCGCGAGACGTACGAGAAGGTCGCCGAGCACGGCGAGCAGGCCGTGAAGACCTGGCGCGGCGAGGCCGCCGAGGGCATCGAGGACATCGCCGTCGCCGTCGAGCCGAAGGCCGAGCCCAAGCCGAAGCTCGAAGCCGTCGAGGTCAAGGAGGACGAGGCGGTCAAGGGCGGCAAGGCCGCTCCGACCGCCTCGGACGAGGAGAAGAAGGCCGCGGCCAAGAAGGCCCAGGTGCGCAAGAACACGGCCAAGAGGACGACGCCGCCCATCAAGTAGCCGCGAGCGGAGCGGCAGCGGTGAGCAAGGGATGGAACCGAACGGGCCGGGCACTCTCGTGGTGTCCGGCCCGTTCTACGGATAGCCGGCCGGCGGTTGCGGGTACGGTGACCGCGTAAGGACGAGCCGAGTCGGGTGGTGGACGTTGTGCTGATGCAGGGCTTCGCTGGGTTCCTGTGGCTGCTGAGTATGGCCCTGATTGTTTTCAGCGGCTTCGCGTTGATCGACGCGGCCACCCGCCGTGAGGACGCCTATCGCGCGGCGGACAAGAAGACCAAGCCGTTCTGGCTGATCATCCTCGGGCTCGCCTTCGTGGTGAACCTGATCTTCGACATTCTGTCGTTCCTGCCGATCATCGGGCTCATCGCGACCATCGTCTACATGGTCGACGTCCGTCCCGCCCTGCGCGGCCTCTCCGGCGGCGGGCGCAGCCACCGGGGCTCCAGCAGCGACGGCCCCTACGGCCCGTACAACGGCGGACGGTAAAAGGCGCCGGACCGGAACGGACCGGATCGAGCGGGGCCGGATCGAGCGGGGCCGGAACGCACCGGACCGGAACGCACCGGACCGGCCGTGGTCACGGCTGGGGCACCCGGTCCAGGAGGAGTACCGCCACGTCGTCGGTCAGCTCGCCGCCGTTGAGGTTGCGGACCTCGTTGACCGCCGCCCGGAGCAGTTCCTTGCCGCGCAGGCCGTCGGTGAGCTGGCGGCTGACCATACCGACCATGCCGTCCTGGCCGAGCCGTTCCCCGCTGTCGCCGACGCGGCCCTCTATCAGGCCGTCGGTGTAGAGCATCAGGCTCCACTCGGTGCCCAGGTCCACCTGTGTACGCGGCCAGCAGGCGCTGGGCAGCAGGCCGAGCGCGGGGCCGTTGTCGTCGTAGGGCAGCAGCCGTGCGGGGTGTCCCGGGCGGGCGAGCAGCGGTGACGGATGGCCGGCCAGGCACAGGCCCGCCTCCCGGCCGTCGGGGGAGATGTCCACCGCGCAGAGGGTCGCGAAGATCTCGTCGTCCGCGCGCTCGTGTTCCAGCACCTGCTGCAGCGTGCCCAGCAGCTCGTCCCCCGACAGGCCCGCCAGCGTCAGCGCCCGCCAGGCGATCCGCAGCTCCACGCCGAGGGCGGCCTCGTCCGGGCCGTGGCCGCAGACGTCGCCGATCATGGCGTGCACGGTGCCGTCCGGGGTGCGGACGACGTCGTAGAAGTCACCGCCGAGCAGGGCGCGCGAGCGGCCCGGACGGTAGCGGGCGGCGAAGCGGAGCGGGGAGCCGTCCAGGAGCGGTGTCGGCAGCAGTCCGCGTTCCAGCCGGCGGTTCTCCCGGGCGTGCAGTCTGCCCTCGGCGAGCCGGCGCTCGGCCGAGTCGGACCGCTTCCGCTCCACCGCGTACCGGATCGCCCTGCTCAGCAGCCTGCTGTCCAGCTCGTCACGGAAGAGATAGTCCTGGGCACCCACGCGCACCGCCTCGGCGCCCCGCTCGGCGTCGCCGGACGCGGTCAGCGCGAGGACGGCGTGCCGGGGCGCGAGTTCCAGCACGTGCTTGAGCACGGCGAGCTCGTCGTCGCCCTCACCGCCCTCACCGCCGTCGCCACCGTTGCCGCTCGCGCCGTTCGTCCCGTTTCCGCCGTTCGCCGGCCGGCTGCCGGGTGCGGGCAGGGCGAGGTCCAGGAGGATGCAGTGGACGTCGTCGGTCAGCAGCCGCTCGGCTTCGGTGAGGTTGCGGGCGGTGCGGACGCGGATCGGCTTGCCGCCCCGGTCGAGCAGGTCGGGCACGATCGGCGAGCCCGCCGGGTCGTCCTCGATCAGCAGCAGGGTGAGGTTGGTGGGGGCGGTCGAGGTCGCCTCGGCGCTGTCCGGCGTGATCCTGGTCCTGGCCTTCCCTGTGTGGTTCGCGGTGTCGATGTCGGTGTTGGTGTCAGTGTCGGTTTCGGCGCGGGTGGCGCCTTCGGCGCTGCCGTTCGCGGCGTTGCCGGTGGTGACGGTCGCGGGGTTTTCCGCCGTGTGCGGGGCCGTCGTCCCCGTCTCCGGGGCGCCCTCGGCGGGGCCGCTGGTCATGGATACGGCGTGCGCCTGACCGTTTTCCGCGGCCGGGAGCGTTCTCTGCCGCGGTACGGATGCGGGCATGGTTCCGGGTTCCTTCCCTCCCCCCGAGGGCGTGGTGGGGGTGTGGGCTCTCGGCCCGTCCCGTGCTCGCCGACTCCGTGCGAGCAGGGGTGCCCCTTTCCAGCGGGGACGATAGCGGGTGCCGGTGCCGCAGCGGAATGGCGTGGAGCACGCCGTTCGGCCATCAGCCAGTGTCATATGCCGCGTAATGGGCAGCAGTTGGACAGGCTCGGGGATGCAGCCGGAATGACGAACGTCACGTCCGCGGAGGTTTGGCGGCGCCGATTACGTGGATTGGGTCACGTGGCGCAGGTCACGGGCGGATCGGGCGGGCGAGTCGAGTGGGCCGGTTCGGGGCGGAGTGGAAGGGCGCGAGACCCGGGTCACTCAGTTCGCGGTTGTGTCCTTGTCCGCGTCCGGGCGCGTCTTCGCGGTCTCGGTCGTGTGCGATGCCGAGTTCGCGTTCCCGCTTCCGCTCCTGTTTCCGCGCCCGCTCTCCTTCTCCTTCTCCTTCTCCCTTTCCCTGTCCTTCTTGTTCTTGCTGCCGCTTCCGTCGGCGGTCCCGCCCGGGCGTACCACCCCGAGGATCGGCATCGAACCGGCACCGGCGGTCGTCACCGTCCGTCCCGGGCGCGGGGCGTGCACCATGGAGCCGTCGCCGAGGTACATGCCGACGTGGCTGGCGTCGTTCCAGTAGATGATGAGGTCGCCCGGCCGCATGTCCTCGACGGCGACGCGCGGCAGTTGTCTCCACTGTTCCTGCGAGGTGCGCGGGATGGTCTGCCCGGCCGATATCCAGGCCTGTGAGGTCAGCCCCGAGCAGTCGTACGCCTCCGGGCCCTCGGCGCCCCACACGTACGGCTTGCCGATCTGGGCGGTGGCGTATGCGACGGCCTTCTTGCCCTGCGCGGTCGCCGCGGCCGCGGTGCCTTCGAGGGCGCCGGATTTCAGCCAGGCGGCCTGGGCCTTCTGGGCGGCCTGTCGCTCCAGTTCGGCCAGGCGCTCCTTCTCCTCCTGCTCCAGCTCGGACTCGACCTTCTCGGCTTCCGCGATCTTCTTCTCGATCTTCCTCTGCGCCTTGGCCCTGGCCTTGCGGCCCGTCTCCAGCTTCCGCCACTGGGCTTCGGCGTCCTCCGCGTACTGCTCCAGGTCCTCCTGGGCCCGCTGCATTTCGCCGAGCAGGCCCTTGGCCGCGTGCTGGCCCTGACGTATCCGGCCCGCGCCGACGAAGAAGTCCTGAGGGCTGTCGCTCAGCATCAGATGGGCCTCGGGCGGCAGCCCGCCGCCGCGGTACTGGGAGGCGGCCGCGGCGCCCGCGCGGTCCTTCAGGTCGTCCAGCTTCTCCTGGCCCTTGACGATCCTCCCGGTCAGCTTGACGATCTCGGCGGACTGCTGCTTCGTCTTCTCCTCGGCGGCGTTGTACTCCTCGGTGGCAACGGCCGCCGCGCGGTAGAGCTTCTCGAGCTTCTTGCGTACGGCTTCGAGGTCCTTGGACGGGGCGGCCTCGGGGTTCTCGCCGGCCTGCGCGCCGGGGCTCGCGGTCGCGCTCGGGGAAGGCTGAGGGGTGGGAGCCGCGAACGCCGTGCCCGGTGCCGCCAGCACGGTGATCGCGCAGACCAGGGTCACCGCCGTCGCCGTCAGAGTGCGCCTGCCCACCTTCATGACTCCACCCCCAAGCTGGTTAACCGTCAGTAACATTCCGTCGCTCGGGGGATGTTGCCACGCCGACCTGGGAAGTGACCAGAGGTAACACTTCCCACCTCCCCCGCCTCGCCATGACGATCGCCCCCTCGATGTGACGAACGACTCACGGGGATCGTCCCCGGCGTCGGTCCGGGTGTTGGTCCGGGTGTCGGTCCGGGCGTCGGAGTGCCGGAACGCCGGAACGCCGGAACGCCGGAGTGCCGACTGGCTCCCAGCTCGCCCCCAGGAGGAGCGCCGCCTCACCTCCGGGGTGCCAGGGCCTCCCACCGCACCGTGACCTCGCCCTGCCGCCACCGCGCCGGGCCGTCCGTCACCGGCCAGTCGGCCGCGAGGTCCCGCACCGTGCGGATCCAGCGCTGGCGGGCGCCGTACGAGGCGTAGGGTGCCGCCGCCGCCCAGGCGCGGTCGAAGTCGCGCAGGAAGGCGTGCACCGGTTCGCCGGGGACGTTGCGGTGGATGAGTGCCTTCGGCAGGCGTTCCGCCAGGTCGGAGGGGTGCTCCAGGGAGCCGAGGCGGGTCGCGAACGTGACCGTGCGCGGCCCTTCGGGGCCGAGGGCGACCCATACGTGCCGCCGTCCGATCTCGTCGCAGGTCCCCTCGACCAGCAGCCCTCCGCGCGAGCCCCGTCCCGGGGCGGCCGGTGAGAGCCGCGCGCACAGTCGTTGCCATACGGCGGCGACCTCGGCCTCGTCGTACTGGCGCAGGACGTTCGCCGCGCGGACCAGCGTCGGCCGGCCGGGGAGCGGGAGCTCGAAGCCGCCGTGCCGGAAGGACAGCCCCTCGCGCTCGTACGGGCGGGCCGCCGTGACCCGGGCCGGTTCGATCTCGACGCCCACCACCCGTGCGCGCGGGGCCACGGTACGGAGGCGGTGCAGCAGCTCGACCGCCGTCCAGGGGGCGGCGCCGTAGCCGAGGTCGACGACGACGGGGTGGTCGGCGCGGCGCAGTTCGGCGCCGTGCGTGGCCGCGATCCAGCGGTCCATGCGGCGCAGGCGGTTCGGGTTGGTCGTTCCGCGCGTCACCGTGCCCACGATGGGGGTCCTCCCGCTCATGGGGGTCCTCCCGCTCGTGGGGGTCCCCCCGCTCGAGCGCAGTCGAGAGTGGGGGAGGGAGGCGGCGCGGGCGGTCATGCGTACGAGGGTATGCGGGGGCCCGGAACGGGTCCGAATCGACCGGTACCGCGCACCCGGCGTGCCCCGCGTGCCTTCCGCACCCCACGTTCGAACGGTTGAGCGACATCCGGTAATGATTCGGCAAAGACCCGATCCGGGAAGGTCGCCCGGAAATGGGAACGCATCCTTCCGGTGTTGGGGGACTCGAGGGCGCACCGCATGCCCCCGAAAGCCATGCCCGCAGCGAGGAGGACCGGCACGTGAGCCAGTACATCGCCAGGCTCGGGCGGCGCTCCCCCGCCGCGCCCCCGCGGCTGCGACTGCACCGCCGGCCCCGCCGTGTGGCGATGCTCTCCGTGCACACCTCCCCGCTCCACCAGCCGGGCACCGGCGACGCCGGCGGCATGAACGTCTACATCGTGGAGCTCGCCCAGTGCCTCGCCGCGATCAACATCGAGGTCGAGATCTTCACGCGCGCGACCGCCGCCGCCCTCCCGCCCACCGTCGACCTGGCGCCCGGTGTCCTCGTCCGGCACGTCGACGCGGGCCCCTACGAGGGCCTCGCCAAGGAGGAGCTGCCGGCCCAGCTGTGCGCCTTCACGCACGGCGTGATGCAGGCGTGGGCCGGTCACCGGCCCGGGTACTACGACCTGGTCCACTCCCACTACTGGCTCTCCGGTCACGTCGGCTGGCTCGCCGCCCAGCGCTGGGGCGTCCCCCTGGTGCACGCCATGCACACCATGGCCAAGGTCAAGAACGCCAGCCTCGCCGACGGCGACACCCCCGAACCGGCCGCTCGCGTCATCGGCGAGACCCAGATCGTCGCCGCCGCGGACCGGCTGATCGCCAACACCGCCGAGGAGGCGGACGAGCTCGTCCGGCACTACGAGGCCGAGCGGGACAAGGTCGCCGTCGTCCACCCCGGCGTCAACCTGTCCCGCTTCCGCCCCGCCGACGGAAGGGCCGCCGCGCGCGCCCGCCTCGGTCTGCCCCAGGACGCCCTGATCCCGCTCTTCGCGGGCCGCATCCAGCCCCTCAAGGCTCCGGACGTGCTGCTCCGCGCGGTCGCCGTCCTGCTCGGCGAGCGTCCCGAGCTGCGCTCGAGGATCTGCGTCCCCGTGGTCGGCGGCCCCAGCGGCAGCGGCCTCGCCAAGCCCGAGGGGCTGCAGAAGCTCGCCGCCCGCCTGGGCATCGCCGACGTCGTACGGTTCTGTCCGCCGGTCGGGCAGGAGCAGCTCGCGGACTGGTTCCGGGCCGCGTCCGTCCTCGTCATGCCGTCCTACAGCGAGTCCTTCGGGCTGGTCGCCATAGAGGCGCAGGCGGCCGGTACCCCGGTGCTCGCGGCCTCGGTCGGCGGGCTGCCGGTGGCCGTACGGGACGGGGACACCGGTTTCCTCGTCCAGGGCCACGACCCGCGCGCGTACGCGCGCGTGCTGCGCGACTTCGCCGACGCGCCGCACCTCGTGGACCGGATGGGCGACGCCGCCGCCCTGCACGCCCGGTCCTTCGGCTGGGACAGGGCGGCCGCCGCCACGGCCGACGTCTACACGGCCGCGACGCAGGCGCACCGCCGTCACGTACGCTCCCACCATGGCTGACAGGGCAGCGGCGGAAGCGGAGCAGCGGGCGGCACAGGTCGTCGAGGACGTACTGAAGGACGCCGAGCTCGACTGGGAGAGTCCGGCCCCCGGGACGTACGTGGTGAAGCTGCCCGGCACCCGCAAGCTGTCCACGACGGTCTCCCTCATCGTCGGCCGCCACTCGCTCTCCCTCAACGCCTTCGTCGTCCGCCACCCCGACGAGAACGAGGCCGCCGTCCACCGCTGGCTCCTCGAGCGCAACCTCAAGCTGTACGGCGTGGGTTACGCCGTGGACCCGCTCGGCGACATCTATGTCACCGGCCGCTTCCCGCTGGCCGCCGTCACCCCCGAGGAGATCGACCGGCTGCTCGGTCAGGTCCTGGAGGCGGCCGACGGAAGCTTCAACACCCTTCTGGAGCTCGGGTTCGCCACCGCGATCCGCAAGGAGCACGCCTGGCGGGTGTCGCGCGGCGAGTCGACCCGGAACCTGGACGCGTTCGCCCGGCTGATCGAGCGGCCTTCGGGCGAGTAGGGACCGCGCAGGCCGGAGCAGGGACAGGTCCGGAGCAGAGACAGGTTCCGAGCGCACGCGCGAGAGCGTGCTGTTATTCTGCCGCGATTCGGACCCCGGTCTCAGGGGTCCCGTGCATGAAGAGGACGTGCATGCGCACAGGCAGATCCACCCTGACGGCCGCGCTCACGGGCGCACTCGCCCTCGTGGCGTTCACCGCACCGCCCGCCCAGGCGGCGGACACCGGCGTCACGGTGACGAACATGGTCGTGAACAAGGGCAAGCCCATCGTCGTGGGCATCTCCGAGGAGAAGTACCCCAGCGTCAGCTTCCGCATGACCTGGCCCTCGGGCCACTCGTCCCGCGACATCACCGCGTTCCCGTACCTGTACCACGACACCACGGCCGCCAAGGGCCTGGACAGGGGCGGCATCTACACGGGCTCCGTCGCCTACTACGACGACACCCCCCGCGCGGCGGACGTCGACGGCGACCTCTACATCGACCCCCGCTGGACCCTGGACTCCCACAACGACGCCACCACCTGGAAGATCGCTGTCTGGGTCCGTCTCTGGGCCTCCGAGACCAAGCTCAAGGCCGAGGAGAACCTGACCGGTTTCGGCACGGTCCAGGTCAAGCGCGCCGCGCGGGCCACGGTCAACGCCTCGCCCGAGCCGGTCGCCAAGAACAAGACGCTCACGGTGACGGGCAAGCTGACGCGCGCCGACTGGGTGAAGCACGCGTACACCGGCTACGGCGACAAGCTGGCCAAGCTGCAGTTCCGCAAGGCGGGCACCGGCACCTACACGACGGTCAAGACCGTGCGGGCGAACTCCACGGGCGCACTGAAGACCACGGTGAAGGCCACCACCGACGGCTACTGGCGCTGGACGTTCGGCGAGACGTCCACGACGGGCGGGGCGACGGCGGCGGGCGACTACGTCGACGTGAAGTGACGCGACGGCGGCACACGACAGCCGCCGTCCGGCCGTTCGGGGACGGTGCACCGGTTCCGGGGCCGGTGACCCGCTTTCGCAGGGGTCACCGGCCCTCCGCGCGGTAACGGCCCGGTGTGACGCCGACCAGTTTCCGGAAGTGCCGCGTGAGATGGGCCTGGTCGTAGAAACCGGTGGCCACCGCGACCTCGCTCGGCGCCCGGCCGTCGAGCAGCAGCCGACGGGCCCGCCCCACCCGGCGGGACATCAGGTACTGGTGCGGGGCGATGCCGTAGGCGCCGCTGAACGCCCGTACGAGATGGGCGGGATGCGCGGCCAGCAGCCCCGCGGCCTCCGCCAGGCCGAGCCCTTCCACGACCCGCTCGTCGAGCAACTCCCGCAGCCGCCGCGCGAGGACGGGATTCCGCAGGGGCTCCGGTGCGCCGGCCCGGGACCGCAGATGGGTGCGCAGCCGCTCCCCGACGAGCGTCAGCCTGCTCTCCGCCTCGAACTCGTCACCGGGCCCCACGAGCGCCGCGTGCACCTGCCCGACACGCCGCCGCAGCAGCGGGTCACGCAGGTCGGGGCGGTCGACGGCGGCCCCGATCAACTCGTCCCCGAGGTGCGTCCCGTCGAGGTACAGCACCCGCTTGCGGAAGCCGTCCGAGGTGGCGGGGGCGCCGTTGTGCGGAACGTGCGGCGGCAGCAGGGAGACGGTGTCGTGCGGGGTGCCGTGCTCGTGCCGGTCCAGGTCGTACCGCACGGCGCCGTCGTCGACGATGAGCAGCGTCCAGGCGTCGTGGACGTGCATCGGATAGGCGTACTCGGTGAAGCGGGCGTGGAACACCTCGACGACACCCGGAACCCGGGGCCGCCAGGCGGAAACGATCCGCTCGGGGCGATCCGCGCGCGCTGCGGCCATGCAAACAACGTACAAGACGGGGACGTACGCCGATCGGCAGTCTCAGGGCATGAGCACTCGCTTCGACACGAAGATCGCCGTCCTGCTGCGCGAGGACCTGGAAACCTGGCAGCGCCTCAACGTCACCGCGTTCCTGGTCAGCGGCCTGGGCAGCCAGGTCCCCGAACTGATCGGCGAGCCCTACGAGGACGCGGACGGCGTGGCCTATCTGCCGATGTTCCGCCAGCCGGTGCTGGTCTTCGAGGGCACCAAGGAAACCCTGACGGCGGCCCACACGCGCGCGCTGTCCCGCGCCCTGCCCCGTGCGCTGTTCACCGGCGACCTGTTCGCCACGGGCCACGACGACGCCAACCGCGCGGCGGTACGGGCGGTGCCGACGGCGGACCTGGACCTGGTCGGCCTGGCCGTCCACGGTCCGAGGAACGCGGTCGACAAGGTACTCAAGGGAGCCCGCATGCACCCGTGAGCGTGGCGTGGTGGGGGCTCGGAGCGGTCGTCACCTCTGACGCGGCGAGTGTCTTTCCGGACCGTCCGCCGGCCGCGGCCCGCGCCCGCATCCGGTGGTCAGGGGGCCGGCATCCAGGTGCGGGCCGCGGTCACGAGGGCGCGGACGCCCGTGCTCAGCGTGGGCTCGACGACGGGGGTGTACGGGGGGAGTGGTTCGAGGGCAGGCCGCGGACGACGCGTGCGAGGGTCTCGAAGTCCTGGGCGTCGCCGAAGGCCCGCGGGTCGGCTCCGCCGAGGAGCCAGTAGGCGCAGGGGGCGTGCGGGCTGTCGGCCAGGATGCCCACGTCCTCGCTGCCGGTGCCGGGTCCGGGGTCCACGACCCGGTTGGCGCCGACGACGCCGGCGAGGGCCTGCCGGGTGCGGGCGCACCCCGCGCGACGTAACGCCTCTTGGCCACGGCCCCTCCGGTCCCGTTCTGTCCGTGGCGTGACACGGCATGGCATGTCACGAATGTGACGCGGCTCAGGGTATGCGGAGACCGGTATGGCGAGGGCGGCCGCAGAAGCGTGGTCTGCGGCCGCCCGGGGCCTGCCCGTCCGGTGATTCCGGTGGGTCGGCCGCGGTCGAAGATCTTCTTGCTGGAGTTGAGACGTGGGGAGCGGTCTCGCCGGAGGCGTCGTCACGGACGGGGTCGGTGGGGCACCGCCGCCGTGGGCTCGACGGTGGTGCGGTGCCCCCCTTCGGCGAGGGCGGGCCGTCAGGAATCGAGGCGGCGGCGGTCCTCCTCGTCCCACTTCTGGGTGTCGCGCGGCTCCACGTAGGGCTCCTCGTGGGGCGGATGGCCCCCGGCGACGGCGCGCTGGCGGGCCAGTTCCGCGTCGAACTCCAGGCCGAGCAGGATGGCCAGGTTGGTGATCCACAGCCACACCAGGAAGATGATCACACCGGCGAAGGTTCCGTAGGTCTTGTTGTAGGAGCCGAAGTTCGCCACGTACAGCGCGAACCCCGCCGAGGCGATCATCCAGATCACCAAGGCCAGGAAGCTGCCCAGCGTGATCCAGCGGAAGCCGCGGACCTTCGCGTTCGGGGTGGCCCAGTACAGGACCGCGATCATCACCGTGACCAGGAGAACCAGCACCGGCCACTTCGCGATCGACCACACGGTCAGCGCCTCGTCACCGATCCCGAGCGCATCGCCGGCCTGCCGGGCCAGGCCGCCGGTGAAGACCACGATCAGCGAACTGATCACCGCCATCACCATCAGCAGCACGGTCACGCCGACCCGCACCGGCAGCACCTTCCACACCGGACGGCCCTCGGGGACGTCGTAGACCGCGTTGGCGCTGCGGATGAACGCGGCGACGTAGCCCGAGGCCGACCACACCGCCAGCACCAGACCCACGATCGCCACGAGCGAGCCGATCCCGCTCTGGCCCTGCATCTGCTGCACCGCGGTGCGCAGGACGTCCTGGGCCGGGCCCGGCGCGAGCTTCTGGATGCTGTCCAGGACCGACTGCGTGGCCGACTGCCCGACGACCCCCAGCAGCGACACCAGCGCCAACAGCGCGGGGAACAGCGCCAGGATCGAGTAGTAGGTCAGCGCCGCGGCCCGGTCGGTCAGCTCGTCCCTCTGGAACTCCTTCAGGGTGCCTTTCAGGACCGCTTTCCAGGAGCGTTTGGGCAGCTCGGTGGGGCTGTCAGGCGCCCGCTCCTCCACCTGTTCGTCGGGCCCGGCGTCGGGGTCCCGCCCCGTCTCGGCTCGCTCTGTCCCGACTCGTCCTGTCCCGGCTTGTCCTGTCCCGGCTTGTCCCGTCCCGGCCTGGAGGGCTCCGGCCTGACGGTCCTCGGCCCGGCCGCCCTTGTCCCCGCGGCTCTCGGCAGAGGTCTGCCCGCCGTGCTTTCCGTGCCATCCCACTGTCCGCGCCATTCCCTGCGGGTATCCGGCCCGCCGTCGCTCATGCGTGGAAGCGAGACATGTCAATCCTTTCGGATCCGGCTCCGGTGTCCTCTCCGATGTCCCCTCCGGTGCTCTCGGCCTTCCGCGCCGGTGGCGTCGTGGGCCGGGCGGCATCGGCCGGCTTCGATTCCGGGAACCGCAGGTGCGTCTCGTCCCTGGTGTGGCACTTGCTGTCCCATGGAGTGGATGCACAGGGCGAACCGGGCTGCCCGGCGCTGGGCCGGAACGGCCGTCACGGCGGTGCGGCGGGCCTGGGAGGGGCCGGGCCGTGAGCGGGATCTGGCGGTGCAGGCGGGCAAGGGAGCGCTGGCCGCCTGGGTGGCGTGGGCGGTGATGGGCTGGTGGCTCGAGGCGCCGATGGCGTTCGTGGCGCCGTGGGTCGCGGTGGTGCTGGTGGAGTCGACGGTGTACCGGTCGGTCGCGCACGGGCTGCAGCAGCTCGCGGCGATCGCGGTGGGCACGGCGCTGGCGACGGCGGTGGCGTTGTTGCTGGACAGCACGATGGCCGCGATGGCTTTGGTGCTTCCGGCGGTGCTGCTCCTCGGACAGTGGCAGCGCCTGGGGAGCCAGGGTGTCTACGCCGCCACCGGCGCGCTTTTCGTGCTGACCGGTGGCGAGGTCACCGTCGCCGGGGCGGCCGCCCGCGTCCTGGAGGCGGTCTTCGGCGCGGCGGTCGGAGTGACGGTCAACGTGCTGATCCGGCCTCCGGTGTACCTGCGGGACGCCCGCGCCGCGCTGGAGGACACGGCCCGTGAGGCGCACGAACTCCTGGGCGCGGTGGCCGACGGGCTGGCCACCGGCGAGTGGGACGCCCATGCGGCCGGGGACTGGCATGTGCGGGCGCTGCGTCTGGGCCGTCTGGTCGACCAGGCGCGGTCGGCGATCGGCTGGGGTCGGGAAAGCATGCGCGTCAACCCGCTCGGGCGGCGCAAGCGGGCTCTCTCCCTGCCCGGGGAGAAGTACGCCGACGCGGTGGAGGTGCTCGACTACGTCGCCGTGCACATCGCGGGCGTGACCAGGACCGTGTGGGAGACGGCGGACAGCGAGGAGGCGGACCGGCCGGCCCCGGAGCTCACCCGTGCCTACGCGGAGTTCCTGCGCCATACGGCGCGCGCCATCCGGTTGTACGGCCGGACCCGGTTCGGCCCGAGCGGCAGTGACGACTCCGCCGCGGAGCAGCTGCGCGAGGCGGTCGAGGAACTCCACCGGACCCTGGACGAGTTCCGCCGACGGCTGCCGGGAGCCGTGCTCGACGACCCGGCCGCGCTGGCGACCTACGGGACGCTGCTGACCCAGGCGCACCGCCTGGCCGATCAACTCGTGCAGGACTGACACCGCCGAGTAGCGGGGCGGGAGGCACGACGGCCGGGTGTTTGGGCGGATTCCCGGGGAACCCGTCGATCCCGACGGCCCCGCCACTGGCTGGAAGGGCTCGCCACCCGACCGCAGTCCGGACGAGAGCCCGGACAAGAGTCCGGACGAGACCGTGAGAGAGGGAGAACCACCATGCCGGCCGGATCCAGCTCCAAGCGTGAACGTCAGTACGAACACATCAAGGGGAGCGCCGAGGACCGTGGCGAGTCGTCGAAGCGGGCCAAGGAGATCGCGGCCCGGACGGTCAACAAGGAGCGCGTCAGGTCGGGCGAGTCCAAGACCGCCGGCAAGGCCTCCCTGCGGGACCCGAAGTCGGCCTCCCAGCGCGGCGGGCAGCGCTCGCACAGCGGTGCGGAAGGCCCGACCAAGGACCAGCTGTACGAGGAGGCCAAGAAGCGCAACATCCACGGCCGCTCCTCGATGACCAAGAAGCAGCTGAAGAACGCGCTCGACCACTGACGTGCGACCGACCACTGACGCGCGATGTGAGAGGCCCGCCGGGAGGAGACGTCACACGCTCGGCGGGCCACGCTCTTACCTGTGGCTGAGAGAGAACCTCAGCCGGGGCCGACAACGGGTGCGCGGTCAGTGCCCGTGCGACGCCGAAGAGGTTGTCGGCCATGGCGCGCCCGGTGTCGTGCGCCCACTCGCGGCCCCGTTGCTTGTCCAGGTAGTCGGGTCCCGGACCGGGTCCCAGGTGCCAGTACGTCCACGCCTGACCGGGAATCGTGTAACCGATGTCCGCGAGGCCCCCGGAGATCTCACTGATCACGTGGTGGGCGCCGTCCTCGTTCCCGGTGACCCACCACCCCCGCCACGCGGTTGTAGGCGACGGGGCGGTTCTCGTCGTCCGTCTCGGACATCATCGCGTTCATACGCTCGAGAACGCGCTGCGCCACTGAGGACGGCCGGCCCAGCCACGTCGGCGACGCGATGATCAGGATCTCCGATTCCAGGAGCTTCGCGTGGGCCCGGGGCCACTCGTCGCCGTCGCCCCCGTCGGTGACCACACCGGGGACGAGATGGAGGTCGACGGCTCGTACGAAGTCCACTTCGACCTCGTGCTCGGACAGCCGCTCGGCGACCACGGCGGCCAGCGCCTCGGTAGGGGAGGGCTCGGGGGACGCCTTGAGAGTGCAGTTGACGACCAGTGCTTTCACGTTCGCTCCGAGGTCGGGGAGTGGGGGGCAGGCGGCCCGTTGCACACACGAGCCAACAGCGCCCCACGAGAACCCCTGGCAGCAGACGTAACGAAGCCCCGGTTCCCGCGGCCGGCCGACGAGCCGTGAGCCGAAGGCGGCCGCATCCGCATCCATGTCCATGTCCGCGTCCGTGTTGCGTACAACCATTGGACGTCCGCGCGAGTCCAAGATCGCAGTTCAAGCGCCCCACGGGCACGTCGGGCCCTTCGGGCCCTTCACGGACAACGGAGAACCATGCGCGCCTCACGCACCGTCCTCGCCACCGCCACGGCACTCGCGGCGGCGCTCTGCACCTCCCTCCTCGCCGCCCCGACGGCGGTCGCGGCCCCCGCCAAGCTTGCCGACGACTTCAACGGCGACGGCTACCGCGACTTCGTCATGCTCGGCGGGACGCACGGCAAGGACGGCCGGGTCACCGTCGTCTATGGCACGTCGACCGGCCCCGGCACACGCGTCCAGACCATCCACCAGAACTCGCCCGGGATACCGGGTGCGGTGGAGGAGGGGGACGACTGGGGGTGGGCCGCGACCAGCGCCGACCTCGACCGCGACGGCTACGCGGACCTGGTCGTCGCCTCACCGGGCGAGAAGATCGGCGAGATCCAGACGCGCGGAGGCCTGACCGTCGTCTGGGGCGGATCGAAGGGGCTCGGCTCCGGCACCGTCTTCCACTCGCCCATCGCGCCGGAGAACGCGTACTCGGGCGACCAGTTCGGCCTGGACGTCGTCGCGGGCGACTTCGACGGTGACGGCGACCAGGACCTCGTCGCGATCAGCAGCAGCCGGGCCGGCGCGGTCCTGCTCAAGGGCCCTTTCACCCGTAAGGGCGGGAAGAGCGGCTGGCAGTCCCTCGGCAAGAGCTACGGCTACCTGAGCGCGTCCCAGTTGGCGGCGGGCCGGGTCACCGCCGACGGTGCCACCGACCTGTACATCCTCGGCAGCGATCTCCAGGGCGGTGACGACGACGTGGACCTGCGGGCCTACTTCCACCGCGGCGGCACCGACTTCGCCCGGCGCGCGAGTGAGACCCGCGTACCGGACGACGGCGGCCACCAGGTGGGCGGCGGCTCCATCACCGCCATCGGCGACTTCGACAAGGACGGCTACGGCGACCTCGCCATCGGGCGCGGCTACGAGCAGCCGGACGGTGAGAAGGGCTACGTCACGGTCCACTACGGCGGCTCCTCCGGTCCGAACACCGCCCGCAAGCCGGTGAAGTTCACGCAGAACACGGCGGGCGTGCCGGGCTCCTCGGAGAAGGAGGACTACTTCGGTGCCGCCGTCACCGCCGGCGACGTCAACGGCGACGGCTACGCGGACCTCGCCGTCGGCGCCCCCGGGGAGGACCTGGAGGGCAAGCGCGATGGCGGCATGGTCACGGTCCTGCTCGGCCGCAAGGGCGGCCTGTCCGGCACCGGGGCCAAGGCGTACCACCAGAACACGTCCGGTGTCGGGGGAGCCGTCGAGAAGGACGACTACTTCGGCCAGAGCCTCAAGCTCACCGACTACACCCGCGACGGCCGTGCCGACCTGGTCGTCGACACGAACGACCAGCTCGACAACACCCGCTGGGGCCTGGTCCACCTGCTGAAGGGCTCCAAGTCCGGCATCACCGGCACCGGTTCGAAGTCGTTCACGGTGAAGTCCCTCAAGCTGACGTACAAGACGCTCGGCGGCCCCTTCCCCCACTGATACCGGGCGGCCGAACAGGAGCCCTCCGCCAGCGAAGAAACCGCGGGCAGAGGGCTTGTACCACCCTCCCCCCACGAAACCCGCACATACAACCATTGATCCGGCGGAGAAAGCAGAGATCCGGTGGATCGACGAGAACAGACAGACCTGGTGGGGAACCATTGAAAAAGATCACGGCAGCGGTGGGCACGACGGCCCTCGCGGTCTTCGCCTCCACGCTGATCACCGCGCCGGCCGCGCAGGCGGCCTATGTCAGCCTCAAGTCGCAGGTCACGTCGAAGGAGAAGGACGGAAGAATACACGCCGTCTACGAGTCCTACGACTTCAACGTGCGTCCCGAGGACGTCAGCATCCGTATCCGGAAGAAGGGAAGCGACCGGGTCCTCGACACCGTCCGGATCGCCGACCGGTGCGCCCCTGAGAGCGACTGCTGGGACGATAAGTTCCTGAGCGAGCCGGTCACACTCCCCGAGCTGGGCGTCTACACCATGGACGTCGTGGTCAGGGAAGGGCAGCCGGACGAGTTCGTCAACCGGGACAAGGGCGACCTCGACTACGGACTCGCCCCCCGCCTGAAGGTCACCGGCGACCGGCAGTGGATCTCGTACGACAGCCCTCTCGTCAAGGTGTCCGGCACCCTCGTGGCCGAGGACCCGAATACGCGCGAGGTCAAGCCGTTCGCGGGGGCCATGCTCTCCTACCGCGACCGCATAGGGAGCATGGGGAGCGGTCTGCGGACGGACGAGGCGGGGCGCTTCACCGAGTCCCTGAGCTTCTCCGAGCGCAACACCGACACCGAGATCGAGTTCCGCTTCGGGACGGCGAAAGAGCAGCTCGTCCTGCCCTTCCGCAAGCAGGAATTGAAGCTGAGGATGGACACGCCCCTCGGCACCGTCAACGCCCCGTACGGGAGCGACGTTCCCGTGAAGGGCAAGCTCATCCGGATCGCCGACGACGGTACGGAGAAGCCGCTGTCCGGCCACGACGTCGTGATCGACCACCAGAAGACCCTGGTGACCCGGAAGGACGGGACCTTCTCGACGGGGCACACCGTCAGGCATCGCGAAACGGTGAAGGTCGCGCCCAGGGCGTCGGGCTGGTTCAGCACACAGCCGACGCACTTCTTCGAGGTCGCCAAGCCTCCGATGACGAGCGAGTTCACCTCGGTGAAGGCCGGTGTGGACAAGTATCGGAAGGTCACCTTCACCGGCAAGCTGGGCGTCTCGAAGGGCTCGTACCCCGCGGGCACGTCGGCCGTCATCGCCGTCGAGCACTCCACGAACGGCAAGACCTGGTCGAGTGTGGACACCTTCACCGCGAAGTACGGCTCCACCTTCACCAAGTCCCCGGCCAAGAAGGGCTCGGCCGGCAGCCACTGGCGCCTGCGCCACACGGGCGCAGGCCTGACCAGCACGTCCTTCAAGCTCGGCCGCAAGTCCACCGAGCTCGTCAACGACGACATGACGCCCGAGGGCGTACGCAAGGGCAAGACGCTCACGGCCAAGGGCAGCCTGATCCAGAAGTCCGGCTCCTCCTGGAAGTCGTTCCCCAAGCAGACGGTCCGCATCTACTTCAAGGCCTCCACCAAGGGCGCCACCTGGAAGAAGATGGGCACCGCGAAGACCCTGTCCAACGGCACCTTCAGCAAGAAGTTCACCGCGAAGCAGGACGGCACCTGGCAGATCCGCTATGTCGACACCCCGAGCACCCACTACGCGGACTACGGACGGGAGGACTACATCGACGTCCGCTAGAAGCACACGGCGTCGGCCGGCCCCCCGCCCGGGGGCCGGCCGACGCCGTGCCAAGACACCGCGGATCACCCGCTGCTCGCTTCATGAGGCGCTGGACGTCCTTGTCGCCGGTACGAAGTGTCGAGGACCGAAATCAGAGGCTGTCGGCATCTCGTACGGTGCGCGGGTGAAGCGGTGAAGTGCGCGGTGCCGGGCAGCGGTGGAACGGTTCGGTGTCCGCCGTCGTCGTCCCTCTTCGGGGCACGGTGGTCGCGCCCCGGGGAGGGGAGACCGGGTGCACACGGGCGGCTTCGCCACATGGACAAGGCGGTTCGAGGACGAGCGCGAGCGCAGGCGCGTCCAGGGAGACCCGGACTGGGGGCAAGGCGCGACGCTGCATCCGGCGGTGTGGGCCGGCATCCAGCGCTTCCAGGTCGGCGAGGACGGTGACGGCGCCAACCTCATCGGCAAAGCGGACGAGGCCGGCGACGGCGACTACGCGCGGGCAGTCCGGCTCTTCGTCGCCGAGGAACAGAACCACGCCCGTCTGCTTGCCCGGTTGCTGGCTGCGGGGCACATACCGACGTTGACCGGGCACTGGAGCGACACGGTCTTCGTACGGCTGCGGCGTCTCATGGGCCTGCGCCTGGAACTGCTGGTGCTGATGATCGCGGAAGTGGTGGCGCTGCGTTATTACCGGGCCCTGCGCGACGGCACCGACGACTCGCTCACTTCGGAGGTGGCGGGGCGGATCCTGTCCGACGAGCAGCGCCACGTCCCGTTCCACTGCGAGCGGCTGCACGCCTCCATGGCGGAGCTGCCCCGAGCGACGCGCCGCCCGGTGATGGCCCTGTGGCGACTCCTGCTGCTCGCGGTCTCCCTCGCCGTCGCCGCCGACCACGGCCCGGGGCTGCGACGACTCGGCATCGGACGCCTGCGATTCGTGGCTGAGGTGGTGGCCTCGTCCGGCGCGGTCGTCTCTGCGGTGCTCGCGCCCCGCCCGGAGGCATGGACCGGCGCGGACTGACGACGGACAGCCCACCGCTTCCCGCCCACCTCTTCAAAGGTTCGGCCCTTTGGGCGTTCTGGAGCCTTGGTGGTTGCCGGACATGTGCGCTCGGGCACTCAAGTCCACCTGAATTCAACGCCGTTGAGGTGATCTGGTGATGTCGGGTTGGATGACAGCCGTGGATGTCGGAAGTCTGCTGATCCGTAGCTTTGCAGGAATCGGCCCGTGCTGATCGGACGGGTCGCTTCCTGGTTTCCGACGGGCGCTGCCGGACCGGGACGGCTGCCGGGGGCGCTGTACTCACTGAGGTGCAGCGACCCCAGCAGTTCGCGATGGCTGCGCCCGTCGCTCAGGCCCGCGCGTAGGTGAGGCAGTCGACTTGCTCCCGCTCGTAACCGACGGTGATGGACGGGGCATGGCACTCCAGCCCGGTGTTGTGCCGGCAGTCAGCCATCTTGCATGCGCCGACCCGGCCGGTGACGGACGGCTCTCCACCCTCTATGTCTGCGTCCATGAACGTGTCGCAGACGGGGTTGCTGACGGGGTTGCTGACGTCTCCCACGGTGATTGCCACGGCGTGGCAGGTGTGGTCGTGGTTGTAGGCGCAGCTCTCGGCCACGCATTCGCTGATGACTGGCAGTTGCATGACGGGCGTGGCTGCCATGAGAGGGCCTGCTTTCTTGAGGTGCTGTACGGATTGGTCGCCGCGGTAGTGGTCCTCTCCGGGCGACGCGGCACGCCGCCACCACGATCAGTGGTCACTGCTCCGGCTCGCTGGACCGGCGCCTCAGCTCATCCACGTCCCGCCGATGCCTGGCAAGCTCGTCCTGGAGCTGCCGTAGACAGTCCCTGGTTCCCTCCGCAGCTACGGCGCGGGCGCGAGGCTCCAGCGGCGGTACGTAAGGATGAAGTGCCGGACAGTAGCCATGGGGCGGCGGGTATGGATGGACAGGGTGGTGCCGGGGGCCGCGTCCACACCAACAGCTCATGGAACGTTCCCTTCCTGGCTTCCACTTTCCGCGATGTTCGGTGTTGACGCACTTTGGCCGGAGGCAGAAGGTCTGAGCCGACAGGCCGACCGCTTCCCTCTTCCCCAGGGGGATGGGGGTGATCGTCCCTCCCGGCGTGGTCCGTACAGCCGTGGACGTCGACGGTGATCGGGGCGGTCCGTAGCAGCCACCGGGCGCCGGGCTGGAGAGCGACGACGAGTGCCACGCCGGCTGCCCCGTCCCTGGCATGCACGTCCACGGTTCGCTCGGACAAGGTTTCCGTACCGGTGAAGATCGCCGGCCAACCCCTCCCGCTCAAGGCCGTGCGGAGTTGGGCGAAGATTTTTCGCGCGACTCGTATCGCATGTCGGTCGGCGCCGCCGACGGTCCAGCGGCTCCAGCCGCGGGCCTCGCCCAGGGCTCAAGCCACCCGCCGGGCCCGAGCCGGCCGGGACCGGCCAGGTCGACGTGCCGTTTCCGGCCGGGGCGTATGGGGCGCATGGGGCGTGTAGGGCGCAAGTGGTGCACTATCGCATGGCATCCCATACTGGGCCAGGTGTCACGGGAAGCGGGCCGCTTGACGAAGAGCGCCTGCGTCTCCTCCCGGCGGCCGGGATCGAAGTGCTGGGCCCCATGCAAGGACCCGCCCGGGCAGCCCGCCCTCACTTCCGACAGCACGGCTGACAGGACCAGTGGCACCACTCCCGACAGCACCCATGACACCCGACCCCGACCGCGGCCGCGTGCGACAGCACGACGGACGCCGGACGCCGGTAAGGGGGCGCTGGGCGCCCGGCCGAAGAACTCGTCGCGCGATGCATCCGAGAAGCCGCTCACCCGGAAGCCGGGCCCCACGTGTGACCGGGGTCCCCCACGAAGGGAGTTCCGATGATGAACTCGCGCAGCAGGAAGATCGCCACCGCCAGTGCTTGCGTACTGTCCCTCGCCGTGGCCGCCCCCGCCTCCGCGGAGGGTACGGCGCAGGAGGACGGCAAGGCGTCCGTGACCGTCTTCCACGGCGTTCCGGGCCTCACCGTCGACGTGTACGCCAACGGGAACGAACTGCTTCCCGACTTCAAGCCCGGCACCTTGACCGAATCCCAGTCCCTGGACCCGGGCACCTACGACATCGAGGTCTTCGCCGACGGCGAGGGCCCCGACGGCGATCCCGCCATCCAGAAGAGCGTCGAGATCCCGGCCGGAGCGAACGCCACGCTCGCGGCCCACCTCGACGCACAGGGCGCCCCCGTGCTCACCGCGTTCGTCAACGACACCTCCAAGGTCCCGACCGGTCAGTCGCGGCTGACCGTCCGTCACGTGGCCGCGGCACCCGCCGTGGACGTCCGCGCGGGCGGCGAGCCGGTCATCGAGGGCCTGACCAACCCGAACGAGAAGTCGCTCGAGGTGCCCGCCGGCACGGTGAGCGCCGATGTCGTCCTGGCCGGGACCGACACCGTGGCCATCGGCCCTGCCGACCTCGACCTTGCCGAGGGCGTCAGCACGGTCGTCTACGCCTGGGGCAGCGCCGAGGACAAAAACCTCGCGCTGAAGACGCAGACGATCAGCGGCATGGACTCCGCGCCGCGCGGTGTGGACGCCGGTGAGAGCGGCGCGATGGCCGCCGACAACGAGTCCGCCACCGTCTGGCTCGCCTGGGGCGCCACGGGTGCCATCGCGGTCGCCGGTCTGCTGGCCGCCCGCCGCCGGTACACCCGGAGCGACTGACGGCCATGCGTTCCTCCCGCGAGGGCGGGCGGCCCTCCGCGGCGGCCGTCGGGGCCGCCGCGGTGGTCGCCGTCGTCCTGGCGGTGCTGCTGGTCTGGTCGCTGAGGCCGTCCGGAGCCTCGGTGCCGTCGGACTTCGGCACCCGACCGAGGGCCCAGGAGCCTACGGCCGGGCCCTCGTTCGGGGTCCACGACAGTGGACCGGGCGAGGCGGAGAACGCGTCCGGCCCCGTACCCGAGCCGACGGCGCTGCGCATCCCACGGGTCTCCCTGGACGCCCGGCTCCAGGGCGTCGGCGTCAAGGACGACGGAACGGTGGAGATCCCCGACAGCGTGGGGCAGGCCGGCTGGTACCGCTACGGCCCTGCACCGGGCGCCCCCGCCGGATCCGCCGTCCTCATCGGCCATGTGGACGACCGCACCGGCGACCTGGGCGCTTTCGCCAGGCTGTACGGGGTCCGGAAGGGCGACGACGTCACCGTCGCCCGCGAGGACGCGCCCCCCGTGAGGTACAAGGTGGCGGCCCGCGAGGTGGTCGACAAGGACAGGCTCCCCGACGAGGTGTTCCGGCGCCACGGACGGCCGGTCCTGACCCTGGTCACCTGCGCGCCCCCGTACGACCGCGAACGCGGCGGCTACCAGAGGAACTTGCTGGTGTACGCCGTGCCTACCCCGGAGCACGGCCAGGGGTGACCGGTGACGAGGCCTACGGCCAGGGCCCCGCCAACGAACCGGAGGCGGCGGTCTGATGGCCCAGCAGCCCCAGCAGCCCCAGCAGCCCCAGCAGCGCAAGCGGCGGCTGCTCGGTGACCGGTTCCACCTTGATGCGCGACAGGGCTCAGCTGAGGCATGGTGGGGCCTACTGTGCTGCGGTTGTCGCGATGAAGTGTGGTACGCGAGATGTCGAGGGGGACCGTGAGGCCATGTGATCACGAGACGACGTCTGCAGGCAGTCGTACGAGGACTGTGCTCCGCAGCGCGGCAGCACACCTCGCCGCTGTGCATTTGAGCGGAGTGCTGCTGTTGTTCACCTTTCTTGTGCCGCCGGCCTGGGCTCTGGACGCTTACGGGGCAGTCCCGGACCATGATCTTTCTGCGGATGTGCCGCCGTTCGTGGTCCTCCTCGCGATCGTGTTCAACGGTTTGAGTTTTCACGTGGTGGTGCAGATCCCCTCGGGGCTGCTGGGCACTTGGCTCGGCCGGAACCGCACTGCCGGCGTCTGCTACGTATCCGTCCTGGCGGTAGCGGGTGTCCTGACGATCGTTCTGCTGTGGGGAGTCCTGGGGGCCGACAGCGTTGCCCAGGCCCTTCCCCTATGGGCCGACTTCATGGCACGCGGCTCGTTGGCCCTGGCTGCGCATGTCTGGCTGAGCCGCCGTCTCCGGGCTTGGCCTGTGCGGCCTTGTCCGCGGGTTTCGACGGCAGATGTCCGCCTCGACGGGAGGCACCCGATCCCGGCCGGACTCGATGGTCACGAGAGGGGACAGCACCCCGCGCAGAGCGTGACACGAAACGGCCGCCGGCAGTCCCGCAGGATGATCAGGTGAGCTTGAAGAAGAGTGTGTCCTGGGTGTATCAGCCGATGTTCTTCGTGGCGTACTCCCACTCGTTGTGCTCGCACTCAAGCTTTTCGATCAGCTCCTGGACGTCGTACCTGAAGTCAGGGGCCATCCGGTCCAGGACGGCGCGATAGGCGTCGGCGGCGGGCTTGGTCTTGGCAAGCGGCAGATGGCCGATGGCGGGGTAGCCGTCCATCGAGTGCGGTACGAACGGGAAGTCGTCGGGCGGCCCGCCGAAGAGGTAGCCGTGGGGCAGGAGGTCGGCGGGTACGCCGAGGCGTCGCATCTCGTGGTCGACCAGGCCGAAGAACGTCGAGGGCTTCGAGTAGGTGCCCAGGTGGGCCGGGTCGGATGCGTTGTGGTCGATGATGTGCTGCAAAGCTGAGTTGTAGGCGTTGCCCGCGTACTCCGCGTCCGAGTCGGTGCGCCCGGCGATGAGGTCATCGAGGGCGTCGGGGACGGACAAGCCCCAGTCGACGCGCTGGTGATCGAGGTCGTCCTGGTGGGCCCGGGCGTCCTTGCGCATTCCGTTGAGGCGGCGTCGTTGGTCTGCGGTCAGGCTGCCGTTGCCGCCGAGGTAGGCCAGGACGTCGGCCTTGTCCGCGGTGGAGTACGCGATGTTGTGGCTCATGATCGCAATCGTGCCAAGCGGCACTGACATCCGGTGATGCCCACCCCCTCCAGGGTGCTCTCGCGCGGGCCTGGAGAGCGGAAAGGGCTTCATCCGTTCGTGGAGAGGCACCTGGGACAAGGTTGCGGCTGCTTCGTTTATTGCGAATAATTCGAATACGACAGTGGAGGGCGTCATGGGGACTGCGACAGGCAAGAAGCTCGAACCAGGCGTGGTGGACGCGAACGATGCGCAGCGGGCTCTGCGGCGGATCAACGGCTACCTTTCACGCGCAGCGCAGAGCGACGAGGACATCCAGGTTCACCTGGAGACGGGCGCCGGCGACGAAGCTCTCGTCCTGCCGCGGCCGGTGGCGGAAATGTTCGCATCGATACTGGCAGCTCTCGCCAATGGACAAGGCGTCCAGATCATGCCGGTCGACGCGGAGCTGACGACCCAGCAGGCCGCCGACATGCTGAACGTGTCCCGTCCGTACTTGATCGGTCTGCTTGAGTCCGGCGAGATCCCCTTCAGGCTCGTGGGGCGTCACCGCCGTATCCGCTTCGCCGATCTGCGCCAGTATCTGCGTGAGGACGACGCGAGGCGCAAGGGCGCGGCCGACGAGTTGATGGAGCTGGACCAGGAGCTGGGGCTGCTCTGACATGACCTTCGTCGTGATCTATGACGCGTGCGTCTTATATCCCAACACGCTGCGTGACCTGCTGATCCGTGTCAGCCGGAGGGGATTCGTCTGTGCCAGGTGGACAGAAGTGATCCTCGACGAGGTGGACCGGAACATTGCGCGGGACTACGACATCGCTCCTGAAACTCTGGCGCGTCGGAGAGCTCTCATGAACGGAGCCGTACGCGACTGCTTGGTCAGGGGCTTTGAGCCCCTTGTCGAGGGGCTCAAGTTGCCGGACATGGACGACAGGCACGTCCTGGCTGCTGCCATCCAGGCGGGCGCGCAAGTGATCGTCACGAACAACCGCAAGGACTTCCCATCCGACTACCTGGCCAATTGGGGGATTGAACGCAAGAACGCCGACGAGTTCATGATGGATCTCATAGGGCTGGACGATCGTGTCGTGTATGCCTGCGTGCAGGAGATCGCCACCTCTCGACGGCGTCCGCCGCAGACGTTCGACGACGTACTGGGGCAACTGGAAAGATCAGGTCTCACCGAGTCCGTGGCCGCCCTACGCCATGGACCGGGAGCCGTGAGCTAGCGAGCGGCTGATGGGAGCGGTGCTCAGCCGGCAGCTCTCCGGTACCCCGGCTGTTGCCCGACGTCCCCCCAAGACTCTCTGCTGGATCCGGCACTCCTCTGGCACACCCGGGTGGGCTCGGCCGGGCAACTGGCGGCTCAGGGATGGCGCTACCCCAGCAAGAAGCCCCCGACCTGCCAGGACGTCGCAGGCCGGGGGCTTACTGGTGTCGGCTTACTTCTTCTTGCCGGGTCTTGTCGGGGATCTTGGTGACCTGCGTTTTCCCTGCTCAAGAGCGGTGGGCCCATGCGCTTGGTGGTCGTCGTTGGTCGTCATTGGCTACTGTCGAGCGGCCTCGGACGGCCCAGAGACGGGCCCCGGCCGAGCTGTGCAGCAGCGCTTCGCAGACCGCTACCGACAGGGCCTCCCTGCAGCGCTCATGCCTGGCGCTTCTTGCGGCGGCGAGGCATCTTCGATGCTTTCGACGTGACGTCGTGGGCCCACAGGGTGCCAACTGAGGACACCGGCGGCTTCCCAACCGGCACTCGTCGCCTTCCACGCTTCGCCGGCTTTGCGGACTGGCGGACCTCTTCAGGCGGCGCCTTTGGCCTGACGGCTCGCAAGCATGTCAAACACCACCACTTGTTGACCATGGCATGCGTGGCCGTACGCGCACAAATATGCCCCTTACGGACGCCGTGATTAGCCGTGCATTGGCACTTCAAGATTCCCCCCGCAGTACGAGCCGCAATGCTGGTACTACACAGCTCCCCACATCCCAGCGTGCGGTAAACAACGCAGCACGATGGGTAGCATCCGGCGCCTGCGCCTGCCGCAATGTTTGGCACGGCGGCGTGCCCATCACCGCTCTGGGAGAGAGGCTGGGGCATCGGGCCGGTGACCTGCGGCTTCGATGCCTGGTGAGATGCCCGGCAACTCGACAGTCAGACAATCTTGTTGACCGTGGCTGACCGCTGCATCTGGCACGACAGTGGCACGAATCTCAGCCGACGACAGTCAGCCACGACGGCGGGTGCGCCGGCCGACCAGCGCGCGTGTGCCTTGCTGCACCCCCACTGGCCTCCGCCACGCTGCCGTCGACCAGAGCAAGCCGCGACGGCCGTCCCGTAACCACGGTGCCTGAGCCCTCAGCTTGGGAAGCTGGGGTCCTTGAGGGGAATTTCCCTGGTTAGTCAGAGGACATGTTGCGAATCGCAGCCAAAAGGTCTGTTAGCTCTGGAGGCTGCAAGTCTTGCCAACGAATATCGCTATTTCCGTAACCTATCATGTGGCCATAGATTCGATCACATGTCTCAAGGGTTTTTTCGGCGACGAATAGAAGCCCATCCCAGTTTTTGACGTCGATCAGACCGTTTGAGTAGTCTTCAGCCTGGTCTAGTGGCCGGTAGGGTACGGGCCATCGATTGAAACTCGCAGCCTCAAGAGAATCTTTCAACATACTAAGGCATGCTCTTACTGCAATCGGTTCTTTTAGGCCAAAGGACTCGGGACCTATATACCGCGAGTTGACCCTATTCCGCTCGGCCGCATTCAGGTTCCAAATGGAATGAAATTTGTTCTCAAGCTCTGCGATCCTTCCAACCAGGTCGCTCACCTTGATTGAGGAAAGTTCGTTTGCCGAGTTGCTGACGAAGTCTATCAGGTTGGTAAGCGTAATACTACTGTTGCGGGATGCGCGCACTGCGCCGGCCTGAAAACCTCCTTCCGCAAAGATCAGGCCGCGGTCCGCCCCGACGTCGTCAATAATTGAGGCAAAGGCTAGGACGCGCTCTTTCGGCACAGGCCGCTTCCATTTCTTGCACTCGACGATCCAAAGTTGATCAATCCCGGCGTATCTGATTCGCGCTGTGACATCGACTTCATGTCTCCCTCTAGCTCCTTCGATTACCTCTTCAACCTTTGTGGCGAAGCCGAATTCGGACAATGTTTCAGATACTTTGATCTGATATTTTTCCCATTCTTTCCTTTGGTTCACGAGACTCCTAAAAACTCAATCGAAAGACGGTAGATCGGCTTGCAGCACCGCATACATTTTAGGGCTTTCCATCACTTCGCGAACAAGGCCATTTCGGGAATGGCGAGGGTCTGTGCACCGCTTGCTTTGACAGCTGAGGGGAGATCTCGGAGGGGGCTGTCCCGCGAGTGTTTCGTCAACACGCATGTATCAAGAATTACCAATCTTCACCTCTAGCTCTGGGCAAGTGTGCACTTTGTCATTGACGCTTCCCCTGCGAGCCTGAAATTTTTCCACAGGTAACGGGAGTTGGGAGCTAGTGACTGAGAGGCGCGGGAGCTGCAGGGGAGCGACCGGTCGGTGGAGCGGCTTTAGACTGGAATTTCGATGACTGAGTCAAGGCCGTGGGGCGCTCTCCGCCAAGGCGTGTGGCATGTCGTCTCGGTGATCGGTTGCGCCTGAGCCGACGAAAGTCAGCCACGACGGCGGGCATGCCGACCGGTCAGGCGCGTGTGTGTCTCGCTGCACCCCCACCGACATCAGCCACGCTATCGGGCCTGTCGTCGACCACAGCAGGCCGCGACTGCCGACGCGGACGAGTGTGTCTAGCTAATCTCAGTTCACGAGGGCCAGTTACGAAGAAATCGTGACGAGAATCCCTTGAATAACTCCACCCCGATTAATCCTACTGTTCCGATCGTTGATTCCAGACCTCACGCGCCGATAGTACTCAGCCGCTTCAGGTGAGGGATTTGGTGCGCGCGTGACATCCTCAACTTCTTCATAAAAGGCGATGAGTTTGGCCGCCGCATCGGCGGAAGGCAGCGATCTCTTGTCGTACACGAGTGTGCGGTAGAGTTCGACAATCAACGTAAACAAATCGGCCTTTTGCCACACCCGGCTCTTGGTAGGAAATTGGCACTCATCAATGAATGAGAATACTTTCTCGAACCCTTCCTTAACTTCCCCGCTCATGGGGAAATCATCATTGTACTGATCAAGGTACTGCTCGTGCTCTTCATCGCGCCTGAAGTACCCACTCATGACGGTAATGGTCAGAGTGAGCGCAAATCGAATATCGTTCATGCGTCGACCGTCGAGCGACGTGAAAATTTTTCTGCTTTGAAAGAACGAGTGATTCGCGACTTCTTCGGCAAACCGCTTCAAGGCCCCGTCGAAACGGGAGTTGTTTACCTCCATGGCATTAAGTGAGTAGTTGGTAGAGTTAATGCGATGGAAAATCTGCCGAGTCTCTTCCTCGGTAAGGGGGCCGAGGTCTCTAATCACCACTTCATATTCGAGAAACTCGCGCTTCTTTTCGTCGGTGAGTTCTCTGTATTTCGGGATCACGTTGTTAGTGATACGCAAATCGGTCGAGGCCGTAAAGTACTGATGGAGTGTAGTAATCCGCTGCTGTCCATCCACGATCAACTCGGTTCCGTCACCAGTGTCCGGATTTACATCTCCGGCAGAGATGAAGATTTCAGGGAACGGAAGTCCGTCTAGCACGGTGGCGACGAATGCGACTTTGTGCTCGTTCGACCACACGAGACGACGCTGGAAGTGAGGATTAGGGATGAGTGTCTTGTCGCGGATCCCGGTGAGCAGCATCCGCAGCCTCTTGTTCGTCGCTGAAGTCTGCATCACAAATCCTCCATAGCCTCGCGACAGGATTTAACTGCTCGCTGTTGGTATTGGGTCAGGAAGCGCATGTCGTGATACAAGGCTCCGGCGATCTTATATGGGCCGAATTTTCGGCTTTGTTGTAGCTGTCTGAAGAACTGTCGCCAATCCTCAGAGAATTGAAATGAGGGGGATCTTGGTAGCATGTCCGGGCGAATCCATCCCCATGAGATGTACTGTTCGAATCGACTTTGTCTTGGCCAGTCAGCTCCTGAGTCCGCATAGGTGTGAGCTTCGTGCCAGACCTTCTCATATAGATCGTGACTCACGATTGCGACATCAATATCTGATACATCTCCGAAGCGGCGATATCTTTTATGGGGAGCGATGCTGAAACCAAGTCTCGCTGACCCTACAAGGAAAATGTCTTGATGTGGCGCAATAGAGAATCGCTCCGAAATGGCTTCTTTAAGAGCGAAGTGCTGGTCATCCGAAAGTGCGTAGCACGCTCCGTGGAGAAGCTTTGAATTGACTATGCGTTCATCGCTCGGCTCGGCTGAGAGGAAACTCTCAAAATGTTTCTTTGGGTCTGTAGTGAACTGTTCGGAGCTATTCGGCCCCACGGTCCCCCCATAGCCGGTTCGAGTATGCTGCCGAGAATATACAACCAACTCCGGCTGCCTGTCAGGAGATGCGTAAGATGTCCAGCTCGCGGGCGCAGGGCGGAGTCAGAAGCCACCTGGCTGGAGAGGCGTGGACCCCGCGACGACATTCCTCGTTGGCAACAGTTGGCTATACATTGCTGCGCGCGGCGCGGGCGCCGGCCGGGCTGGAGCGGGACGAAGGCAGGAGCGCGGCCCGGCCGGGGGTCGGGCCGCGCGCGGGGAGCGGAGCGAGCCGCCTTGAACCAGTAGAGAAGGTTGTAACTCAGTGAGGTTCAGGAGCCTGTCCGGTCCCGGGAGAGGCTTGACACTTCGGTTCCAGAGGGTGGTTGGTGAGGCTCACGCTCCCGGCTCCTGCTGGCAGGTGGTGTAGAACCCTGGGCATGGGGAGTGAACGGCGGGAGCGGATGAAGGCCCTCGGAGCGCGTCTTCGCGGGCTTCGTGCGGAGGCTGGTCTGACAGGTGCCGCGTTGGCGCAGCGGGCTGGGGTGGGTCAGCCAACCGTGTCCAAAGTTGAGAACGGACGCATGGTTCCGAGTATCGATGTACTTGACCGGCTCTCAGGTGCCCTCGGCCTTGATGAGCTGACCGCGGGTGAAGTGCGTGATCTCTTGGCCGTGGTGGAGACTGCGTCAGATGTCGATCAGCCGGTTGAGGGAACTGCTCCGGCTGGCCTGACGGTCGATGAAGAGGTTCGGTCCGCTCGGTTGGTGCGCTCGTTCCAATGCGTCGTTCTGCCGGCTGTGCTCCAGAGTGCGGAGTATGCCCGGCACGTCTTTGAGAGTGTGCCGGGTGTTACTCCTGAGACGGTCGGCCGGTCTGTCGCTGCTCGTGTGGAGCGGCAGAGTGTCCTGTACGAGCCGGGTCGGGAGTCGGTGTTCGTGCTGACCGAGGCCGTGTTGCGGACCTGGCCGGGTTCCCCGGCTCTCATGCTCGCGCAGTTCGACCGCCTGCTGGCTGTTGAGAGTCTGAGCACGGTGCGGCTCGGGGTCATCCCCTGGCGTCGGCCGGTGCCGGCCCTGCCGCGTCACGGGTTCACGTTGTGCGATCGGCGGGCGGTTGTGGTGGAGACCTTCGATGGCGAGCACGTGTCGGTCGATTCAGGTGAACTTGCCTCGTATGAGGAGACGTTCGGATGCTTTGAGCAGGCTGCGGTCTTCGGCGGGGAGGCGCGGGAGCTGTTGTTGCACGTGATGAAGGAGTTTCGCGACTTGGGAGGTGCCGTCACCCCTTAGGGGAATAATTCCTCATGATTCCTGAGTCGTGGCCCTCTCTAGGAATACTCTGCCGCTGTGATGTCTAGCCCTCTAGACATGAGTGAGGAGAGTGCCATGCGATCCAAGTGGTGCCGTGCCTTCCCCGGCATGGCTGAGGAAGTGGCCCATGCCCGCCACTTCGTCGCCGCCCTGCTGCGCGAGCGGGGTCCTGCCGATGATGCCGTCCTGGTGGTGAGCGAGCTCGCGACGAATGCTGTGCGGCATACGCTGAGTGGCTCGGTCGGTGGCTGGTTCCTTGTGGTGGTCGGCTTTGGCGATGACCTCGTGCGTATCGGGGTGGTCGACCAGGGAGGTCACCGCGTACCGCACTTGTGTGACATGACCAGCCAGGAGGAGGGCGGTCGTGGGCTGCAGATGATCGCGGCCTGCGCGAAGGACTGGGGTGTGAAGGACTGGCCCGATGGGCGTTCCGTGTGGGCCGATCTTGCGCGTGAGGGTGTGTGAACGAGCTCCGCTCGATGGTGGCCCGCAGTTCCCTTACGGCCGGTAACTGGTGAGTCCTCGGGGGTATTTATCGGCGGCCGGCCAGGTTTTACATGGCAGTCGTTCGCTCAGGACGACGACTCTCGCTCCTTTCGTCTAGGGCCCTAGACTCCTGGTGGGTGCCAGGAGGTGAGGTCATGTCGGAAGAGCTGCAACGGATCATGGCGATCGACGATCCGTACCTGCTCCTGCGCGAGGTCACGGCCCGGCTGGCCGATGCGCAGCACGAGGTGACCGAACTGGCCCGGCTCCGTCGGCGTGTGGTGCAGGACCTCCATGCGCAAGGGCTGTCGTACGCGCAGATCGCGGTACAGGCCGGTCTGAGCCGTGGGCGGATTCACCAGATCCGGCACACCGGCCCGGCACCGGAAGGCGCCTTTCTCGGCAGGGGAGCCGTCACAGTTGCTACTCCGCTGCGGCGCGACGACGAACGCGGGCGGACGGTCGTCGCCGTTGACGACGTCAGTTCCGGCAAGCGGCTGGAAGGCCTGGCAAGGTCGTACGGGCTCGACGTCACCTCGGAGCACGTGCCGGTGAGTGGCGAGATCGACCTCAACCGGAACGGCCTGGTCGTGGTCTGCGGGCCGCGCATGTCCCAGGAGATGTGGGAGACGTACGCGCAGGATCCCGTACTGCGCTGGGAGCGGGCGGAAGACGGGCCCTGGACGGTAATGGATCGCCGCACCGGCACGGTGTACCGGTCGGGACAGGACAGTGATCCGGCCCGCCCGTACGACATCGGATACCTCGGCAGGCTGCCACGTCCGGACGGCGCGGGCTCGCTGCTCGCCATCGCCGGTATCCACACTCAAGGTTCCCTCGGTGTCGTGCAGTTGCTCGCCTCCGACCTCAACACGCTTTGGGGGCAGGTGGGAGACCGCCGCTTCTCCGCGTTGGTGGGCGTCGAGTATGACCCCGATACCAGCGAACCGCAGTCCGTCGAACTCCTCTGTCCCCTGTACCGGCACGACCAGGAAGCGCCGGCGTGAGGGAGCGGCCCTTCGGTGGCCGTGCCGGCTCACCGGCCTGCGTGACTCCTGGGCAGCCAGGACGTTCAGTTCCCGGGCAAGTCTTCTCGCTCGGCTTTGTTGCTCCTCGGCGGTGACAAGGCCGGAAACTGGGAGCGCTGGTACCGCGACAACATCCCCCTGGCCGAGCAGCTCTACCACGAGTACACCGGCGACGAGGATTAGGAGTAGCCATGCCCAAGAAGGCTGCGCAGGACTGGGAGGTTCTGGAGCAGGAGCTGTACGCGGCCGGTGTGGAGCCGGCCGAGGTGGAGGCGGGGTCTCGCCGGCTCCTCGCCGAGGCGCGTGGCCATCAGCTCGCCGAGGCGCGCAAGCAGTCCGGTCTCGCCCAACGGGAAGTGGCGGCCCGGATGGGAGTCAGCATCGCCAGGGTCTCCCAGATCGAGCACGGCGAGGGGGCCACACTGGACGTCATCGCCCGCTACGTGGAGGCGCTCGGCGGCCGACTGGACCTGGTTGCGGACTTCGGTGATCACACGGTGCGGATGCCGGCCAGTAGTGATCACGACAGTGCGGCGGCGTAGCGACTGACGGGAGGGCACGGGTTGGGGAGCCGTCTCTTCGCCGATGACGGCTCTTACGAGGGCTCTCAGTACCCGTCGACTGGTCTGGACACAAAGAACCCCCGGGTCGGCGGCCTGGGGGTTCGCACCCCGCCGGCGTCTGACGACTGGGCCGGGCAACTGACGGCCCAGCCCCACCAAAAAGCCCCCGCCCTGCCAGGACGTCGCAGGCCGGGGGCTTACTGGTGTCTGCTTACTTCTTCTTGCCCTGGTTCTTGACCGCCTCGATGGCCGCCGCCGCGGCGTCCGGGTCGAGGTAGGTGCCGCCCGGGTTGAGCGGCTTGAAGTCGGCGTCGAGCTCGTAGGACAGGGGGATGCCCGTCGGGATGTTCAGGCCCGCGATGTCGGCGTCGGAGACGCCGTCGAGGTGCTTGACCAGGGCGCGCAGGCTGTTGCCGTGGGCGGCGACCAGGACCGTGCGGCCGGTCAGGAGGTCGGGGACGATGTTGTCGAACCAGTACGGCAGCATGCGGACGACGACGTCCTTGAGGCACTCCGTGCGCGGGCGCAGCTCCGGCGGGAGGGTGGCGTAGCGCGGGTCGTCGAACTGGGAGTACTCGTCGTCGGTGTCCAGCGGGGGCGGCGGGGTGTCGTAGGAGCGGCGCCACAGCATGAACTGCTCCTCGCCGTACTGCGCGAGGGTCTGCGCCTTGTCCTTGCCCTGGAGGGCGCCGTAGTGGCGCTCGTTCAGGCGCCAGCTGCGGTTCACGGGGATCCACAGGCGGTCGGCGGACTCCAGCGCGAGCTGGGCGGTGCGGATGGCGCGCTTCTGGAGCGACGTGTGCAGTACGTCGGGCAGCAGGCCGGCGTCCTTCAGCAGCTCACCGCCGCGGACTGCCTCCTTCTCGCCCTTCTCGGTGAGGTTGACGTCCACCCAGCCGGTGAACAGGTTCTTCGCGTTCCATTCGCTCTCGCCGTGGCGGAGGAGGATCAGCTTGTACGGTGCGTCGGCCATGGCTCCGAGCGTAATCGAAGCCCCGCGCGGGCCGCGCCCCTGTCCGGTGGGTGAGGAGCGGGCTCGACGGGTTGACGGGATCTGTTAATCGAGTGGTGGGTTCCCCGACGGCCTTCGTAATGTGTGCCTGCCAGTTCAGGTGCTTACATTCGGGGGGTCTTCGTGGTGTCCATCGGGCGTACCGGGCGTGCGATGCGGGAGACCGTGTCCGGGCTGCCACCTGCCTTCTGGTGGCTGTGGACGAGCACCCTCGTCAACCGGCTCGGCGGGTTCGTCGCCACCTTCATGGCGCTCTACCTCACCCTCGACCGCGGCTACTCCGCCACCTACGCCGGTCTGGTCGCCGCCCTGCACGGCCTCGGCGGGGTGCTGTCGTCCCTGGGCGCCGGCGTGATGACCGACCGGCTCGGGCGGCGGCCCACCCTGCTGGTCGCGCAGGCGTCCACCGCGGTGTCCGTCGCCCTGCTCGGCTTCGTGCGCGACCCCGTCGCCATCGCCGGCGTCGCCTTCCTCGTCGGGATGGCCTCCAACGCCTCCCGGCCCGCCGTCCAGGCGATGATGGCCGACATCGTCCGGCCCGAGGACCGTATCCGCGCCTTCTCCCTCAATTACTGGGCCATCAACCTCGGCTTCGCCGTCTCCACCATGGCCGCCGGGTTCATCGCCGAGCACAGCTACGCCGCCGGGTTCCTCCTCGAGGCGGTGATGACGATGGCCTGCGCGATCGTCGTCTTCGTGAAGCTCCCCGAGTCGAAGCCCGTCCAGGTCGCGGGGGAGGCGCGCGAGGACTCCGTCGGGCTCGGGACGGTGCTCCGCGACGGGCGGTTCATGGGCGTCGTCGGGCTGTCCTTCCTCGTCGCGCTGATCTTCCAGCAGGGGGCCGTCGGACTGCCCGTCGCGATGGGTGCGGCCGGGTTCACCCCGGCCGACTACGGCATGGCCATCGCGGTCAACGGCGTCCTCATCGTCGTCCTGCAGATCCCGGTCACCCGGTTCATCGAGCACCGCGACCCCGGCCGCCTGCTGGTGCTCTCCGCGCTGCTCGCCGGGTACGGCTTCGGCCTGACCGCCTTCGCCGGGTCCGTCGGGGTCTTCGCCCTCACCGTCTGCGTGTGGACGCTTGCCGAGATCGTCAACGCGCCCACCCAGACCGGACTCGTCGTCCAGTTGTCGCCGGCCCACGGGCGCGGGCGCTACCAGGGCATGTACACCATGTCCTGGGCCGTCGCCGCGCTCGTCGCCCCGCTGATGTCGGGACTCGTCATCGACCGGTACGGGGCGGAGTGGCTGTGGGGCATGTGCGCCGTCGTCGGCACGGTGGCGGGACTCGGATACGCGCTGCTGATGCGGCGGCTGCCGTCCGGGACCTTCACCCTCGCCGCCCCGGCATCACGGCCTTCTCCCCGCTCGCGTCCGCTCCGGCGGCGACCACCGGCGCCTCCTCTACGG
>NZ_LIQT01000206.1 GCF_001418415.1 Streptomyces hirsutus
TGCGGGACCTGCCGGGCTGCCGCCCCACGATGATCATGCGTTCGATCGGTCTGAACGGCTACGAGAGCAGCAAGTTCACCAACGAGCTGTTCTACGCGTCGTTCGTCGACGACTTCTACGAGGCAGCCCCGGACGCCCGCCGCCAGCTGCTGGCGGAGATGCACCGCGCGAACTACGGCGGCCTGGCTCCGGCCACCCTCGACAGCCTGTACCGGCAGTTCTACCAGGACCGACGGGACGGCATCGGCCGGCTCGGCATGATCACCATGTCCGACGTCACCGGCGCCGCGACCGACGGTGACGACATCGTCCTGACTCTCGGCGACCGCCGCACCGGCGCCACGGGCGAGCTGCGCACCGACTTGGTGCTGCTCGGCACCGGCTTCGACCAGGCGATGCCCCGCATGGTCCGTGACCTCGGCGCCGGGCTCGGCCTGGACGGGCTCCGGGTCAGCCGCAACTACCGCCTCGAGCTGGGCCGTCCGGCCACCGGGGCCCTCTACCTCCAGGGGGTCAACGAGGCCACCCACGGCATCGCCGACTCCCTGCTCAGCGTCCTCGCCGCCCGCTCGGCGGAGATCACCGAGGACATTCTCGCGCACCGCACCGAACACCCGGCCGGGGACCGCGAGCCCGCCCTCGCCACCGCCTGACCGACGCTCGCTCCCAGCAGAAGGACGCCCCGTGCTGATCAAGAACCTCGACCGCGCCGGCCTCACCCACGAGAACGGCCTCGACGCCCAACGCCTGCTTCCCTGGCCCGAGCTGAACGCGCCCTTCGAGGGCTCCTGGTGTGTCATCCGCCCCGGTACCGCGTCCACCCCGCACGCCCACCACGAGTACGAGATCTTCATCGCCCTGCGCGGCGAGGCATTCCTGGAGTCCGGTGGCGAGCGCGTGCCGTTCAACGCCGGCGACATCGTGCACTTCCCGCCCCACCACGAGCACCGCGTCGTCAACGACTCCGACGCCGACTTCGAGATGTACAGCGTCTGGTGGGACGCCGATATGGCCGAGCGCTTCACCGCCCGTCACACGACACAGGAGGCGTGAAACGATGAGCACGGACCAGCGGCGCACGGTCATCATCGGCCCGCCCCCCACCCCCAACGGCGACCTGCACGTCGGCCACATCGCCGGCCCGTACATGGCGGCCGACGTCCACGCCCGCTACCTGCGGACCACCGGGCAGCCGGTGCTGTACACGACGGGCACCGACGACAGCCAGACGTACGTCGTCTCCAGCGCGGCCAAGCTGGGTACGGGCCCGCGAGCGCTCGCCGAGAAGTCCTGGCACGACATCCGCGAGACGCTCGGCCTGATGGGCATCTCCGTCGACGGCTTCGCCCCCTTCGACGACGGCTATCGCGCGATGGTCCTGGACTTCCTGACCCGGCTGCACGAGGCCGGCAGGTTCACGCTCCGCACGGTGCGGTTGCCGTACGTCGAGGCCACCGGCGAGTTCCTGATGGAGGGCCTGGTCGGCGGCGGCTGTCCGGTCTGCCTGGCGGTCAGCCGGGGCGGGCTGTGCGAGAGCTGCGGGCACCCCAACAACTTCACCGAGCTGACCGACCCGCGCTCCACGATCGACCCGGACGCCGAGGTCACCTACCGCGAGGCCGAGATCCTCGTCCTGCCGCTGGAGGAGTACCGTGAGCGGCTCACCGCCTTCCACGAGGCCAAGCAGGCCACCTGGCGGCCGCACATCGTGCAGTTGATGCGCGAGGTGCTGGCCCGTCCGCTGCCGGACTTCCCGATCACGTACCCGACGGGCTGGGGCATTCCCGCCCCGTTCCCGGAAACGCCGGGCCAGGTGCTCAACGCCTGGGCGGAGGGCATGCCGGCCTCCATGTACTGCACGGCGGTGGCCCAGCGGGCCCATGGCGAACAGCCGTCGAGCGACGACGAGCTGTGGCTGGCCGGGAACGACATCCGGCTCGTCTACTTCCTCGGCTTCGACAACGCCTACTTCTGGGGCCTGACCCATCTGGCACTGCTGCTCGCCCACGAGGGCCGGTACGTCGTCCCGGACGCCATCGTCTGCAACGAGTTCTACGAGCTGGAGAACGAGAAGTTCTCCACCAGCAAGGGCCACGTGGTGTGGACCCGCGACCTGGTCCGCGAGGTCCCGCGCGACCTGGTCCGCTTCCACCTCGCCCTCACCGCCCCCGAGCACGCCCGCACCAACTTCTCCCGGGCCGCCCTGGCGAAGATCACCGGCGAGCGCCTGGTCGAGCCGTGGAACCGGCTGGCCGGCCTGCTCGGCAAGGCGGTCGCGGAACTCGGCCTGACGGGCCGCGACCTGCCGGTGTCCGAGGCGGCGAACGCCCGCCGGGCGGCGATGGCCGAGCGGTTCGCGGCCGGCTACCGCCTGACCGGGTGCAGCCTCAGCCGTACGGCCGACCTGATCCCGCTGCACACCGAGCGCCTCCTGGGCCGGGCCGAGGCCCTGCCGGCCGGTCCGGGCCCGGCCACCCGCGAGGCGTCCGCCGCCGAGCTCGGCGACCTGTTCGCGGAGGTGCGCACCCTGCTCGCCGCGGCCTCGCCGATCCTCGTCGACCTTGCCGAACGGGCCCGCCCGGACGGTGGTTTCGACGGCACGTTCGCCGTGGCGCCGACGGAGCGGACGACCAGGCCGTTCACCGTCCCGACCCTCGGCTGACCACCGCGGCCGACCGGTACCCGAGCCTTGCCCGGTCCGTACCCCGGCCGGTGCCCCGACTGGTGCCCGGTCCCGGTCCGTCCCGGTCCGTCCTGGTCCGTCCCGGTCCCGGTCTGTGTCCGGCGTCCGGTCCCGTCCGGTCCCGGTCCGTGTCCGGCGTCCGGCTCGTGTCCGGTCCCGGCTCGTGCCCGGCCCGGTTCCCGGCCGGTGTCCGGGCTGCGTCGCCCGCGTCCAGTCCTGCCCGGTTCCGCCCGGTCCCAGCCCGTGTCCCCTCTCCCCCCATCCCGTACCCGACCAGCGAAAGGAGGTGCCCGATGCGTGTCACCGTGGTGGGTGGCGGCGTGATCGCCCTGCTGACAACCGTGGAGTGCGCCCTCGCCGGACACCGGGTCACGGTCGTCGACCAGGGGTCCATCCCGTACAGCCGGGCCACCTCTTTCGACCAGCACCGCATCATCCGGGCCCTGCACCCGGCCGACCCGCGCGCCACCGCGGCCGCGCTGAGCGCCCACCGGCGCTGGCTGGACCTGGAGGAACTGCTCGCCACCCGCTTCTACGAGCGGGTCGGCGCGCTCACCGTGCTCCCGCCCGCCGCGGCGGACGAGGGCGCGCTCCTGCTCAACGGAGCCGGCGGGCACGCCCGCACGCTCACCGCCGCCGCGCTCGCCGACCGCTACCCGCACCTCTCCCTCGACGGCGCCCTGGCAGGCGTCCTGGAGGACGAGGCCGGGGTACTGCTCGCCGAGCGCGTGCTCGCCGCCTGCGTGGGCTGGCTGAAGTGGCAGCCCGGCATCGACCTCGTCGCGCACCGGCCGGTGGTCGCGGTGGACGGCGAGCGCGGGCAGGTCCGGTTCGCGGACGGGCGGGTCCTCGACGCCGACGGCGTCCTGGTCGCCGTGGGGCCGTGGGCGCGGGGGCTGCTGCCCGACCGGGTGGCGAAGACCCTCACCCTGCACCGGCAGTCGCTGCTGTACTGCCGGGCGCCCGGGGAACAGGCGGAGGCGTGGGCGGCCACCCCGGCGATCCCGGCGCTCGGCACGCGGCGGGGGGCCTGGCTGATCCCGCCGGTCGCCGGCACCGCCCTCAAGGTGACCTCCGCCGCGCTGTGCCGCGAGGTCGACGCCCTCACCGACCACCGCACGCCCGAGGAGTACCAGCGTGAGCTGGCGGCCGAGTTCGGCGACCTGCTGCCGGGCTTCTCCCCGGCCTGGGTGCTCGGCAGCAAGGACTGCTACTACCTGTCGTACTCCGGGACCGGGGGCCCGCTCGTGGTCTCCCTCGGCGGCTCGGCCCACGCCTACGCGGCCTGCGGCGGCTCCTCGTTCAAGTTCGCGCCGCTGATCGCCCGCACCCTCGCCGACCGCGTCCTTCGCCGCACCCCCGACCCGACCGGCCTGACGGCCCTGGACACCACCCCCCTCGACGCCTCCCCATGACCCCCGCTGAAAGGAACGCGATGAAGCTGCTGGCGATCGAAGCCCGGCAGAACGCCACCTACTACGTCTCCCGCTACCAACAGGTCGTCGGCCTGGGCGCCGACGTGTACGTCCTCAACGGCGAGGGCACCGACGACTTCTGGCCCGCCGACCGCTACCGCATCGCCGGCTCGCGAGCCGTGACGGACCTGATCGCCGCGGCCAAGGAGTGGCACGCCGAGGAGCGGTTCGAGGGGGTCTTCACCTTCTCCGAGTCCGGGGTCCTCGCGGTCGCCGCCGTCGCCGAGGCCCTCGGACTGCCCGGCATCGGCCTGGAGGCCGCCCGCGCCAGCCGGAACAAGCTGCTGATGCGCCAGGCCCACGAACGCGGCAACGCCGCCCACCCGTCCTTCCGGTTCGTCACCGACGAGCACCAGGCCCTGGCCGCCGCCGAGGAGTTCGGCTACCCGGTGATCGTGAAGCCGACCCTGGGCGCCGCCTCCCACTACGTCTTCCGCGCCGACGACGAGGCCGAACTGCGCGAGCGCTACACCCAGGCCGCGCAGGGCCTGACCGAGCTGTCCTGGTACGCCATGGAGGCCGACGGCCTCGACCTCGGCCCGCACGGACTGCTGGTGGAGTCCTTCCTCGACGGCGACGAGTTCCTCATCGAGGCGCTGGCCTGGGACGACGAGGTGTACCTCGGCTCGATCGTCGACCGGGTCACCGCCGAGGGCGACACCTTCGACGACGACGTCCACCACGCCCCCACCGCGCTCACCCCGGAGCGGATCGAGGCCGTCCACGAGGTCGTCGCGGCGGGCGCCCGCGCCCAGGGGCTGGTCCGCAGCGTGATGCACGCCGAGGTCCGCTTCCACGACGGACGCCCGCACCTGGTGGAGATCGCCGTACGCCCCGGGGGCGGCGGTCTGGACCACATGGCCCGCGTCTCCGCCGGCTACGACCCGATCGCCGCCGTCGCCGACGTGGCCCGCGGGATCCGCCCGCGGGCCGGGCACTACGCGCCGACCGGCGTGCACACGGCCGCGATGTGCCTGCTGCCGCCGTCCTCCGGCCGGATCGGCGCCATCCACGTCCCCGACGAGGTGGCCGGCCGGGACGACCTGTTCTTCCTCAAGCTCACCGCGAAGCCGGGCGACCTGGTCCGCCGCCCGCCGGAGGGCAACAGCATCCTCGGCTTCCTCGGCGTGACCGGCACGTCCTTCGAGGACGCGATGTCCACCGCCGAGGAACTCGCCGCCCAGGTCCGCGCCGACCTCATCCGACCCCAGGAGTGATTGACATGACCGAACGCCCCGTGATCATGGTCGGCTTCGTGCAGGCGGCGGTGACCTCGCTCGCCCAGTTCCAGCCCGAGGGCTCCGTGATCGTCATCGACGAACCCGACGTCATCCGCAACCGCGACTTGCGGCCCAAGGCCGACGAGGCGCCCGTGGTCCGCGAACTGATCGCCTGGGAGTACCAGCTCGAAGGCGCCGCCGACGCGTTCTACAACACCCACCCCGGCCTCGACCCGGCCGCCATCGCCCCGCTCCAGGAGTACGCCACCCCGTTCGCCGCCCGCCTCGCCGAGCGCTACGGTCTGCCCACCGGCGGCTACGGTGCCCTGCGGGTCCTGCGCGACAAGGCCCTGCTGCGCAAGGTCAGCGCCGCCGCCGGCATCCTCAACCCCGAGTCGGTGGAGGTCGCGTCGCCGGACGAGGTCCGCGCCTTCATGGCCGCCCACCCCGGCCCGGCCGTCCTCAAACCCGCCAACCGCCAGGCCGCCCTCGGCACCCGCGTCCTCGCCTCCGCCGACGAGATCGACGAGGCCTGGGCGGAGACCACCGCCATGGACGAGGGCGTGATGGAAACCGACCGGGGCTTCGAACTGCGCATGCTCGTCGAGCGGTGCGTGCGGGGCCGTGAGTACAGCGTGGAGATGCTCGTCGAGCGCGGCCGGGTCCTGTTCGGCAACGTCACCGGCAAGGAGCTCTACCCCGGCACCCGTCCGATCGAGCTGGGCCACCTGGTTCCCGCCGACGTCCCCGGCGAGCTGGACGCGCTGCTGCGCGCCGAGACCGAGCGCCTGTTGAGGTCCGTCGCCTTCGGCACCGGCACCGCCCACTGCGAGTGGATCGTCGAGGACGGCCGCCCCTACCTGGTCGAGTGCGCGGGCCGCTTCCCGGGCGACGGCATCGTCGACCTCATCGACCGCGCGTACCGCATCGACCTCGTCCACGCCTACTGGACCCTGATGAAGGGCGAACCCCTGACCGCGGACCTCCCGGCCAAGGCGCCCGGTGCCGCCGCGGTCCGCTTCCTGCACACCGGGGAGGCCGGTGTCGTCGAGTCCGTCACCGGCGTCGAGGCGGCGCGGGAGCTGCCCGGCGTCGAGGTGTGCTCGGTGACCGTGGAGCCCGGCGCCGAGGTGCGCGAGCTGCGCAGTTCCTGGGACCGTGTCGGCTCGGCCGTCACGGAGGCCGCGACCGGCGCCGAGGCGCGCGCGGCGGCCGTACGGGCGCTGGAGACGATCGAGCTGAAGGTCCGGCCGGCGCGCGCGTGACCGCGCCGGCCGGACCGCACACAGGAGGAAGGACGGGCAGGACATGGCCACCGTCGCAGACGTACGGCGCCTGGCACTGGCGCTGCCGCGCACCGAGGAGCATCTGATCCGGGACCGGGTGAAGTTCCGTATCGGCAGGATCGTGTACCTCGCGCTGTCCCGTGACGAGACCACCCTGGGCTTCGCGTTCCCCAAGGAGGAGCGCGCGGCCCTGGTGGCCTCGGACCCGGGGAAGTTCTCGATGCCCCGCGAGTCCGACCTCCGGTACCACTGGGCCCGGGCGACGCTGGGCGCCCTGGACCTGCCGGAACTGACGGAACTGGTCACCGAGGCCTGGCGCATGTGCGTCCCCGCGCGACTCGCCCGCGCCCACCTCGGCCCCGGCCCCGGCCCCGGCC
>NZ_LIQT01000207.1 GCF_001418415.1 Streptomyces hirsutus
GCTGCTGGCCTGCGACTTCTTTGAGACGGTCACCCTGACCGGGGCACGACTGTACGTGTTCGCCGTGATCGAGCACGCCGGCCGACGGATCCGGATCCTGGGCGCGACCGCGCACCCGACGGCCTCGTGGGTGGCGCAGGCCACGAGGAATCTCGTCATGGACCTGGAGGATGTCAACTGCCGGGCGCGGTTCCTGATCCGGGACCGGGACGGGAAGTTCCCCGCCCTGTTCGACGCGGTCCTCGCCGATGCGGGGATCGAGGTCGTGCTCAGCGGTGTCCGGATGCCGCGGATGAATGCGGTCATGGAACGCTGGGTGCAGACCTGTAGGCGCAAGCTGCTGGACCGGACCTTGGTCTGGGATCAGCGGCATCTGCTCCACGCCCTGCGGGAATTCGAGCGTTTCTACAATGTGCACCGGCCCCATCAGGGCATCGCGAACGCCCGCCCGTTGAACCCGTTGCCCCCGCCGATCGCCGGTCCGGACCAGATCGCCTGCCTCGAGGTACGACGACGCGATCGCCTCGGCGGCCTTCTCCACGAGTACGAGCATGCCGCCTGACCTGCCCGGACGAGGATTTCGGCAAGGGCAGGGTTACCACGACAAGACCACCACCCGGCTGGTCACCGAAGCCGGAGGAACCTGGAGCCGATATGCGCCCGGCGACCACACGCGCTGACAGGAGCGACGTGGCTGCTGTGGTGGGCAAAGCTCCCGGGACCGGCCCGATGTCAGAACCAGGTGGCATGCTCTGCCGCCATGAACAAACAGCAGTTCTGGCAGCTCATTGAGGCAGCCCGCAATCAGGCGTCCAGCCCGAACGACGGCGAAGACGTCGCCCGCCGGGCAACCTCGCAGCTGGCCACGCACCCGGCCGAGGAGATCGTCGCCGCTCAGCAGGTGCTGTGGAGTCTGATGGCAGACTCCTACACGAACCCTCTGTGGGCCGCTGCCTACGTGATCAACGGTGGATGTTCCGACGACGGCTTCGACTACTTCCGTGGCTGGTTGATTGCGCAGGGACGCGAGGCCTTCGAGCGCATAGTCGCTGACCCCGATGCCCTGGCAGAACTGTCCATCGTGCGAGCGTCAGCGGCGGACGGACTCGATCTTGAGTGCGAGGAGGCGCTAAGCATCGTCTGGAACGCACACATCATGGCGACCGGCAAACAACTCCCTGACGATGCGTTCACCATCCGCTACCCGGAGCTGGACCCTACCTGGAACTTCGATTTCGACGACCACAGCGAAATGACTCGCCGACTGCCCCGCTTGGCAGCTCTCTATCTGGAGTGAGCGGAGCTCGTAGTTGCAAGGCAAGGTCAAACAGCGGGCGGCGAGACCCGAACATCACTGTCCGTCACACCTGCAGGGCGCGAACGCATCTCCGCTGACGAATACGCGACACCTCAACATGTGGGCCTACCAGTCCCGAGACCGGACACAGGCCGCACTCTCAAGATCAACTCTATCGCAGGCCTGCCAGAGGACGCACCAGGACCGGCGCCCTCGCAGCCGCCCGGCTCAGGCAACAGCCCCGACCCCGGAGCCGGGCAGGTGCGAAGTCTCCCTGCGCACCGCCCAAAGAGGGGTGCCGGTAAGAACGCTGTCACCAGCCGCAAACGGTGGTGATCTTGCGAGGGTGCCACTTGTGTGGGTGAGTCCGGGGTCGTACAGCTGCACCCCGAATCGGTGTTCCAGCGGTGGCCTTTGGGGGGCTCTCAGTCGGGTCAGTTGCCGTACTCGTACGCGTCGGTGATCAGGTCCATGGACCTGGTGCGCAATTCGTAGCGGGCCCGCAGCCAGGCGGCGGCCCGCTCGGGGTCGACGTCGGTCAGTCCGAAGCGGTCGCAGGCGACGGCCAGCACGTCCTGGACGTCGACAGCCTCGCGGTCCTGGTGCTGCAGGTGCGCCGTGGAGTCACACGTCCGGCTCTGCCAAGTCGACCGGCGAGACGTCGCCGCAGACCAGCCAGTCCACGATCTACCGGCTGGACCCGGCGGACGTGAGCTGAGGCAGACGTCCACACAGCGCGCCAGGGGCCAAGAGTGCACTGGCGCGCTTGCGCTCCCCCTCAGTCCGCGCTTTCGCCCGTGGCCGCGTCCAACGACACCGTCATCGGTTCGCAGCCGTCTCCGTCCGCGTCGGGTGTGCACCGGGTGTCGGTGACGACCACCGACCACACCGCGCGCCACGGACCCGTATGGCCCATGGTCCGCTCGGTGGTGAGCGGACCGACCTCAATCCGCAGCCCGGCCGTGTCGGCACGGATCTTCCTCCGCTCCTCGCGGACGATCTCCTCGGCCCGCCGTGCCGAGATCAGCTTGGCGGGGAGGGGCACATGCGTGGGGCCGAGGTCGACCTGCATCCCGTACACGCGTCCGGCGGGGTTGATCCGTACGTCGAGGCTGCGGGGCATCTCCACGCCCCGCTCCTTGAACCGCCAGGAGGTCACCCAGCCGGAGCCGGCGCTGTCGTGGACCGCTCGGGTGGCGTGCCAGGACGCCGACTCGGCCCAGGCGTAGTGGGCGCGCATGTAGGTGCGGGCGATGCGGTAGGCGTCGGCGGTGCCGTGGGGCGTGCCGGCGCCCGGCACCATGTAACCGACTTTCTCCATGCTTCCCATACCCGCGGTGTTCCCGAAGTCCACGTTCAGTCGGCGTCCTCCGGGCCACATCAGCTCCGCGGGGAACCCGCCCGCGAACTGGATGTTCATCCAGCCGTTGTAGCCGTCGAGGCCGGGGCTGATCCTGACGGCGCCGACCCGGTAGCGGTCGCCGAAGGCCTGGTGTACGGCCCGCTCGGCGGCTACGCGCTCGTCACCGCGGGCGTCCCGCACGGTGGAGCCGTCCATGTGGTTCAGGGTGACGACGGTCCGGCAGACGACCGCCCCGAGCACGGCGAAGACGGCGGTCACGGCCGCGGTGGGCGCGGCCCAGGCCCGCCAGGCGACGCGCCCGCGCAGCAGCACGAGCCCCGCGGCCACGCCCAGCGCACCGCCGCCGGCGTTCATCTCCACGTCGGCGCTGTCGCAGATGCCGCTCACGAACGGGGCCAGCGCCTGGGTGAGTTCGATGAGGACCGGCAGTGCCAGGACGCCGGCTAGCGCGGGCAGCGGTCGGCGCAGGGCGAGCACGCCGAAGAGGCCGAGCGGCACGAACATCGCCAGGTTCCACAGGCCCTGCGTGGTGTACAGCGGCTCGGTGAGGTCGTGGTTGACCACGCACTCGGCACGTCCGGTCGTGCCGCCGCGCAGCGCCAGCGTGACCCCGAGGACTCCGGTGAGACAGAACACCAGCGGCGCCCACCAGCCCGCGCGGGCGATACGGCGCCGGCGCGCCACGTTCCACGCGAGGAGCCCCAGGACGGCGGCCACGGCTGTGAGCTCGGCCAGGAACCATATGTCGTCCCCGAAGACGGCGTTGAACACGTGCTTGCCCATCCCCCGATGTCATGTCCGACGGCCTGGTCAGAGCCTCGAACACCTGATCATTTCTGAGCCTGGAAGCCTAACCGAGATGCGTCGGCGCGAACCTCCGCAGCAGTGCCCGGAGGACGACCACCGACGGGCCCGGCGCGGCGAACGGCCCCTGAGCTGCGGTGCTGTTGTTCACGGACTGCCGTTTGCGGCTGGTGACACGGTTCTTACCGGCACCCCAAGATCCCGTACGTGGTCCGCAACGGCTGGCAGAGCCGAGGCTTAGGACTCCTTACACAATGAACTACCGGGAATGACTGTCTGTCAGAGAGACGTGGGGTGGGGGTGGGGTGCGTGACGGCTTGCGGCCGACCCGACCGGCGACGGTTACTGCGCAGGAGAACTACACGCATGCTGTTCGGTGCCGTTCTCTGATCCCGTTGAGCAGTTCGGGACGGGGAGTGGGGAGGCGGACGGGTGCCAGGTGAGAATCCAGCCGGCGGTAAGCGCCACCGCGCCGCCTGCCAGGGCGATTGCGCCGCCTGTTCCAATGCCTGCGGCCACCGCGCCCAAGCAAACCGGTCCGACGCCCTGTAGCGTCATGCTGCCGGAGCCGAGCAAGCCGAAGGCCTGACCTTGGCCATCCTGCGGCAGGGCGTCCAGGAACGGCCGTTGCAGGCCGAGACCGTAGGCGTATCCGAGGCCGCTGAGCAGCAGCAGACAGGACGAGACGCCCACTCCGGGCTCGGCGGCGAAGCCGAGCAGCGGCAGCCCCGCCAGCGCGATCAACGGGACTACCAGTCGCTCCCGGGCGCGTGGCCGTAGCAGTCGACCCACCAGCAGGTCACCGACAAGCATGCCGACCGGAAGACAGCCCATCAGCACCGCGTACCAGCCGGGCGCGAAGTGGCGTTCTCCCGCGTAGGCGACGATGAGGCCTTCCGCGCCCGCTACGAGCGCGACGGGTAGCCACTGGGCCAGCATCAGTCGTCGCACCGTGCGTCCGCGCAGCAGCAGGCCTGCACCGTGCAGGCTTGCACGGACGGCCCCGCCATCGCCCCCAGCGCTGCCGGGTGTGCCGCCGAACTCCCCCGGCTGCAGCCGGGGGAGCCGGATGCGGATAGCAAGCGCGCAGCCGAGGTAAAGGACGGCACTGACCGCGAGCGCCCGGCGTGGGCCGAGTGCCGCGACGGCCGTACCTCCCAGCGCCAGACCGAACAATTGCGCGCCGGCGCCAGCGATGTTGTTCAGCGAACGGCCCAGTACATAGGCGTCACCCTCCAGCGACTGAGCGACCAGCCGACTCGACGCGCCGTGAAACACCGGTGTGGCGAGGGCGACCAGCGCCACGACACCGAGGCTTGCCGCGATCGGCATCCGCACCAGGGCGAGCAGCAGGGCGGTGGCGCACGTCAAGGCGTAGCCGCCGGTGATGAGCGCGCGGGGCGGCAGTCCGTCGGCCAGTGAGCCCAGCAACAGCGAACCGAACAGCTGCGGGATGAAGCCGATGCCGAAGGCCACTGCGCTCAGCAGCGCGGAGCCGGTGGACGAGAAGACCAGAACCGAGAACGTGGTGATCCGCAGCGCGTCCGCAGTGATCGCGACGGCGCGTGTTGAGAAGAGCAGCCGGAATCGCGGCTCGGCCAGCACCTCCCGGTAGGTGGCACGGTGGTTGCCCTGCGCGGGTTCGGCGGTTGGGGTCATGACGCCCAGCCTCGCCGTGCGCCCACGCCACTCACCAATGATTCGTCGCTGGACGAATCGGAACAGACGTCCTTCGGTAGCATGGCGCGGTGCTGCGCTTCGAAGTCTCCGTCGAGGACATGCTGCGCAGCCGCTTCGCACTGTCGCCCGCGCTGGACCTGTGCTTCCTGCTGGGCTCGCTCGCCGGCCGAGACAGGCCGCTGCCGCGAGCCTGGGCCACCCGGCTCCTGCCGGCCTTTGAACGGCTTCGCCGCGAGAGCGAACTGAACGCCGCCCTCGCCCTGCACACCCCGCAAGGCGGACCGAACTTCGTCGCTCCGCCCCCGCGCGGCCTCAACCAGACCTGGGCAGACGACCTGGCCATGATCCGGGCCACACCGCTGGAAGCGGCCCGCCACGAAATCGCCACCACCGCGACCGGCCCGTCCGCCCGTGATCCCCGCGTACGCGCAGTGCTGGACTCACCGGACGCCGCCTCCAGGATCGCCGAGGCGATGGACCAGGCCTGGCACGAACTGCTCGCCCCGGACTGGCCGCAACTGCGCGCGATCTGTGAGCGCGACATCGTGCACCGGGTGGGGGTGATCGGCGAACACGGATGGGCCACGACCATCGAGAGCCTGCACCCGAGCATCACCTGGCAAGCCGGCGGCATCGAGATCGGCCACTTCCCCCGAGTCGGAACAGTCCGCCTCGCCGGCGACGGGCTCCTGCTGATCCCTTCGGTCTTCGTCGGGCATATCGCCGCCCACCTGGAAGACCCCTGGCCCAGGACCTTGGTCTATCGTGCCCGCGGCACCGCCGCCCTGTGGGGCGAACAAGAGAGCGCCCCCCGACCGGACGCGCTGACCGCTCTGGTCGGCCGGGCCCGAGCCCGGCTGCTGTTGGCACTGGACGCCCCGGCCAGTACCAGCCACCTCGCCCGAAGCCTCGCCATGACACCCGGCGCGGTAGGAGACCACCTCGCCATCCTGCGAGGCGCGGGACTGCTCGTCCGCGGCCGGTCCGGACGGTCGGTGCTCTACCGGCGCACCCCGCTCGGCGAGGCACTGGTCGCCGGTTCGGGCTGAGGGATCAGATCAGCACTGCTTTTGAGGCGCCGCTAGCAGACGATTGCGCGGCCGAGGGTGAGGAAGGCCTGGTGGATGCCGACGCGGATTTCCCAGCGGATACGCGGCCGGCGCAACCAGCGCAGAAGCGCGAAGGCCGCCCGGACCATGATCAATCTCACCGACAGTCGAGGTCGGAGCTCGCCGGAACCCACCCGAGCGACACCGACCCCGATGCCGGGCGATTCTCACAAACGGTCCTTTGCCGGAGCGAGATCAAAAGCGGGCCGCCGGTCGCCCGTTGATCTTCGATCGGTTCTCAGAACTCGTTCTCACGTAAGAGTGGTCCGGACCCCCTTCTGAGACTTGCATTGTCCGAAAATCTGGGGTCATGACGAACCCTCAAGGTCCCCCGGCTGCCGACGCGGACGACGTCGAGCGGCACCCCTGCCCGCGTTGCGGCGTCCAGCCCGGCTCTGCGGGTGCCGGTTATTCATTCATCCTGGTCACGCAGCATGTTGGTACTCGTGAAGGGTTCCGCCGAGTCGATCTCGTCGATGGACTTCCAGGGGGTTGGTCTGTCTGGGATCGGCGATCGGTTCGGGGAGTTGGCGGAGCGGAGCCGCTTGCCCCAGGGCTCGGTGCGGGCGGTGCTCGTTGTAGAAGGTTTCGAACTCGCGGAGCGCGTGCAGGAGGTGGCTCTGGTTCCAGATCAACGTGCGGTCGAGGAGCTCGCGCCGGCAGGTCTGTATCCAGCGCTCCATGAGGGAGTTCATCCGGGGTATCCGGATGCCGGTGGTGACGACCTTCAGGTCGGCGTCGGCCAGCAGGGCGTCGAAGGCGGCTGTGAACTTCGCGTCTCGGTCCCGGATCAGGAACCTGGCCCTGCTGCCCACGTCCTCCAGGTCCATGGCGAGGTTGCGGCCGAGCTGCACGATCCACTCCGCGGTCGGGTGCGCGGTGGCGCCCAGGATCCGGACGCGCCGGCTGGAGTGCTCGATGACGGCGAAGACGTACAGGCGCGCCCCGGTCAAGGTGCGGGTCTCGAAGAGGTCGCAGGCGAGCAGCGCGTCGGCCTGGCTGCGCAGGAAGTCGGCCCAAGTGGTGCTCTGCCGTTCGGGTGCGGGTGGGATGCCGTGCTCGCGGAGGATCTCCCAGACGGTCGAGGCGGCGACCTCGATACCGAGAGCCGCGAGCTCGCCGTGGATCCGGCGATACCCCCACGACGCGTTCTCCCTGGCCAGACGCAGGACCAGGACGCGGATCGAGCGGACGGTGGGCGGGCGCCCACGCCGCTTCGGCGCACAGGTCGCGGCGTGGCGTCGCTTGAGCAGGTTGCGGTGCCACCGCAGGATCGTGTCCGGGCGTACCAGCAGCAGGAGGTGGCGCAGCTTCGCCCTCGGGAGGTGGTGGAGCAGGCCGGCGAGGATGGCGCGATCGGTTTCGGTGAAGGCGGGCTTGCCAACCTGGCGTTGCAGGACCAGCAGTTGGTGTCGGAGCGCAAGGATTTCGATGTCCTTGTCGCGGTCGCTCATCGGCAGCAGGCGCAGGAGTGCCAGGGTGTTGGTCGTGGCGAGGTAGGCCAGGCGCAGCAGCACGACCGATCATGGATGCCGTCCGCCCCTGCCCAGGTGAAGACAGCGGGGCGGCCGACGTCGCATCAGAGAAGGCCGATCAAGGCCGTGGCCTGAGCGGATGATTTATCGGCACCCGCAGTCGCGGGCGTGGCCGGGAACACCCGCGCCCATCGGCGTCGCGGGAACAACGCGGACAGCGCGGCGAACCGGATCCGGTCGGCCGGCTCGTACCGCACCGGACCGGCGAGTTGCCGGCGCAGCACCGCGTTCTCATGCCGCAGCACCAACAACCGGGCAACGACCTGCTGCTGTAGCGCAGTTGCCCGTTGCCAATGCGGTAGCAGTGGTGGTGATCGCCGTTGTGGCCTTGCTGGGCGCCGTTTCCGTGTTGCTGGTAATGCCGGGCGAACTTGAGGCACTCGGAACTGCCGTGACGATTGCCGGTTCCGGGTTCACCTGCCGGTTCCGGGTTCACCCTCGCAGTCAAGATCGCCATTCCGCGTTCGGCCTGACAGCGGAGAGTGCGGGTCCGGTCCTCGTAATGGCGGGCCCGCACACCGCCCCGACGAGTAGCGATGTCGATGCGGCTGCTGGCCCCGACGGTCGGCAGGAGCTCTTCCTGGCACCGGGATCTTGGGGGTACCAACTTGCTCGACCCAGCGGAATTTAACCTTTTCCGGTGGAATCTTCCTTCAGCTGTGCCCTGCCGCTGGCAGATGGAGGCGGGGGACGGGGAATGCCTCCCCTACGTTTCAGTGGTCGGTGTCTTCGGGGTGCGTTTCGGCCTGGGTGGCGGTCGTGGGTTCTGGTGCGGTGGGGGCGGTGTAGTAGACCGAGGCGCCCTGCTTGGTGCGCTGGGCTTGGCTCTTGGCCACGAGCCCTTCGAGGGTGACGCGCACGACCTTGGTCTTGATGTCGCGCTCGGGGTGGGCTTGGCCGAGTGCGGCGGAGATCTCGGCGGCGGAGCGCGGTTCGCTCTGCTCGGCGAGGTGGCGGCGGATGAGGTCGACCAGGGTGGGCCGGGCCGTTTTCGCCGTGCCCGACGCCGTGCCCGCGGACTTTTTGGCGGCGGGCTTCCTTGCCGTCCGCTTGCCGGGGCCGGGGGCTGCTGCTTTCCGGGGAGAGGGCAGGGTGGCACTTTCGGACTCGGCTGCGGGCTGGGCCGGCGCCGGTGTGATGCCGAGTGCCTGCTGCACGCTCATCAGCACGGTGTGGTCCTGCCGCAGGGCAGTCAACCGCTCCCGAAGGGCTGTGATTTCCGCCTCGATGCGCTCCTGCTCCGTGATGTTGCGCTCGAGGTCGCCGGTCACCTGGGCAAGGTATTGCGACGTCAGTTCTGTGGTGGGGGCCTGGGTTTTTGGCATGACGGGGCCTTTCGTCGGTTCACCGGCCACGCCGCCCCAATGGGTCGGTGCGTGCGCGCGTGGTCGGGGAGCGGGCTGTCCGTGGACTGGGCTGTGCGGGACCGCAGGAAGCTGCGGCCTGCGCCAGCGTAGACCCGGCCGCCGTGAGGGGAACCGGATGTTCCTGCCGAGAGATGCCCGCCCCTGGCCCTTCAAGGGGTTGAGCAGTCGTCCGCCGGCCGGTGTCAGTGTCCTGTCCGGGGTGCTGACGGCAGTTGCCAGAAGATCTCGTCGGTTTCCCAGTCGTGCTGCCAGCCGGCCAAGGTCTGCGATGCCGCCAGCCGGTCGAGGAGTTCCGCGGTCTGTTGCGGTGAGTGGCCGCACAGGCGGGCGAGGGCGCTCATGTCGCCTCTCTCCGTGCTGCCCGAGGTGTGTGAGGCCAGAGCAAGCGCGGTCAGACGCACGGCGGGAGGCAGTCCGGCCGGCACGGTGAGCGGTACGGGGTGCAGCGCCCACTGCGCGGCACGGGCCCGCGCCCGGCTGTCCGGCTGCGGAAAGAGGGCCGCGGTGTCCAGCAGATGCACCGCCACCTGCGGGTGCCTGCCTGCCGTGCGGCGCAGCCAGTTGGCGTATTCCAGTTCCTCCCACAGCTCGCCGCGGCCGCACAGCCGCATGCCGCGCAACAGGCCACCGGGCAGCCGGACGTGGCCACTGGGGTCGGCGCGCAGGGCGCACTGCAGGGCGAGCAGGCGGGCGGCGGGGGAGGTGGACTGGGGGACAGCCGCCGCCAGGTGGGCGAGCGTTGCCCGCACGTGGCCGCGTTCGGCCGGGCCGCCCAGAGGGGCAGGGCTGCATTTGGGGCGCCTGGGCCGGCGGGAGGCGAGCAGGGTGTCGGGGACGACGGCCGTGCGGCTGGTGGCGGCCGCGCAGGCCGTGCAGGCGTCGGCAAGCCGCCAGGCGCGGCCGCTGCGGTCGAGGGTGAGGGCGAGCAGGACCGGTCCGGCGCATCCGCGGTGGCGCGGATGCCATGAGCATCCCTGTTCGCGGCACTGGCAGGTGCGCAGATGTCCCGGCAGCGCACCGGCACGTGCGTGACGGGCCAGATGCGCCAGGGCGGCGGACCGCGCGGAGGTGGTCTTGAGGGGAGGGGTGTGCATGGTGCAGTGGGCGCAGACCAGACTCGGGCCGCCCGCCCGTGCACGCAGCTCAACCGTCCAGATGCGCCGCACCGCGGCATGCGCGCCGGCAAGCCTCATCGGCCCGTGCCCTCCTGTCTGTCCCCGCGGTCATGGGGATGCTCCAGTCGCAGGCCCCAAGGGCGCCCACCCGGCAGGGCTGATTCCTGCTCGTGAACGTCACCCTTGCCCCAGAAGATAGTGCAGAAGTCTGCACTGACAGGGCAGGGTTCTGCACCGTCGGATGGTCGAGTGACGATTTTGCCGCCCGACCCCGACCTCACCACACTGCGCATCACACTGGCACGGCTGAGGAACGAGCGCGGCTGGACCTTCGACGAACTCGCCCGCCGCAGCGGCCTGGCCCGGCGCACCCTCATCGACCTCGAACACGGCCGCACCACCGGCAGCCTCACCACCTGGCACGCCCTCGCTCACACCTTCGACGTCCCGTTCGAGGAACTGCTGGGCACCCTCTGCGACGACCACACCCTGCCCGGCACACCAGAACCCTGACCAACCCGCGCTCCCGCACACTGCCAGGCTGCGAATCACCCGAACCGGCGAACACGCATCGAACACTTCGACGCCGACTGGATCAGGCGTCCGGTGTCATTGGGCCGTGCGGGGGACACTGCTGTGTTTCTCCCGATCCGTGCGGGGTGTCGCCTGGCACGGTCCCCGCCATGCGCCCCCACACCCCCTCCGCCGACTGCCACTGGGACGGCAGCCGACGCACCACACATCCGCGCCGCCCGCTGCGGGTGGCCGCCACCAGCCCCAGCCGCCTGCTGCGCGCCGGCCAGAGCGGCCGCTGTGGCCGGTGCGGCCACCACATCGACTGGTACCAGCGCACCGACCACCGGCCCATCGCCCTGCACCCGGCGGAAGTCGCCACCACCGGCGTCCCCGAAGCCTGCCGCTGGCACCTGAGCGGCGGCATCGCCCACCCCCACGGCGACGGCAGCGGCTGGTGCCGCCT
>NZ_LIQT01000208.1 GCF_001418415.1 Streptomyces hirsutus
TTCACCCTGGTCGGCGCCACCACGCGCGCGGGCCTGCTGCCGCCGCCGCTGCGCGACCGCTTCGGCTTCACCGCGCACATGGAGTTCTACGAGCCCACCGAGCTGGAACGCGTCGTCCACCGCTCGGCGAGCCTCCTGGACGTCGGGATAGAGGCGGACGGCGCCGCCGAGATCGCCGGCCGGTCGCGCGGCACGCCCCGCATCGCCAACCGCCTGTTGCGCCGCGTCCGCGACTACGCCCAGGTCAAGGCCGACGGGCGGATCACCCGGGAGATCGCCGAGGCGGCCCTGGCGGTCTACGAGGTCGACGCCCGCGGCCTCGACCGGCTGGACCGCGCGGTGCTGGAGGCGCTGCTCAAGCTCTTCGGCGGCGGACCGGTCGGGCTGTCCACGCTCGCCGTCGCGGTGGGGGAGGAACGGGAGACCGTGGAAGAGGTGGCCGAGCCCTTCCTCGTACGGGAGGGGCTGCTCGCCCGCACCCCGCGCGGACGGGTCGCCACACCGGCGGCATGGGCGCACCTCGGCCTCGTCCCGCCCGGCTCCCCGGCTCCCGGAAACGGACAACAGGACCTGTTCGGGGCGTGAGGGGGACAGCATTGGCCACGGGAGGAACCCCGGTGCCATGCTGAGCGTTGTTCCCTGCGCGCGGACTCGCCTAGAATCCGCCGATGCCACGCCTTGTCGGCGGCATCACATACCCCCAACCATCAGGCCGTTCACCATCGCGGTCGTGTGAAGGAAGTCCGACCCGTGAGTCTCCTGACCCTCCTCCCGTTCATTGTGCTCATCGGGGCCATGTTCCTGATGACCCGGTCGGCCAAGAAGAAGCAGCAGCAGGCCATCGATATGCGGAACCAGATGCAGCCGGGTTCCGGTGTCCGCACGATCGGGGGTATGTACGCCACGGTGAAGGAGGTCAGTGAAGACACGGTCCTCCTCGACGCCGGACCCGGCGTGGAACTGCTGTTCGCGAAGAACTCCATCGGTGCCGTACTGACGGACGACGAGTACAACCGCATCGTTCACGGCATCGAGCACGACCTGAAGTCCGACGCCGACGTCGTCCCCGACGACGCCTCCTCCCTCACCGAGACCGACGACTCCGCCGCCGCCTCCGACGACGCGCCGGTCGATTTCGGCAAGAAGGACACGGCCGACGCGGCCGACGCGGCTGACACGGCCGACACGGCCGGGGCGTCCGCCGACACCGTCGACGCCGAGCCGGCCGATGCCGGCACCGACGCCGCCGACAAGGCGAAGACGGACGAGCAGGCGAAGAAGTCCGACGGCGGTTCCGAGGCGAAGTAGTCGTGACCCGGAGTGCGCGGGCAGTACGGCCCGCGCACCCCGGGACATGCCCAGCTCCCGCGGAATCCCGAGACCATGTCATGGCCGCTCGCCCGTCGACCGGGCTCGGGGCGGCCCGAGAGGGAGTTACAAAAAGGTGGCAGCACTCAAAAAGGGAACTAACGCGAGCGTCACAAGCAAGCCGTGGCGCTCGCTGGCCCTGATTCTGATCGCCATGGTGGCGCTCATCGGAGGGATGTTCGCCTCCGGACACAAGACCCCGCGTCTGGGTATCGACCTCGCCGGCGGCACCAGCATCACGCTGGCGGCCGTCCCCGAGGCCGGTCAGGAATCCGCGATCAACCCGACCAATATGGCGACCGCGGTCTCCATCATGGAGCGTCGTGTCAACGGTCTCGGTGTTTCCGAGGCCGAAGTCCAGACGCAAGGTGACCGTAACATCATCGTCAACATTCCCAAGGGCACCAACTCGGAACAGGCCCGGGAACAGGTCGGCACCACCGCCAAACTCTACTTCCGCCCGGTCGTCGCCACCGAACTCGCCGCGGGCGGAGCCGCTCCCACGCCGAGCGGCACCGGTGAAGCCTCCACCGAGGGTACCGAGGGCGACAAGGCCACCGACGGCGCGAGCGAGAAGGCCACGGACAGGACTACCGACGAGGGGTCCCCGTCCGCCTCCACCGGCCCGTCGGCCGACGCCACCACCCAGGGCCGTGCGGTCACCGAGGCGCTGAAGGCCGACCCCACCCCCTCCGCGACCCCCAGCGGTTCGGCCGAGGCCAGCCCCTCCGCGTCCGCGACGGACGGCACCCCCGCCGGGGAGGACGGCAAGCTCCAGGCCCAGTACGCCGCGCTCGACTGCACCAAGGCCGATGTCCGCGCCTCCGCCGGTGACGGCGCCAAGGCCACCGACTCGACCGTGGCCTGCGGCCAGAACTCCCAGGGCCAGTGGCAGAAGTACATCCTCGGCCCCGCCGCCGTCGACGGCACGGACGTCGACGAGGCCAAGGCCGTCCTCAACACGCAGACCGGTGCCGGCTGGACCGTCACCATGGACTTCACGGACCAGGGCAGCAAGAAGTTCGCCGACATCACCGGCAAGCTGGCGCAGAACCCGTCCCCGCAGAACCAGTTCGCCATCGTCCTGGACGGCGAGGTCGTCTCCGACCCGTACGTCAGCCAGGCCCTCACCGGCGGCAACGCGGAGATCTCCGGCAACTTCACCCAGAAGTCGTCCGAGGAACTCGCCAACATGCTGTCCTACGGCGCCCTGCCCCTGACGTTCCGCGAGGACAGCGTCACCACCGTCACCGCCGCACTCGGCGGCGACCAGCTGCACGCCGGCCTGATCGCCGGCGCGATCGGCCTCGCCCTGGTCGTCCTGTACCTGCTGGTCTACTACCGCGGTCTGTCGTTCATCGCGATCGCCTCACTGCTGGTGTCCGCGTCCCTCACCTACGTGATCATGGCGCTGCTCGGCCCGACCATCGGTTTCGCGCTGAACCTGCCGGCCGTCTGCGGAGCCATCGTCGCCATCGGCATCACGGCGGACTCGTTCATCGTCTACTTCGAACGGGTACGGGACGAGATCCGCGAGGGCCGTGTCCTGCGCACCGCCGTGGAGCGTGCCTGGCCGCGTGCCCGGCGCACCATCCTGGTCTCCGACTTCGTCTCCTTCCTCGCGGCCGCGGTGCTCTTCGTCGTCACCGTCGGCAAGGTCCAGGGCTTCGCGTTCACGCTCGGTCTGACCACGGTGCTCGACGTCGTGGTGGTGTTCCTGTTCACCAAGCCGCTGCTGACGCTGATGGCCCGCCGGAAGTTCTTCGCCGGCGGTCACAAGTGGTCCGGCCTGGATCCGAAGGCCCTCGGGGCGAAGCCCCCGCTGCGCCGCACCCGCCGCCACTCCGCCCCCTCCCAGACGAAGGAGGCGTGAGAGATGTCGAAGCTCGGTAATCTCGGCGCCCGGCTGCACCACGGTGAGGTCGGCTACGACTTCATCAAGAACCGCAAGATCTGGTACGGCGTCTCCCTTCTGATCACCGTCCTGGCCATCGTCGGCCTGGCGGTGCGCGGCCTCCACATGGGCATCGAGTTCCAGGGCGGTGCGGTCTTCACCACCCCGAAGAACATGAGTGCCTCGGTCGCCCAGGCCGAGACCTACGCGGAAGAGGCATCCGGCCACGACGCCATCGTCCAGAAGCTCGGCGACGGCAGCCTGCGCATCCAGATCGCGGCCATCGACACCAGCACCTCGGACAAGATCAAGACGGAGCTCTCCCAGGACCTGAAGGTCGAGGCGGAGCAGATCAACGCGGACCTGGTCGGTCCCAGCTGGGGCGAGCAGATCGCCAACAAGGCCTGGCAGGGCCTCGGCATCTTCCTGTTCCTGGTCGTGATCTATCTGGCGATCGCCTTCGAGTGGCGCATGGCCGTCGCCGCGTTCATCGCGCTGATCCACGACCTCACCATCACCGTCGGCATCTACGCCCTCGTGGGCTTCGAGGTCACCCCGGGCACGGTGATCGGTCTGCTGACCATCCTCGGCTATTCGCTCTACGACACGGTCGTGGTGTTCGACAGCCTCAAGGAGCAGACCAAGGACATCACCAAGCAGTCCCGCTGGACCTACAGCGAGATCGCCAACCGCTCCATCAACAGCACCCTGGTCCGTTCCGTCAACACCACGGTGGTCGCGCTGCTGCCGGTGGGGGCCCTGCTGTTCATCGGGGGCGGTGTCCTCGGCGCCGGTATGCTGAACGACATCTCGCTGTCCCTGTTCGTCGGCCTCGCCGCCGGTGCGTACTCGTCGATCTTCATCGCCACTCCGCTCGTCGCCGATCTCAAGGAGCTCGAGCCTCCGATGCGGTCGCTGAAGAAGCGTGTCCTGGCCAAGCGCGCCCAGGGCACCGACACGGACGACGAGCCGAGGGCCGCCAGGGTGCCCGACGACGACTACGAGAACGGGCCGGACGACGCCGCTGCCGCCGTCGTCGGCCCACGCGACCAGTCCGCGCCCCGCAGCCGCGGGCGCGGCCGACCTTCCGGAAAGCGCCGATGACCGAACTCACCGATATCTCCACCCTGCTGCTGAGCCGCATCCGGGACGTGGCGGACCACCCGGAGCCGGGGGTGATGTTCAAGGACATCACCCCGCTCCTGGCCGACCCGGCGGCGTTCGCCGCTCTCAGTGACGCCCTCGCAGAGATCGCCGGACGCACCGGCGCCACCAAGGTCGTCGGCCTGGAGGCCCGCGGCTTCATCCTCGGCGCCCCGGTCGCCGTCCGCGCGGGCCTCGGCTTCATCCCCGTGCGCAAGGCGGGCAAGCTCCCCGGAGCCACCCTCAGCCAGGCGTACGACCTGGAGTACGGCTCCGCCGAGATCGAGGTGCACGCCGAGGACCTCACCGCCGCCGACCGCGTCCTGGTGATCGACGACGTGCTCGCCACCGGCGGCACCGCCGAGGCGTCGGTCCAGCTCATCCGCAGGGCGGGCGCCGACGTCGCGGGCCTCGCCGTACTGATGGAACTCGGCTTCCTCGGCGGCCGGGCGCGCGTGGAACCGGCCCTGGCCGGCGCCCCGCTGGAGGCGCTGCTCACGCTCTGACGAGCGCCGGGGGACACCGTCCCACCAGCGACGCAGCACGCCGGACGGGCGTGGCGGACACCGCGCGGGCGGGCACCGGGGGAATCCGGGGCCCGCCCCGTGCGTTTCAGAGGTGAACAATCCGCCCACCGGTCCGAGGGAGATCCGCAGGCACGGGATGGCTACCATGGGGGCTCCGGAACCTGATCTGGGGCCCGGATCGCGTACGAGGAGTCCTCTTGGCAGACGAGGCCCAGCACCTGACCGCAGACAAGCCCGAGTCCGGCTCGGCTGCCGCGGCCAAGCCCGTGCCGAGCACGCCCCACGCGAAGAACGACCCGCGCGGGCCGGTCCGGCACGCCCAGGCCGCCGCCGCGGAGAAGCCCGAGCAGCCACGGCCCAAACCCTCCCCCGCCCGAGCGGGCGGATCCTCGTCGTCCGAGCGCTCCGCCCCCGCGGTCCGCCCCAACAGCGGGCAGCCGGCCCGCTCCGGCTCCTCCAACCGCGTCCGCGCCCGTCTGGCCCGGCTCGGGGTCCAGCGCGCCAACCCGTACAACCCGGTGCTGGAGCCGCTGCTGCGGATAGTGCGCGGCAACGACCCCAAGATCGAGAACGCCACCCTCCGCCAGATCGAGAGCGCCTACCAGGTCGCCGAGCGCTGGCACCGAGGCCAGAAGCGCAAGAGCGGCGACCCGTACATCACCCATCCGCTCGCCGTCACCACCATCCTCGCCGAGCTGGGCATGGACCCGGCCACCCTGATGGCCGGCCTGCTGCACGACACGGTGGAGGACACCGAGTACGGCCTGGAACAGCTCCGCCGCGACTTCGGTGACACCGTCGCCCTGCTGGTCGACGGCGTCACCAAGCTGGACAAGGTCAAGTTCGGTGAGGCCGCGCAGGCCGAGACCGTACGCAAGATGGTCGTCGCCATGGCCAAGGACCCGCGGGTCCTGGTCATCAAGCTCGCCGACCGCCTGCACAACATGCGCACCATGCGCTACCTCAAGCGCGAGAAGCAGGAAAAGAAGGCGCGCGAGACGCTGGAGATCTACGCGCCGCTCGCCCACCGGCTGGGCATGAACACCATCAAGTGGGAGCTGGAGGACCTCGCCTTCGCGATCCTCTACCCCAAGATGTACGACGAGATCGTCCGCCTGGTCGCCGAACGCGCCCCCAAGCGCGACGAGTACCTGGCGATCGTCACCGACGAGGTGCAGCAGGACCTGCGCGCGGCCCGCATCAAGGCGACCGTCACCGGCCGCCCCAAGCACTACTACAGCGTCTACCAGAAGATGATCGTCCGCGGCCGGGACTTCGCGGAGATCTACGACCTGGTGGGCATCCGCGTCCTCGTGGACACCGTCCGCGACTGCTACGCGGCCCTCGGCACGGTGCACGCGCGATGGAATCCGGTCCCCGGCCGGTTCAAGGACTACATCGCGATGCCCAAGTTCAACATGTACCAGTCGCTGCACACGACGGTCATCGGCCCCGGCGGCAAGCCGGTCGAGCTGCAGATCCGCACGTTCGACATGCACCGCCGCGCCGAGTACGGCATCGCCGCGCACTGGAAGTACAAGCAGGAGGCCGTCGCCGGCGCCTCGAAGGTGCGCACCGACGTCACCCCGAGCAAATCCGGCAAGGACTCCGCCGCCGTCAACGACATGGCGTGGCTGCGGCAGCTGCTCGACTGGCAGAAGGAGACCGAGGACCCCGGCGAGTTCCTGGAGTCCCTGCGCTTCGACCTGTCCCGCAACGAGGTCTTCGTCTTCACCCCCAAGGGCGATGTCATCGCGCTCCCCGCGGGCGCCACCCCGGTGGACTTCGCGTACGCGGTCCACACCGAGGTCGGCCACCGCACCATAGGCGCCCGGGTCAACGGCCGGCTCGTCCCGCTCGAGTCGACCCTGGACAACGGCGACCTGGTGGAGGTCTTCACCTCCAAGGCGGCCGGCGCGGGCCCCTCCCGGGACTGGCTCGGCTTCGTCAAGTCGCCGCGCGCCCGCAACAAGATCCGCGCCTGGTTCTCCAAGGAGCGCCGCGACGAGGCGATCGAACAGGGCAAGGACGCCATCGTCCGCGCGATGCGCAAGCAGAACCTGCCGATCCAGCGCATCCTCACCGGCGACTCACTGGTCACCCTCGCGCACGAGATGCGCTACTCGGACATCTCCGCGCTGTACGCGGCGATCGGCGAGGGCCATGTCGCCGCGCAGAACATCGTCCAGAAGCTGGTGCAGGCCCTCGGCGGCGAGGAGGCGGCCACCGAGGAGATCGACGAGTCGGTGCCGCCGGCCCGCGGGCGGGGCCGCAAGCGCCGCTCCAACGCCGATCCCGGGGTCGTCGTCAAGGGCGTCGACGATGTCTGGGTGAAGCTGGCCCGCTGTTGCACCCCGGTCCCCGGCGACCCGATCATCGGCTTCGTCACCCGAGGCAGCGGCGTCTCCGTCCACCGCAGCGACTGCGTGAACGTCGACTCCCTGTCCCGTGAGCCCGAGCGCATCCTCGAGGTCGAGTGGGCGCCCACCCAGTCCTCGGTCTTCCTGGTCGCCATCCAGGTCGAGGCCCTGGACCGCTCCCGGCTGCTGTCGGACGTCACCCGCGTGCTGTCCGACCAGCACGTCAACATCCTCTCCGCGGCCGTCCAGACCTCCCGCGACCGCGTCGCCACCTCCCGCTTCACCTTCGAGATGGGCGACCCGAAGCACCTCGGGCACGTCCTGAAGGCCGTACGGGGCGTGGAGGGCGTCTACGACGTGTACAGGGTGACCTCGGCCCGCAACCGGACGTAGACCGGCCACGGCGCACGACCAGCACGGCAGAGGGGCTCCCGTACCGCGGTACGGGAGCCCCTCTGCCGTGCTGGTCCTCGGCGTCAGCCGCCGAACTCCTGCAGACCCTTCAGAGCCTGGTCCAGGAGCGCCTGGCGGCCCTCCAGTTCCCGCTCGAGCTTCTGGGCCCTGGCGTCGTTGCCCTGCGCCCGTGCCTGCTCGATCTGGCCCTTCAGCTTGTCCACGGCGGCCTGGAGCTGGCCGGTCAGACCCTCGGCACGCGCACGTGCCTCCGGGTTGGTCCGGCGCCACTCGGCCTCCTCGGCCTCCTGCAGGGCCCGCTCCACGGTGTGCATCCGGCCCTCGACCTTCGGCCGGATGTCCCGCGGCACATGGCCGATGGCCTCCCACCGCTCGTTGAGCGTGCGGAACGCGGCGCGGGCGGCCTTCAGGTCCGTGATCGGCAGGAGCTTCTCGGCCTCCCCGGCCAGCTCCTCCTTGAGCTTGAGGTTCTCCGTCTGCTCCGCGTCACGCTCGGCGAAGACCGAGCTGCGGGCGGCGAAGAAGACGTCCTGGGCACCGCGGAAGCGGTTCCACAGGTCCTCCTCGTGCTCGCGCTGGGCGCGGCCCGCGGCCTTCCACTCCGACATCAGGTCCCGGTAGCGTGCCGCCGTCGCACCCCAGTCCGTCGACTTCGACAGCCCCTCGGCCTCGGCGACCAGACGTTCCTTGGTCTTGCGGGCCTCCTCGCGCTGTGCGTCCAGGTGCGCGAAGTGCTGCTTGCGCCGCTTGGAGAACGCCGACCGCGCGTGCGAGAAGCGGTGCCACAACTCGTCGTCGGACTTGCGGTCCAGCCGCGGCAGGCCCTTCCACGTGTCCACCAGCGCCCGCAGCCGCTCACCGGCCGCCCGCCACTGGTCCGAGCCCGCCAGCTCCTCCGCCTCGGCGACCAGCGCCTCCTTGGCGTGGCGCGCCTCGTCGGACTGCTTCGCCCGCTGCGCCCTGCGCTCCTCGCGCCGGACGTCCACCAGCTCCACGAGCTTGTCCAGCCGCACCCGCAGGGCAGCCAGGTCACCGACCGCGTGATGGGCGTCGACCTGCTCCCGCAGGTGCCCGATCGCCGTCATGGCGTCCTTCGAGGACAGATCGGTGGTCTTCACTCGCTTCTCGAGGAGGCCGATCTCGACAACCAAGCCCTCGTACTTGCGCTCGAAGTAGGCCAGAGCCTCCTCGGGGGAGCCCGCCTGCCAGGAACCGACGACCTGCTCTCCGTCGGCCGTACGCACGTACACGGTCCCCGTCTCGTCGACGCGGCCCCACGGGTCGCTGCTCACAGCGCCTCCTCCACATGATGCCTGCGGAGGGCTCTGCTGCCCCCGGGCATCGTCCACAGTTTTCGTCACGGCCAACATAGGCGACCGACGGGATGCCTGTCCGCATCCCGCGCGACCGAAGTTCCGCAGCTGGGCGGTCAGGATTTCGTGACGGTCGCCTTGTCGATCACCACCGTCGCGTTGGGTGCTCCGTCACCCGCTCCGGTGCTGTCACCGGCTTCGGCGATCTTCTTCAGGACCTTCAGGCCGCCCTCCGAGACGGTGCCGAACGGCGTGTAGCTCGGCGGGAGCGGGCTGTCCTCGTACACCAGGAAGAACTGGCTGCCGCCGCTGTCCTTCTGCCCGGTGTTCGCCATGGCGACGGTGCCCGCCGGGTAGGTGCTGTCCTTGAGGCTCTTGTCCTTCAGGTTCTCGTCCGGGATCGTGTAGCCGGGGCCGCCGGTGCCGGAGCCCGTCGGGTCACCGCACTGCAGCACGTAGATGCCGTTGGTGGTGAGCCGGTGGCACGTGCTGTGGTCGAAGTAGCCCTCACCGGCGAGGAACTCGAACGAGTTGACGGTGTGCGGGGCCGCCGACGCCTTCAGCGCCATGTCGATCGTGCCGCAGGTCGTCTCGAGCGTCATCGTGTACTTCGCCGACTTGTCGATGGAGAGCGCCGGCTCCTTCTTCCAGGTCTTCGACGCGACCTTGCCCTCCGCCGGCTTCTCGCACGGGTCGGGCGCCTTGCTCGGCGCCTCGGCGCTGGGCGTGACCTCCGCGTTCGCGTTGGACGTGTCCTCGTCCCGGTCGAACGTCCCGGCCGTGTACAGCCCGAGGCTGCCGACCAGGACCACACCGAGGACGGACGCGATCACCGAGTTGCGGACCCGCGACTTGCGGCGCGCCTCGGTACGCCGCTGCTGCTGCCGCAAGAACTTCTCCCGGGCGAGCTGACGCCGCCGCTGCTCCTGGCTGACCACCGGGTGACTCCTCATGCCTCTCGTGTGCCGACCGAATACGCGTGCGGGCGGCGGGCCGACTGACTGCGTGTGCCCCGTACCGTATATGGGTTCGCTGAGGAAACGGCAGCGCCGGTAGGCTCTGACCACGGGCGCCAGCCCCGACGCAAGCCTCCCGTACCCACCCAACGAAGGACGAACGTGCTCATTGCCGGGTTCCCCGCCGGGGCCTGGGGGACGAACTGTTATCTCGTCGCCCCCGCCGCCGGTGAGGAGTGCGTGATCATCGACCCCGGCCACCAGGCCGCCCCCGGAGTCGAGGAGGCGGTCCGTAAACACCGGCTGAAGCCCGTCGCCGTCGTCCTCACCCACGGACACATCGACCACGTGGCCTCCGTCGTCCCCGTGTGCGGGGCGCACGACGTACCGGCCTGGATCCACCCCGACGACCGGTACATGATGAGCGACCCCGAGAAGGGCATCGGCCGCACCATCGGCATGCCGCTGATGGGCGAGCTGACCGTCGGGGAGCCGGCCGACGTCAAGGAACTGGCCGACGGAGCGAAGCTCGACCTGGCCGGGCTGCAGCTGACGGTCGCGCACGCGCCGGGCCATACCAAGGGGTCGGTGACCTTCGGGCTGCCCGAGGCGGCGGACATCCCGCCGGTGTTCTTCTCGGGCGACCTGCTGTTCGCCGGCTCCGTCGGACGCACCGACCTGCCCGGCGGTGACACGGCCGAACTGCTCGACTCGCTGGCCCGCGTGTGCCTGCCGCTCGACGACTCGACCGTGGTGCTGTCCGGACACGGCCCCCAGACGACCATCGGCCAGGAGCGCGCCACCAACCCGTATCTGCGGCAGGTGGCGGCGGACCGCCAAGGACGCGGCGCCGCCGACGCTCCCCGACGAGGAATGTGACAAGACCTTCCGTGAGCACCTTCAAGGCCCCCAAGGGCACCTACGACCTCATCCCGCCGGACAGCGCCAGGTACCTCGCCGTCCGCGAGGCCATCGCCGCCCCGCTGCGGGGCTCCGGCTACGGCTACATCGAGACGCCCGGCTTCGAGAACGTCGAGCTGTTCGCGCGCGGTGTCGGTGAGTCCACCGACATCGTCACCAAGGAGATGTACGCCTTCGAGACCAAGGGCGGCGACCGCCTCGCCCTGCGGCCCGAGGGCACGGCCTCCGTGCTGCGCGCGGCCCTGGAGGCCAACCTGCACAAGGCGGGCAACCTCCCGGTCAAGCTCTGGTACTCCGGCTCGTACTACCGCTACGAGCGCCCCCAGAAGGGCCGTTACCGTCACTTCTCCCAGGTCGGCGCCGAGGCGATCGGAGCCGAGGACCCGGCGCTCGACGCCGAGCTGATCATCCTGGCCGACCAGGCGTACCGCTCCCTGGGGCTCAGCGAGTTCCGCATCCTGCTGAACTCCCTGGGCGACAAGGAGTGCCGCCCCGTCTACCGGGCCGCGCTCCAGGACTTCCTGCGCGGACTGGACCTGGACGAGGACACCCTGCGCCGCGCGGAGATCAACCCGCTGCGCGTCCTGGACGACAAGCGCGAGGCGGTGCAGAAGCAGTTGACCGGCGCCCCGCTGCTGCGCGACTACCTGTGCGACGCCTGCAAGGCGTACCACGAGGAGGTCCGCGAGCTGGTCACGGCCGCGGGCGTGGCCTTCGAGGACGATCCCAGGCTGGTGCGGGGGCTGGACTACTACACGCGCACCACCTTCGAGTTCGTCCACGACGGTCTGGGCTCCCAGTCCGCGGTGGGCGGCGGCGGCCGCTACGACGGTCTCTCGGAGATGATCGGCGGCCCCGCGCTGCCGTCCGTCGGCTGGGCGCTCGGTGTCGACCGCACCGTGCTGGCCCTGGAGGCGGAGGGCGTCGAACTCGAACTCCCGGCCACCACCAGCGTGTTCGCCGTCCCGCTCGGTGAGGAGGCCCGCCGGGTGCTGTTCGCCAAGGTCACCGAACTGCGCAAGAACGGCGTCGCCGCCGACTTCGCCTACGGCGGCAAGGGGCTGAAGGCGGCGATGAAGGCGGCCAACCGTTCGGGCGCGCGCTACGCCCTGGTGCTCGGCGAGCGCGACCTCGCCGAGGGCGTCGTCCAGCTCAAGGACATGGAGTCCGGCGAGCAGAGCGCGGTGGGTGTCAACGAGATCGTGGCCGAGCTGGAGGCCCGGCTCGGCTGACCCGAGCTTCCCCTCCACGTACACGAAGGCGCCGGTGTGCCCCCAGCGGGCCCGGCGCCTTCGGCGTCGATGCGCCCTCGTCGCGTCAATGCGGCGAACGGCAATTCCCTCGATCGGGGACTTAAGGTGGAATGTGTGTACGGCCGGGGCACATGCTGCGGCCTAAACCGTACGCCCGCGGGGGATCGTTCCTATGCTCTTGTGACCGGTGGACGGTGAACCCACAGTCACGTACGGCACAATGGCCCTGCCCGAAGCAGGTCCACACTCTCCAGTGACGGAATCGGCGTGATGAGCAACACGACAGTGAAGGACATCTCCACCGAGCCCGACCCCGCGCAGGGGCCGGCCGCCGGGCGGGTGCGCGAGGGCGCCGGCCGTGCGTTCGCCCTGCTGTTGGTCATCACCGGCGCCGCCGGTGTGCTCGCCGCGTGGGTCATCACACTGGACAAGTTCAAGCTGCTCGAGGCCAAGGTCAGGGGCGAGACGTACGTCCCCGGCTGCAGCCTCAACCCAGTGGTCTCCTGCGGCAGCGTGATGGAGAGCGACCAGGCGAGTGTCTTCGGCTTCCCCAACCCGATGCTGGGCCTCGTCACCTACGGCATCGTCATCTGCGTGGGCATGAGCCTGCTCGCCGGGGCCCGCTTCCCGCGCTGGTACTGGCTCACCTTCAACGCGGGCACCCTCTTCGGCACCGTCTTCTGCGCCTGGCTGATGGCCCAGTCCCTCTACCGGATCAACGCCCTGTGCCTGTGGTGCTGCCTGGCCTGGGTCGCCACGATCATCATGTTCTGGTACGTCACGTCGTTCAACGTCCGCAAGGGCTTCCTGCCCGCCCCGGGCCCGGTCAAGAGCTTCTTCGGCGAGTTCACCTGGGTCATGCCCGTCCTGCACATCGGCATCATCGGCATGCTGATCCTGACCCGGTGGTGGGAGTTCTGGACCAAGTGACCACCGGGTCGTACCGGCCCCGGGGCCACGGTGACCGCGCCGACCACGTTGTCGGTGCGGTCCTTTAGGGTTTCGGTGTGGAGCCCGACCTGTTCACCGCCGCAGCCGAAGACCGCCAGGAGAAGGACCCGACCGGCAGCCCTCTCGCCGTCCGGATGCGCCCGCGCACCCTCGACGAGGTGGTGGGCCAGCAGCATCTGCTGAAGCCCGGCTCACCCCTGCGCCGGCTGGTCGGCGAGGGCGCCTCCGGTCCCGCGGGCCCGTCCTCGGTGTTCCTGTGGGGACCGCCCGGCACCGGCAAGACGACCCTGGCCCACGTCGTCTCCAAGGCCACCGACCGGCGCTTCGTCGAACTGTCGGCGATCACCGCGGGCGTCAAGGAGGTCCGCGCGGTCATCGACGGCGCCCGCCGCGCCTCCGGCGGGTACGGCAAGGAGACCGTCCTCTTCCTCGACGAGATCCACCGCTTCAGCAAGGCCCAGCAGGACTCCCTGCTCCCCGCGGTCGAGAACCGCTGGGTCACGCTGATCGCCGCGACCACCGAGAACCCCTACTTCTCCGTCATCTCCCCGCTGCTGTCCCGCTCGCTCCTGCTCACCCTCGAACCCCTCACCGACGACGACATCCGGGACCTGCTCCACCGCGCGCTCGGCGACGAGCGGGGCCTGAAGGGTTCCCTCACGCTCCCCGAGGACACCGGCGACCACCTGGTGCGCATCGCCGGAGGGGACGCCCGCCGGGCACTGACCGCCCTGGAGGCCGCCGCGGGGGCCGCGCTGGACAAGGGCGAGACGGAGATCTCCCTGGCCACCCTGGAGGAGACCGTCGACCGGGCCGCCGTGAAGTACGACCGCTCCGGCGACCAGCACTACGACGTGGCCAGCGCCCTGATCAAGTCCATCCGAGGCTCCGACGTGGACGCCGCCCTGCACTATCTCGCCCGGATGATCGAGGCCGGCGAGGACCCCCGCTTCATCGCCCGCCGCCTGATGATCTCCGCCAGCGAGGACATCGGCCTCGCCGATCCGAACGCGCTGCCCCTCGCGGTCGCGGCCGCCCAGGCCGTCGCCATGATCGGTTTCCCCGAGGCCGCCCTCACCCTCAGCCACGCCACCATCGCCCTCGCCCTGGCCCCGAAGTCCAACGCGGCCACCACCGCGATCGGCGCCGCCCTCGACGACGTCCGCAAGGGACTGGCCGGGCCCGTGCCGGCCCATCTGCGCGACGGGCACTACAAGGGCGCGGCCAAGCTGGGCCACGCCCAGGGGTACGTGTACCCGCACGACCTGCCCGAGGGCATCGCCCAGCAGCAGTACGCCCCCGACGCCCTCAGGGACCGCGCGTACTACGACCCGACCCGGCACGGGGCCGAGGCGCGGTACGCCGACGCGGTCGGATGGACCAGGAAGCACCTCGGTCGGAAGCAGTCGTGAGCACCTTGTAGAATGTGCCCAAGCTGCGTCCCGCGTCCGGCCCCCGCAAGGGAAACCGGCACCACCAGAGCGGGACATCCAGCCGGATACCCGCCCCTCGGGGCAGGGAATCCAGGAGCGTCGCGCACCGTCGAACGGTGTCGCGGGCAGCCCACCACCACCCGGATTCCCGGGACCGGCCGGTGGGCCACTCGCGTGCTGCACGTATGTGCCCAGACCAGGGGAGCGGCTGCCCGGCAGGCCCGTCACGGACCCGCGGGGTTTCCCCGACTGCGGATGCGACCTCCCTTAACCCTGGTGAGCCGACAAAACGAAGGTGAAAGAGACAGTGGCGAATCAGTCCCGCCCCAAGGTCAAGAAGTCGCGTGCCCTGGGTATCGCGCTGACCCCGAAGGCCGTCAAGTACTTCGAGGCCCGCCCCTACCCGCCGGGTGAGCACGGCCGCGGCCGCAAGCAGAACTCGGACTACAAGGTCCGTCTGCTGGAGAAGCAGCGTCTGCGCGCCCAGTACGACGTCAGCGAGCGCCAGCTCGTCCGCGCGTACGAGCGTGCCGCCAAGACGACGATCAAGACCGGTGACGCCCTCGTCATCGAGCTCGAGCGCCGTCTCGACGCCCTGGTCCTGCGTTCGGGCATCGCCCGCACGATCTACCAGGCCCGCCAGATGGTCACCCACGGCCACATCCAGGTCAACGGCAAGAAGGTCGACAAGCCCTCCTTCCGTGTCCGCCCGGACGACGTCGTGCAGGTTCGTGAGCGCAGCAAGGACAAGACGCTGTTCACGATCGCCCGCGAGGGTGGCTTCGCCCCCGACGGCGAGACCCCGCGCTACCTCCAGGTGAACCTCAAGTCCCTGGCGTTCCGCCTGGACCGTGAGCCGAACCGCAAGGAGATCCCGGTGATCTGCGACGAGCAGCTCGTCGTCGAGTACTACGCCCGCTGATTTCAGCAGGCGCGCGGTGACTCAGCCCGCCGTCTCCCCGCCCTTACGGGTGGGCGAGGCGGCGGGCTGCTGCGTGGGCGCCCCGGCCGCCTGCCGTACGCTCCCGCCCGGCGCCGGATCGCCCACCGCGGCCCCGGTCCCGCGCAGCGCCCACCGGACCGCCTCGTCCCGGCCGAGCCGCGCCCCCTGCCGCACGCCCTCCTCGTACCGTTCGTCGCCCAGTTGCTCCCGGGCCAGCGCCTCGCACAGCTCGTGCGGCGTGTTGTAGTGGGCCGAACCGAACAGCCGCAGTCCCACCGACGGCCACATCCGGTCCGCCGCCCCCTGGAGCACCGCCGCCTCGACCGCCTTCCCCTCCGCCACCGTGACCAGGGCGAGCAGCTCCAGCACCAGCACCGAACCGAGCAGGTCGCTGAAGCCGTGGGCGCCGTCCAGGGAATCGGTGAGCAGTTCCCGGGCCCTGACCGGGTCGCCCCCGCACCAGGCCGCGTACGCCAGCACGTACAGCGCGTAGGTGCGGGCCCACCGCTCGCCGTGCTCCTCGCACACCCGGCGGACGTCCTCGCACATCCGCACCGCGTCCGGCAGATCTTCCTGGAAGGCACGGGCCATCGCCAGCTCGATCCGGGCCATCAGCACATTGCTGTTGAGCTCCCCGATCTCGTCGTAACGTTCCAGCGCCGACCGCAGCAGCGTCTCCGCGCGGAACACGTCGTCCGTGATCAGCGCCAGGCAGCCGGCGCGGTGCTCCGCGTACGCCAGCGCCGTGGGGTTCGCCGCCCGCTCCGCCTGACGGCGGCACTCCTGGAGCGCGGCCAGCGCGGGCACCGTGTCGCCCTGGAGGATCGCCACATAAGCGAGCACCCACAGGGCCTTGAGCCGGGGCTGTTCATGACCGGAGTCGATCCGCACCGCCTGCTCCAGCCAGTGCCGGCCCTCCGCCAGCCGCCCGCAGCCCACCCAGGAGAACCACAGCGAGCCCGCCAGGTGCTGTCCCAGATGCGCCTCGTCCGGGTCCGTCAGGCCCACCTCCAGGGCACGGCGCAGATTCGGCAGATCCGCCTCGACGCGCGCGGCGATCTCACGCTGCCGGGACGAGAACCAGTCCAGCTCGCACCAGGTGGCGAGTCCCACGTACCAGTCCCGGTGCCGCCGCGCGAGCCGCTCCGCGTCGCCGACGCTCTCCAGCCACTCGGCGCCGTACGCGCGCAGCGTGTCCAGCATCCGGTAGCGCGCCCCCGCCGGGGTCTCCTCGCGGGTCACCACCGACTGCGCGAGCAGCGCCGACAGGACGTCGAGGACGTCCCCGGCGGCCAGACCGTTCCCCCCGCACACGTACTCGGCGGCCTCGAGGTCGAAGTGCCCCGCGAACACCGAAAGCCGCGCCCACAGCAACCGCTCCTCGGGCGTGCACAGTTCATGGCTCCAGCCGACCGCCGTCCGCAGCGTCCGGTGCCGGGGCAGGGCGTCCCGGCCGCCGCCGGTCAGCAGCCGGAACCGGTCGCCGAGCCGCTCCAGCACCTGCCCCGGCGACAGCGCGCCCAGCCGGCCGGCGGCCAGCTCGATCGCGAGCGGGATGCCGTCGAGACGCCGGCACAACTCCCGCATCTGCCCCTCGTCCCCGGCGCCCACCGCGTGCTGCCCCGCACGCACCGCCAGCAGCCGGACCGCCTCGTCCTCGCCGAGCGGAGCCAGCGGCACCAGCCGCTCCCCGGCCACGGACAGCGCACGGCGCCCCACGGCGAGCACCCGCAGCCCCGGCGCCCGGCGCAGCAGATCGGCCACCAGTTCGGCACAGGCGTCCACCAGGTGCTCGAACCCGTCCAGCACCAGCAGCAGCCGGCGCTCCGCCAGATGTCCCCGCAGCGTCTCGCGCGGCAGCCGGGTGGTGTGGTCCGTCAGGCCCAGCGCCTCCACCACCATGTGATCGACGAACTCGGCGTCCCCGAGCGCCGCCAGCTCCACCCGCCAGACCCCGTCCCGCGGCGCGCACCGCGCGGCCACCCGGGCGGCCAGCCGCGACTTGCCGACCCCGCCGGGCCCGGTCACCGTCACCAGCCGCGAAGCGGTGAGGGCCCGGGACAGTTCGTCCAGCTCCGCCGCACGGCCCACGAACGCGTCCGGCTCCAGCGGCAGGTTGCCCGCCACGGCCCGCGGCGGGCCGCCGTCCGCCGGCGTGCCGTCGCACCCAATGTCCCCCATGAAACACGGAGCGTACTGAACCGTGTTCAGTCCGTACAATCTCTTCCCCGACTCCGCCCGCGGCGGACGGTAATCCGGTACGGAGTCCCGCCGGTGGCGCGATAGGCTCGGTGCACGAATTTCTCGATGTTCAGGCACGTTTCTCAGGGAGCAGGTGCGCACAGTGTCCGGTGGAGAGGTGGCCGGAATCCTGGTGGCCGTGTTCTGGGCGATCCTGGTCTCCTTCCTCGCCGTCGCACTGGCGAGGCTGGCCCAGACGCTCCGGGCGACCACCAGGCTCGTGGCGGACGTGACCGACCAGGCCGTCCCGCTGCTGGCCGACGCCTCCACCGCGGTGCGCTCCGCGCAGACCCAGATCGAGCGGGTCGACGCGATCGCCTCCGACGTCCAGGAGGTCACCTCCAACGCCTCCGCCCTGTCGACCACCGTCGCCTCCACCTTCGGCGGCCCGCTGGTCAAGGTCGCCGCGTTCGGCTACGGCGTGCGCCGGGCCGTCAGCGGGCGCAGGGAGGACGCGCCGGCCAGGACGGACTCCGCCAGGACCGAGCCCGCGAAGGCGCCGGGCCGCACCGTGATCGTGGGCCGCACCGTTCCGGGCACGCGGCGGGCGAGGCGCACCCGGGGAAAGAAGGACTGACGCAGCGATGTTCCGTCGTACGTTCTGGTTCACCACCGGCGTCGCCGCAGGTGTGTGGGCCACCACCAAGGTCAACCGGAAACTGAGGCAGCTGACGCCCGAGAGCCTCGCCGCGACCGCGGCGAACAAGGCGATCGAGGCCGGCGGCCGCATCAAGGACCGGGCGGTGGACTTCGCACTCGACGTCCGCGACCACATGGCCCGGCGCGAGGCCGAACTGGGCGACGCCCTCGGCCTCGACGCCCCCGTCGGCCGGGAACTCCCGGGCCCCGGCCGGTACGCCGCCATCGAGAACCGCAACAGCCCGAAGAACAAACCGCGGTACGCCGAGGGCTCGGCGTACCTGACGAACCCGTACAACCGGAATGAGGACCACTGATGGAGTCGGCCGAGATCCGCCGCCGCTGGCTGAGCTTCTTCGAGGAGCGCGGGCACACCGTCGTCCCTTCGGCGTCGCTCATCGCGGACGACCCGACTCTGCTCCTCGTCCCGGCCGGCATGGTGCCCTTCAAGCCCTACTTCCTGGGCGAGGTCAAGCCGCCCTTCGCGCGCGCCACCAGCGTCCAGAAGTGCGTCCGCACGCCGGACATCGAAGAGGTCGGCAAGACCACCCGGCACGGCACGTTCTTCCAGATGTGCGGCAACTTCTCCTTCGGCGACTACTTCAAGGAAGGCGCCATCAAGCTCGCCTGGGAGCTGCTCACCAGCTCCCGGGACGACGGCGGCTACGGCCTCGACCCCGAGCGCCTGTGGATCACCGTCTACAAGGACGACGACGAGGCCGAGCGCATCTGGCGCGACGTGGTCGGCGTGCCCGAGGAACGCATCCAGCGCCTGGGCATGAAGGACAACTACTGGTCCATGGGCGTCCCCGGCCCCTGCGGCCCCTGCTCCGAGATCAACTACGACCGCGGTCCCGAGTTCGGCGCCGAGGGCGGCCCCGCCGTCAACGACGAGCGGTACGTGGAGATCTGGAACCTCGTCTTCATGCAGTACGAGCGGGGCGAGGGCATCGGCAAGGACAACTTCGAGATCCTCGGGGACCTGCCGAGCCAGAACATCGACACCGGTCTCGGTCTCGAGCGGCTCGCCATGATTCTGCAGGGCGTGCAGAACCTGTACGAGATCGACACCTCCATGGCCGTCATCGACAAGGCCACCGCCCTGACCGGGGTCCGCTACGGCGACGCCCAGGACTCGGACGTCTCGCTGCGCGTGGTCACCGACCACATGCGCACCTCGGTCATGCTCATCGGCGACGGCGTCACCCCGGGCAACGAGGGCCGCGGCTACGTGCTGCGCCGCATCATGCGCCGCGCCATCCGCAACATGCGCCTCCTCGGTGCCACCGGCCCGGTCGTCAAGGACCTGGTCGACGTCGTCATCGGCATGATGGGGCAGCAGTACCCCGAGCTCGTCACCGACCGCGAGCGGATCGAGAAGGTCGCCGTCGCCGAGGAGAACGCCTTCCTCAAGACGCTGAAGGCCGGCACCAACATCCTCGACACCGCCGTCACGGAGACCAAGCAGTCCGGTGGCACGGTCCTGTCCGGCGACCGGGCCTTCCTGCTGCACGACACCTGGGGCTTCCCGATCGACCTCACCCTGGAGATGGCCGCCGAGCAGGGCCTCTCCGTGGACGAGGACGGCTTCCGCCGCCTGATGAAGGAACAGCGGGAGCGGGCCAAGGCCGACGCCCGGGCCAAGAAGACCGGCCACGCCGACCTCGGCGCCTACCGCGAGATCGCCGACCGGGCCGGCGCCACCGACTTCACCGGCTACAGCGCCACCGAGGGCGAGTCCACCGTCGTGGGCATCCTGGTCGACGGTGTGTCGTCCCCGGCCGCCACCGAGGGCGACGAGGTGGAGATCGTCCTCGACCGCACCCCGTTCTACGCCGAGGGCGGCGGCCAGATCGGCGACACCGGGCGCATCAGGGTGGACTCCGGCGCCGTCATCGAGATCCGCGACTGCCAGAAGCCGGTCCCGGGCGTCTACGTCCACAAGGGCGTCGTCCAGGTCGGCGAGGTCACCCTCGGCGCCAAGGCCCACGCCTCCATCGACGAGCGCCGCCGCACGGCCATCGCCCGCGCCCACTCGGCCACCCACCTCACCCACCAGGCCCTGCGCGACGCCCTCGGCCCGACGGCCGCCCAGGCCGGTTCCGAGAACCAGCCCGGCCGCTTCCGCTTCGACTTCGGCTCGCCGTCCGCCGTTCCGACGGCCGTGATGACCGATGTCGAGCAGAAGATCAATGAGGTGCTCGCCCGCGACCTGGACGTGCGCGCCGACGTCATGGGTATCGACGAGGCCAAGAAGCAGGGCGCCATCGCCGAGTTCGGCGAGAAGTACGGCGAGCGCGTGCGCGTGGTGACCATCGGTGACTTCTCCAAGGAGCTGTGCGGCGGCACCCACGTGCACAACACCGCCCAGCTGGGCCTGGTGAAGCTGCTCGGCGAGTCCTCCATCGGCTCCGGCGTGCGCCGCATCGAGGCCCTGGTCGGCGTGGACGCCTACAACTTCCTCGCCCGCGAGCACACGGTCGTCGCCCAGCTCCAGGAGCTGATCAAGGGCCGCCCGGAGGAGCTCCCGGAGAAGGTCTCCGCCATGCTCGGCAAGCTCAAGGACGCCGAGAAGGAGATCGAGAAGTTCCGCGCCGAGAAGGTGCTCCAGGCCGCCGGAGGCCTCGCCGAGTCCGCCAAGGACGTCCACGGCGTCGCCCTGGTGACCGGCCGGGTCCCGGACGGCACCACCGCCGACGACCTGCGCAAGCTGGTGCTCGACGTACGCGGCCGGATCCAGGGCGGCCGGGCCGCCGTCGTCGCCCTGTTCACCGCCGTCAACGGCAAGCCCCTCACGGTCATCGCCACCAACGAGGCCGCCCGCGAGCGCGGCCTCAAGGCCGGTGACCTGGTCCGTGCCGCCGCCAAGACCCTCGGCGGCGGCGGTGGCGGCAAGCCGGACGTCGCCCAGGGCGGCGGCCAGAACCCGGACGCCATCGGCGACGCCGTGGACGCCGTCGAGCGGCTCGTGGCGGACACGGCCAAGTGAGCGGGCCGGTGAACGATCCCTCGGGCGGCCGGGCCATGCGCCGCGGCCGCCGGCTCGCGATCGACGTCGGGGACGCCCGGATCGGGGTCGCCTCGTGCGACCCCGACGGGATCCTCGCCACCCCGGTCGAGACCGTCCCCGGCCGGGACGTCCCGGCGGCCCACCGGCGCCTTCGTCAGCTCGTGGAGGAGTACGAGCCGATCGAGGTCGTCGTCGGCCTCCCTCGCTCCCTCAAGGGGGGCGAGGGCCCCGCCGCGGTCAAGGTCCGCGGCTTCGCGCAGGAACTGGCCCGCGGGATCGCACCGGTGCCCGTGCGCCTCGTCGACGAACGCATGACGACGGTGACGGCGAGCCAGGGGCTGCGTGCCTCGGGCGTGAAGTCGAAGAAGGGACGCTCCGTCATCGACCAGGCCGCCGCCGTGATCATCCTCCAGCAGGCCCTTGAATCCGAACGGGTGTCAGGCAATCCACCCGGTGAGGGCGTCGAAGTGGAGAGGTGATCGCGGTACGGTAACGTTCCGCGCGATGCGGTGGCGTTCGAACAGCCGCCGCGAAAGAGAGGCGGAACGGACGCCGGCCACCCCCACAGCCGCGTGACCGCCGCCTCGCGGCTCTAGGGGATCGATGACTGAGTATGGCCGGGGCCGAGGCTCCGAACCGTGGCATCCGGACGACCCGTTGTACGGGGACGGCGGATGGGCCGGGCAGCAGACCCAGCAGGGTCAGCAGCCCCAGCAGCCCCCCTACGACGGCCAGGCGCAGCACTACCCGCAGCAGCCGCAGCAGCAGCAATACGGCGACTGGGGCACCGCCGAGCAGCAGGGCGGGTACGGCGAGCAGCAGTACGCGCAGTACGACCAGCAGCAAGGTCACCAGCAGCAGTACGGCGAGCAGCAGTACGGCCAGCAGTACGCCCCCCAGCAGGCGCAGCACCCGGACCAGCAGCACCCGGACCAGCAGCAGTACGACACGGGCGGCTGGCAGACCGGCGCCCACGCCCACCCGCAGGACCCGTACGCGGCGGCCGACCCCACGGACCCGTACGGTCAGCAGGGCGGGGCGTACGGCGCCCAGCAGTCCGACTACTACGCGACCTCCGAGGCCTACCCGCCGCCCGAGCCGCCCGCCCGGCGCGGCGCCGAGCCCGAACGGCAGCCGGAGCAGGACCCGGAACCGGAACCGGAGCCGCGGACCGACTGGGATCCGGGGCCGGACCAGGGGGAGCACGCCTTCTTCTCGGGCGACGACGAGGACGAGGCCGACGAGCCGGGCGGTCGCGGCGACCGCCGGGGCAAAGGTGCCAGGAGCGGCAAGGGCGGCAAGGGCGGCAAGGACAAGAAGCGACGCAGTGGGTTCGCCTGCCTCATGGTGGTGGTGGTCCTCGGCGGCGGTGTGGTCGGTGTGAGCTACGTCGGCTGGCAGTTCGTCAAGGACCTTTTCGGCAGCGCCCCGGACTTCGCGGGCGACGGGAACGGTGAGCAGGTCACCGTCACGATCCCCAAGGGCTCGACCGGGTACGCCATCGGCCAGGTGCTCAAGAAGGAGGGCGTGGTCAAGAGCGTCGACGCCTTCGTCGCGGCCCAGGCCGACAACGCGCAGGGCGACACGATCCAGGACGGCGTCTACACGCTCGAGTTGGAGATGTCGGCCGAGAGCGCGGTCGAGCTGATGCTCAGCCCGAAGAGCCGCAACAACCTGGTCATCCCCGAGGGCAAGCGCAACGCCGAGATCTACAAGCTCATCGACCAGCGCCTCGAGGTCGACGACGGCACCACCGAGAAGGTCGCGGAGAAGGACTGGAAGAAGCTCGGCCTGCCTGACTGGGCGGTGAACGGCGGGGACGTCAAGGACCCGCTGGAAGGCTTCCTCTACCCGTCCAGCTACGCGGTGGGCAAGGGCGTGAAACCCGCGGACGTGCTGAAGGAGATGGTGGGCCGGGCCACCGACAAGTACGAGGAACTGCAGTTCCCGGAGAAGGCCGAGGGCCTCGGTCTCGAAGGGCCGTGGGAACTGGTCACCGTCGCGAGTCTGGTGCAGGCCGAGGGCAAGACCCACGACGACTTCCGCAAGATGTCCGAGGTCATCTACAACCGCCTCAAGCCCACCAACACCGAGACCAACCAACTGCTGCAGTTCGACTCGACGTACAACTACCTGCAGAAGGAAAGCAACATCCACATCAGCGAGTCCGAGATCAACAGCAACAAGGACCCGTACAACACCTACACACGCAAGGGCCTGCCGCCCGGCCCCATCGGCAACCCCGGCGACGACGCACTGACCGCGGCGCTGAAGCCGACGAAGGACGGGTGGATCTACTTCGTGGCCACCGACGGCGTGAGCAAGACCGAGTTCGCAAGGACGCACGACGAGTTTCTGAAGCTGAAGGACAAGTTCGATGCCAGCTCGGGCAACTGACCGTCGCCGAGCCGCCGTCCTGGGCTCCCCGATCGCACACTCCCTCTCCCCGGTACTGCATCGCACCGCCTACGCGGAGCTGGGGCTGGAGAGCTGGACGTACGACCGCTTCGACATCGACGAGGCGGCGTTGCCGGGCTTCTTCGAGAAGCTCGGCCCTGAGTGGGCCGGGTTGTCGCTGACCATGCCGCTCAAGCGGATGGTCGTTCCGCTGCTCGACGGGATCAGCGAGACGGCGGCCTCCGTGGACGCGGTGAACACCGTGGTCTTCGCCGAGGACGGCCGGAAGACCGGAGACAACACCGACATCCCCGGCATGGTCGCCGCCCTGCGCGAGCACGGCATCGACAAGGTGGACACCGCCGCGATCCTCGGTGCCGGAGCCACCGCGTCGTCCGCGCTCGCCGCGCTGTCCCGGATCTGCGCCGGCGAGGTCGTCGTCTACGTGCGCAGCGCCGCGCGCGGCGCCGAGATACGGCAGTGGGCCGAGCGGCTGGGCGTGGCGGTGCGCATCGCCGACTGGGACGACGCCGAACAGGCCCTGCACGCCCCGCTGGTGGTCACCACGACCCCGGCGGGCGTCACCGACGGCCTCGCCCGATCCGTCCCGGAGCGTCCCGCGGCCCTCTTCGACGTGCTCTACGACCCTTGGCCGACCGTTCTCGCGGCCCGCTGGGCGGCGTACGGCGGCGCGGTGGTCGGCGGTCTCGACCTGCTGGTGCACCAGGCGGTGCTCCAGGTCGAGCAGATGACGGGGCGCTCTCCGGCCCCGCTGGACGCCATGCGAAAAGCAGGAGAGCGGGCGCTCGCGGCCCGATAGGATCCCGCCCGGTTCCGCAGGGGGCGGAACCGGGGGAGGGATACGCGTTCATGTCCGCAGGCACGCCACTGGCATCCGTGAAGTCCCAGATCTTCGAGTCCGTGCTGGGCTTTCTGCCCGACTGGGTGCAGATCACGGTGCTGGCCCTGATCGTTCTCGTCGTCGTCGTGTCCTGGGCCGTCAAGATCAAGCGCAAGGTCGCACACCGGCGGGCCACCCGTGCGGCCCGGCCGGTCCACGCGGCGGCCCAGTACGGACAGGGCAGCGGAGCCGACTACCCGGACCAGTACGCGCCGCAGCCCGGACAGGCAGGCCGGCCCGCACCGCACGTTCCCGAGCAGGTCACGGCGGGGCAGAGCGGTGCCGACTTCCTCGGGGCCTACGCACCCGGGCAGCAGCGCCCGGGTGACGGCCGGGCCTGAGCCCAGGACCGGTCGCCGGAGGGCGGGGCCGTCGGACCGGGGCACCGGACCGCCCCGCCCCACCCTCGGTACCGGCGGTTCTCTCGCCCCGTCGCCGCTCGTCCGACTGATGGACCGGCGACCGGACACGCCGCCCGAACGTGGGAGGATCGGACGTGGCGGGCCGGGGCCGCGCACCCCGTCGCGCCGTAGCCGTACGCGACGCCGCGTGCGCAGGGCAGTACCGGGCGCGAGCATGGAGGAGCACCGTTGAGCAGGTTGCGCTGGCTGACCGCGGGGGAGTCCCACGGTCCCGCACTCGTCGCGACGCTGGAGGGTCTTCCCGCCGGCGTGCCGATCACCACGGACATGGTGGCGGACCATCTCGCGAGGCGGCGGCTGGGCTACGGCCGCGGTGCCCGGATGAAGTTCGAGCGGGACGAGATCACCTTCCTCGGCGGTGTCCGGCACGGCCTCACCCTCGGTTCCCCGGTCGCGGTCATGGTGGGCAACACCGAGTGGCCGAAGTGGGAACAGGTCATGGCGGCCGACCCGGTCGACCCCGAGGTGCTGGCCGGCCTCGCCCGCAACGCCCCGCTGACCCGTCCGCGCCCCGGCCACGCCGACCTCGCCGGCATGCAGAAGTACGGCTTCGACGAGGCTCGTCCGATCCTGGAGCGGGCCTCCGCGCGGGAGACCGCGGCCCGCGTGGCGCTGGGCGCCGTGGCCCGGTCGTACCTGAAGGAGACGGCCGGCATCGAGATCGTCTCCCACGTCGTGGAGCTCGCGGCCGCCAAGGCCCCCTACGGCGTGTACCCGACCCCGGCCGACGTGGAGCGGCTGGACGAGGACCCGGTGCGCTGCCTGGACGCGGACGCGTCGAAGGCGATGGTCGCGGAGATCGACCAGGCCCACAAGGACGGCGACACCCTCGGCGGAGTCGTCGAGGTGCTGGCGTACGGCGTACCGGTCGGCCTCGGCTCGCACGTGCACTGGGACCGGCGGCTCGACGCCCGGCTGGCCGCCGCCCTCATGGGCATCCAGGCGATCAAGGGCGTGGAGGTCGGCGACGGCTTCGACCTGGCACGGGTGCCCGGCTCCCAGGCGCACGACGAGATCGTCGCCACCGACGAGGGCATCAAGCGCTCCTCGGGCCGCTCCGGCGGCACCGAGGGCGGTCTGACCACCGGTGAGCTGCTGCGGGTACGGGCCGCGATGAAGCCGATCGCGACCGTGCCGCGGGCACTGAGGACCGTGGACGTCGTCACCGGCGAGGAGACCGCCGCCCACCACCAGCGCTCCGACGTGTGCGCCGTACCGGCGGCCGGCATCGTCGCCGAGGCCATGGTCGCCCTGGTCCTCGCGGACGCGGTCGCGGAGAAGTTCGGCGGCGACAGTGTCACCGAGACCCGCCGCAATGTGACGTCCTACCTCGAGAACCTGGCCATCCGGTGACTCCGCTGATCGTGCTGATCGGCCCGATGGGCGTCGGCAAGTCCACCGTCGGGCACCTGCTGGCCGAGCGCCTGGGCGTCGGCTACCGGGACACCGACGACGACATCGTCGCCGGGACGGGCCGCAGCATCGCCGAGATCTTCGTGGACGAGGGCGAGCCCGCCTTCCGCGCGCTCGAGAAGCAGGCGGTGCGCACCGCGCTCGCCGAGCACGAGGGCGTCCTGGCCCTGGGCGGCGGCGCCGTCCTCGACGCCGAGACGCGCGCGCTGCTCGCCGGGCAGCGGGTCGTCTACCTGTCGATGGACGTCGAGGAGGCGGTCAAGCGCACCGGCCTCAATGTCGCCCGGCCGCTGCTCGCCGTCAATCCGCGCAAGCAGTGGCGCGAACTGATGGAGGCCCGGCGCCCTCTGTACGAGGAGGTGGCCACGGCCGTCGTGGCCACGGACGGCCGTACGCCGGAAGAGGTCACCCGCTCCGCCCTGGACGCACTGGAGATGAAGCAAGCATGAGCAGCGAGGCAGTGACGCGGATCCACATCGGCGGCACCGCGGGCACCGACCCGTACGAGGTCCTGGTGGGCCGGCAGCTCCTGGGCGAGCTCGGCGGGCTGATCGGGACCGCCGCCAAGCGGGTCGCGGTCGTGCACCCCGAGGCCCTGGCCGAGACCGGCGAGGCGCTCCGCGCCGATCTCGCCGAGCAGGGCTACGAGGCCGTCGCCATCCAGGTGCCGAACGCGGAGGAGGCCAAGACCGCCGAGGTCGCCGCCTACTGCTGGAAGGCACTCGGCCAGTCCGGGTTCACCCGCACCGACGTCATCGTGGGCGTGGGCGGCGGCGCCAGCACCGACCTGGCCGGGTTCGTGGCCGCCACCTGGCTGCGCGGGGTGCGCTGGATCGCGGTGCCGACCACGGTGCTGGCCATGGTCGACGCGGCCGTCGGGGGCAAGACCGGCATCAACACCGCCGAGGGCAAGAACCTCGTGGGCGCCTTCCACCCGCCCGCCGGCGTGCTGTGCGACCTCGCCGCCCTGGACTCCCTCCAGACCAACGACTACGTCTCCGGGCTGGCGGAGGTCATCAAGGCCGGCTTCATCGCCGACCCGGTGATCCTCGACCTCATCGAGGCCGATCCGCAGGCCGCCCGCACCCCGGCGGGCCCGCACACCGCCGAGCTCATCGAGCGCTCGATCCGGGTCAAGGCCGACGTCGTCTCCTCCGACCTGAAGGAGGCGGGCCGCCGGGAGATCCTCAACTACGGTCACACGCTCGGGCACGCCATCGAGAAGAACGAGCGCTACAAGTGGCGCCACGGCGCGGCGGTGTCGGTGGGCATGCACTTCGCCGCCGAACTCGGCCGGCTCGCCGGCCGGCTGGACGACGCCACCGCCGACCGGCACCGCGCCGTCCTCGAATCGGTCGGGCTGCCCCTGCACTACCGCCACGACCAGTGGCCGAGGCTGCTGGAGAACATGAGGGTCGACAAGAAGTCCCGCGGCGACCTGCTGCGCTTCATCGTCCTCGACGGCCTCGCCAAGCCCACCGTGCTGGAGGGACCGGACCCGGCGGTGCTGCTCGCCGCGTACGGAGAAGTCGCGGAGTAGCATCCGCGGACCCCGCTCCCGCCGGGCAGACCGGCGCCCGGCGGGAGCAGGCTCCTGCCCCGCCGGGCAATCGACCCGGCGGGGCAGGGCACTCAGGGCCACTTTCGGCCGTTCACCGGACAACGGCAGGGGCGGTACCCGTTCGAACAGCCGCTCCGACGCTCTAGGCTGTCGGGGAGCGCGGGGGCCCACCCTGCCCTCAGTGCTTGTCGCCCGCGGCGAGTGAACCGAGCCCAGCAGACCGAGACGGAGTGGCACCGGATGCAGCACGCAGTGGGTTCTCCGCTGCCGCCGCCCCACCGACCGGGGCACGGACCGGCCGACGGCTGGTCACCGGCCGCACATCATCCGGGAGCGCACCCCCTGGGGGCTCACCCCCCGGGGGCGCACCAGGGGCCCGCCCCGGTGCCCGGGCCGCCACCGGCCCCCGGCTACCCCGGACCGACACCGCAGCCCACGGGCGTCCCGCAGTCCCCGCATCCGCCGCCGGACACCACCGGGCAGGTGCCGCTGCCGCCCGGCGGCCCCGTCGCCATGCCCAGTGTCCCGCAGGCCCCCGCGGCGGCCGACCCGGCCCGCACGACCCTCGCGGTCCTGCTCATAGGCCCCGCGGGCGCCGGGAAGACCAGCGTCGCCAAGTACTGGGCGGGCCACCGCCGGGTGCCGACCGCGCACATCAGCCTGGACGACGTACGGGAGTGGGTGCGGTCCGGCTTCGCCGACCCGCAGACCGGGTGGAACGACCACTCGGAGGCGCAGTACCGCCTGGCCCGCCGCACCTGCGGCTTCGCCGCGCGCAACTTCCTCGCCAACGGGATCTCCTGCATCCTCGACGACGCCGTCTTCCCCGACCGCCCGGTCGTCGGCCTCGGTGGCTGGAAACGGCATGTGGGACCCGGCCTGCTGCCGGTCGTGCTGCTGCCCGGTCTGGACATCGTCCTGGAACGCAACGCCGAGCGGTCCGGCAACCGCCGCCTCGGCGACGAGGAGGTCGCCCGCATCCACGGCCGCATGGCCGGCTGGTACGGCTCGGGCCTCCCGATCATCGACAACTCCCAGCTCGGCATACCGGAAACGGCCGAGGTCCTGGACGACGTCCTCGCCCGGTCCATCGCCAGTCCTCCGTCCTGGTGAGCCACGCGGTGCGGTCGGCAGCGCCGGCAGCCCCCGCCCACCCGTCCCGGGCGGGCGCGGTGTGTTCCCGTCGGCCGGATCCGCCGGGCAGGCCCTGAGGGCCTGCCCGGCCCGCTGTCTCCGGCGCGCTGTGACGGTGCCCCCGGCGCCCGCCGCACGCCTGTCCGGGGGCCGCATCCCCCGCCCACTCGGACCTCTCGAACGGCGCTTTCCGGCCACCGCTCATAGGCTCGGGACATGTCTGAGGTGTACGCGCTCCGCCGGACGCGGCTGAGGGAATGCTGCAACGCGGGTGGCAGCGCGGCGGCGCTGGTCACCCGGCCCGCCAATGTGCGCTATCTCGCGGGCCCCGCCCCCGAAGGCGCCGTACTGCTGCTGGGCCCGGCCGAGGACTTCCTGGTGTGCGCCGGGCTGCCCGACGACCGTTCCGGGCAGACCCGGCCCGACGAGGCGCTGCGGGTGCACGCCGTGCCCGGCACCGGTGGTGATCCCGCCGTCGAGGCCGCCGGGCTCGCCGCCACCGGGGGCGCCGACTCCCTCGCCGTCGAGGAGCACCACCTCACCGTGACCCGGCACCGCGCCCTGCGCTCGGTCGCCCCCGGGCTGCGCCTGGCCGACGTCGGCGGCGCCGTCGAACAGCTCCGGGTGGTCAAGGACGAGGAGGAGCTCTCCTGTCTGCGCATCGGCGCGGAGATCGCCGACCAGGCCCTCGGCGAGCTGCTGGAATCCATCCTCGTCGGCCGCACCGAACGCCATCTCGCGCTGGAACTGGAGCGCCGCCTGGTCGACCACGGCGCCGACGGCCCGGCCTTCGCCACCTCCGTCGCCACCGGCCCGAACGCCGGGCGGCCCGGTCACCGGCCCACCGACCGGCGGGTGGAGGAGGGCGACTTCCTCTCCGTCTGTCTCGGCGCCACCTACCGCGGGTACCGCTGCGAGATCGGCCGTACGTTCGTCATCGGCACCGCTCCCGCGGACTGGCAGATCGAGCTGTACGACCTCGTCTTCACCGCTCAGCGGGCCGGCCGGGAGTCCCTCGTACCCGGCGCCGCCTGCCGCGACGTGGACCGCGCGGCCCGCCAGGTACTGGACAGCGCGGGGTACGCGGCGGCCCTTCCGGCACTCACCGGACACGGAGTCGGACTCGAAATCGACGAGGACCCTCAACTGACGCCCGGGACCATGGGTAAACTGGACGCTTGTGTGCCGGTCACCGTCGAACCGGGGGTCCACCTCCCGGGCCGGGGCGGTGTCCGGATCGATGACACGCTCGTCGTGCGCCCCGAGGCGGACGGCGGACCCGAGCTACTCACCATCACGACCAAGGAGCTGCTGGCGCTCTAGCTTCGCGCCGAGTGCCGGCCCCGAGTCGTCTCACGTCAGTCCAGGAGATTCCGCAACGTGGCTTCCACGAACGACCTCAAGAACGGCATGGTGCTCAAGCTCGAAGGCGGCCAGCTCTGGTCCGTCGTCGAGTTCCAGCACGTCAAGCCCGGCAAGGGCCCGGCCTTCGTGCGCACCAAGCTCAAGAACGTGCTCTCCGGCAAGACCGTCGACAAGACCTTCAACGCCGGTGTGAAGGTCGACACCGCCACCGTCGACAAGCGGGACATGCAGTTCTCCTACATGGACGGCGACTACTTCGTCTTCATGGACATGGAGACCTACGACCAGCTGCACATCGACCGCAAGGTCGTCGGCGACGCCGCCCACTTCCTCGTCGAGGGCTTCGAGGCCACCGTCGCGCAGCACGAGGGCGAAGTGCTCTTCGTCGAGCTCTCGGCCGCCGTCGAGCTGACCGTCGCCGAGACCGAGCCGGGCGTCCAGGGCGACCGCTCCACCGGCGGCACCAAGCCGGCCACGCTGGAGACCGGGCACCAGATCCAGGTCCCGCTCTTCATCACCACCGGTGAGAAGATCAAGGTCGACACCCGTACGAGCGACTACCTCGGCCGGGTGAACAGCTAACCGTGGCTGCCCGCAATACGGCCCGCAAGCGCGCCTTCCAGATCCTCTTCGAGGGTGACCAGCGCGGCGCCGACGTCCTGACGGTCCTCGCGGACTGGATCCGGCACTCCCGGTCCGACACCCGGCAGCCGCCGGTGAGCGAGTACACGATGCAGCTGGTCGAGGGCTACGCGCAGCACGCGGCGCGCATCGACGAGCTGATCGCCCAGTACTCGGTCGGCTGGACCCTGGACCGCATGCCGGTCGTCGACCGCAACATCCTGCGTCTCGGCGCGTACGAGCTGGTCTGGGTCGACGAGACCCCGGACGCCGTCGTCCTCGACGAGATGGTGCAGCTGGCGAAGGAGTTCTCCACGGACGAGTCGCCCTCGTTCGTCAACGGCCTCCTCGGCCGGTTCAAGGAGCTCAAGCCCTCGCTCCGCCGCGACGAGGTCTGATCCGGCACCGGCCAGCCGCACCAGCCCCACAGGCCCCGGGGACCGGCACGGACACGCCGGAGGGCCCGCNNGCGGGCCCTCCGGCGTGTCCGGAGCCGGTCCCGGGCCTTCCCGGCCCCTGGCCTGCTCCTCGGCCCGCAGAACGAACGCAGAACGAACGCCGCCGGGGTGGCCCGACCTCTGCAGGTCGGGCCACCCCGGCGGTACGTTTCTGCTCGGGCGGTGGTGCGATCAGCCCTCGTCGTGCGAGGCGACCGCGCGACGCGCGTCCGGGTCCAGTACGCCCCAGCTGATCAGCTGCTCGGTGAGGACCGAGGGCGACTGGTCGTAGATCACGGCGAGCGTGCGCAGGTCGTCCTGGCGGATCGAGAGCACCTTGCCGTTGTAGTCGCCGCGCTGGGACTGGATCGTCGCCGCGTACCGCTGCAACGGGCCGGCCTTCTCCGGCGGCACCGTGGCCAGCCGCTCCAGGTCGAGGACCAGCTTCGGCGGCGGCTCGGCGGCACCGCCCGGCGTGGTGCCGGGAAGTAGTTCCTGCACCGGAACGCCGTAGAAGTCCGCCAGCTCGGCAAGACGCTGCACGGTCACTGCGCGGTCGCCGCGCTCGTACGAACCGACCACGACCGCCTTCCAGCGGCCCTGGGACTTCTCCTCGACACCGTGGAGGGAAAGGCCCTGCTGGGTGCGGATCGCGCGGAGCTTGGCCCCGAGTTGTTTGGCGTATTCGCTGGACATATAGCTCCCCGGCACTGTGTCGACGCGACCGGCATGATTTCCGGGCCGCGCGGCTGGTAACTCACTGTGAGGTTACGCAGAGTTACTCTCGCCCGTCAAGCCGAACGGTCCACACCGACTCTTCCGGAGCCGGCGCGAACCGTTGCGCCGATGGAGTGGCCGGCGGTGGCGGGAGGGGGAATCAGGGGTGTCGCTCCCCACCTGATAGCGTGGCCGACGTAATCCCGACGTCCTTTAAGGTCCGTCCCGTGAGGCGGAGAAGGAGGTCCGTTCACATGGACACGCACTCCGATGCGCGGCCCGTTCTCGAAGGCCCCGACATCGCGCGGGTACTGACCCGCATCGCCCACGAGATCGTCGAGCGCGCCAAGGGCGCCGACGACGTGGTGCTCCTCGGCATCCCGACCCGGGGCGTCTTCCTCGCCCAGCGGCTTGCCGCCAAGCTCGAGCAGGTCACCGAGCGCAAGGTCCCGGTCGGCTCGCTCGACATCACCATGTACCGCGACGACCTGCGCATGCACCCGCCGCGCGCGCTGGCCCGCACCGAGATCCCCGGCGACGGCATCGACGGCCGGCTGGTCGTCCTCGTCGACGACGTGCTCTTCTCCGGGCGCACCATCCGCGCCGCCCTCGACGCGCTGAACGACATCGGGCGCCCGCGCGCGGTGCAGCTCGCCGTCCTCGTCGACCGCGGCCACCGCGAACTGCCCATCCGCGCCGACTACGTCGGCAAGAACCTCCCCACGTCGTTGCGGGAGACGGTCAAGGTCCTGCTCGCCGAGGAGGACGGTCGCGACACCGTGCTGCTCGGCGCCAAGCAGCCCTCCCCGTAGCGATCCGGGCGCGCCTCCCGCGTGCGCCGGCCCGGTGTGCCGCCACGCCCCGGGATGCCCGGATTCTCCCGTTCTTCCGATTGAACCGTCTTACGGAGCCTGAAAGATGCAGCGTCATCTCATCTCGGCCGCCGACCTCACCCGCGACGACGCCGTCCTGATCCTCGACACCGCCGAGGAGATGGCCCGGGTCGCCGACCGGCCGATCAAGAAACTGCCGACCCTGCGCGGCCGGACCGTCGTCAACCTCTTCTTCGAGGACTCCACCCGGACTCGGATCTCCTTCGAGGCCGCGGAGAAGCGGCTGTCCGCGGACGTCATCAACTTCACCGCCAAGGGGTCCAGCGTCTCCAAGGGCGAGTCCCTCAAGGACACCGCCCAGACCCTGGAGGCCATGGGCGTCGACGCCGTCGTCATCCGGCACGGCGCCTCCGGGGCCCCGTACCGGCTGGCCACCTCCGGCTGGATCGACGCGCACGTCATCAACGCCGGCGACGGCACCCACCAGCACCCCACCCAGGCCCTGCTCGACGCCTTCACCATGCGGCGCCGGCTCGTCGGCCGGGACACCGGGATCGGCCAGGACCTCTCCGGCCGGCGCATCACGCTGGTCGGCGACGTCCTGCACAGCCGGGTCGCCCGCTCCAACGTCGACCTGCTGCACACCCTCGGCGCCGAGGTCACCCTCGTCGCCCCGCCGACGCTGCTGCCGGTCGGCGTCGAGGCCTGGCCCTGCGAGGTCTCCTACGACCTCGACCGCACCCTGCCCAAGTCCGACGCCGTGATGATGCTGCGCGTGCAGCGCGAGCGCATGAAGGCCGCGTTCTTCCCGACCGAGCGCGAGTACTCACGGCGCTACGGCCTCGACGGCGAGCGCATGCGGCGGATGCCCGAACACGCGATCGTGATGCACCCCGGCCCCATGGTCCGCGGCATGGAGATCACCGCCGAGGTGGCCGACTCCGAACGCTGCACCGCCGTCGAACAGGTCACCAACGGGGTCTCCATCCGGATGGCCGTCCTGTACCTGCTGCTCGGGGGCAACGAACCCGCCCTCACCCACGCCGCCCGCACCACGGAGGAGAAGTAACACGATGAGCAAGACCCTGATCCGCGGTGCGAAGGTGCTCGGCGGCGACCCGCAGGACGTGCTGATCGACGGCGGGACCGTCGCGGCCGTCGGCACCGGGCTGAGCGCCGAGGGCGCAGAGGTCGTCGAGGCGGAGGGCAAGGTGCTGCTGCCCGGCCTGGTCGACCTGCACACCCATCTGCGCGAGCCCGGCCGCGAGGACTCCGAGACCGTGCTGACCGGCACCCGCGCGGCGGCGAGCGGCGGCTACACCGCCGTGTTCGCCATGGCCAACACCTTCCCCGTCGCCGACACCGCCGGCGTCGTCGAGCAGGTCTGGCGGCTCGGCAAGGAGCACGGCTACTGCGACGTACGGCCCGTCGGCGCCGTCACCGTCGGCCTGGAGGGCAGCACGCTCGCCGAACTGGGGGCCATGCACGAGTCCGCGGCCGGCGTCACCGTCTTCTCCGACGACGGCAAGTGCGTCCACGACGCCGTGATCATGCGGCGCGCCCTGGAGTACGTGAAGGCATTCGGCGGCGTCGTCGCCCAGCACGCGCAGGAGCCCCGGCTGACCGAGGGCGCCCAGATGAACGAGGGCGTCGTCTCCGCCGAGCTGGGCCTGGGCGGCTGGCCGGCCGTCGCCGAGGAGTCGATCATCGCCCGGGACGTGCTGCTCGCCGAGCACGTCGGCTCCCGCGTCCACATCTGCCACCTGTCGACCGCGGGCAGCGTCGAGATCGTCCGCTGGGCCAAGTCCCGCGGCATCGACGTCACCGCCGAGGTCACCCCGCACCACCTCCTGCTCACCGACGAGCTGGTGCGGTCGTACAACCCGGTCTACAAGGTCAACCCGCCGCTGCGCACCGAGCGGGACGTCATGGCGCTGCGCGAGGCGCTCGCCGACGGC
>NZ_LIQT01000209.1 GCF_001418415.1 Streptomyces hirsutus
CCACAGGCCCACCCCGCGGTGTCCCTCCCCCGGTCCTCACCCCTCGGGGGAGGGACACCGTCGCGCCCGAGAGGGTGCCACGCGCGCGAGGGTGCGACTCTCCTGCTGCCGGGCTGGAAGGCACCACCGAGAGCCGAGGCACGGGCACAGAACTGAACGTGCTCTCCCAGGGGCAGCTGCCTGGGGCGAGCACCTCCGCAAGCCTCGGGAAGCCGCTACTGCGCCGAGTACAGCGGGCCATCTGACCGCGCCCCGGCCTTTGCACCAGCCCCCCGCCCCCTCGGCCTCCCCGGCTCAGGCGCTGCTGGAAAGCCGCGTCCTCGAGCAACTCGGCACGTCTCCGGATCTGTGCGCGCACTCATTGACGCTCTCGCAAAGTCGTTCTTCCAGAGCCTGCGGCGGGAACTGGTTCATGGACGACGCCGGGTCTGGAAGGCACAGGCACGGCTGGAGATCTTCCGCTGGCTGTCGTACTGCAACCGGCGCCGCCGCCATTCCGCGCTCGGCTGCCTCACCCCGATCGAGTTCGAGCAGCAGATGATCACGTCACCTACGCTACAACTCGTCGCATAGAACCCGGTGTCCACTCCCGGGAAGCAACCTCAGTGGCGCAGTGTCCCGGTGGCCTGCTCACTCAGCGGGAACGGCATGGCCGAGCGCAGGAGCGCCTGGCGCACGGCCCTCGACGGCGCGCAGAGGGAGCCACGGGTGGGCGCTTTGTGCCTACAGGGTGAGCGTGATCGCGGCGGCGATGCCGCCCAGACCGAGGGCGAAAGCTGCCTCTTTCCAGCCGCCCTTGCCCCAGCGGAATGGGCGGTCGGCAGCCAGCCGGCCCGGACCGATGGCAGCGACGGCCAGCGCGACGACAGCGATACAGACGTTGTATTCCACGCCGCCGTCCGTCTCCCACAGGCCGTGGGCGCCGGTGACCGTGACCATCGCATTGATCATGACGCCGATCAGGGCGGCAGCCGCCAGCGGCGTCAGCAGGCCGAGGGCCAGACCGAGGCCACCGAGCAACTCGGACATACCCCCGATCACGGCGAAGAGCTCTCCCGGGTGGTAGCCCAGGGCCGCGAACCCCTTGCCGGTCGCCGTCAGGCCCTGGCCTTCGAAGAGTCCGAAGACTTTCTGAGCCCCGTGTGCGGCCATCAGGAGGCCAAAAGTCAGCCTGATGAGCAGCAGGCCGAAGTCGGCGGCGGTCGTCGTGGGCGCGGTGGTGCGATGCGCCATCGGTTTCGTGGAAGAGGCAGGAGGGTTCAGGATGCTTTTGATCAACATGGCAATGCTCCGGTTGGAACGCCAGAACGGGCGTTTCCCCCAGCTCGACCGGACGTCGAGCACCGGTGATGGATGAGCCCCCTGTGGTGTCGCGGGCGCGCCCCCTCCTCATCCGACCCTTTCGCTGCGGGCAGCGTCGATCTGGGCGGTGGCCCGCGGGGGCAAGCTGCCGGTGTCGCGTCAGTCGTCCTGGAGTAGCTGGTCATCGCGATCGTTGTCGTTCGGGCCCAGTCGCACGCAGCATTCGCCGGGCTCGGGGGCCAGGACGGCCTGGACCCCGTTGACCTGCAGGCCGGTGAGGTAGCCGCTGAGAAAGGCCTGGTTCATGCTGCACACCAGGTCGGGGGCCTTCGCGGCCAGCGGTTGGAACGGGCAGTTGCGCAGCCGGAGCTGGGTTGGGCCTTCTCGGACAGGCTCGTAGCCGTACCTGTCCAGCAGCCACTCACAGGCGGTCAGCCCCCGCTCGGGGCCCAGGCGCCCTGGACGGATTTCCTCCCGCGCGGCTTCGCCCATCTGCCGGCCGCGTTGTTCGGCGGTCCGCACCGCCGCCTGCGCAGCGTTTTCGTCGGCCTCCTCGGTCAGGACGGCGTCCAGGAGAAGGTCCGCCAAGAGTTCGTGGCGTCGGTCGGGGATGCTCACGGTGATCTGGGCGTCGGTGGGCTCGTACACCTTCGGCCGTCTGCCGACCTTGCGTATCCCGCCGGGCGTCTCGTACCGGGCGCTCAGCAGGCCGGCGTCGACGAGCTTGTCGAGGTGGAAGGCCGCGAGCTTGCGGGATATACCGACGCTGGCGGCGGCCTCGTCGCGGGTGACGGCGCGGCCCGCACGGCGGATGAAGGTGAACATGCGCCGCCGTGAGTACTCGCTCAGGACGCTGACGGAGTCTATGGCGCTGCCGACCGCGTCGGGCCGCGCTGTCTGATCGGAAGCCACAAGACCAAGGTAACTCTCATCTGCGTGAGCACAAGTGTTCATGTGGCCCTCTGTCCTGCGTGTATTGACGCCCTCCCTCAATAAGTCCAATCTTCATTGGTGAAAGTAGAGGGGGTTGCGATGGCTGATGAGGCACAGTTTCAGGCGAAGCGTCCGGTCAGCGCCTCGCTCGCCGGCCCGTACGGCCACCCGTTCCACCCGATCCTGGTCACGGTGCCGATCTCGGTGCCCGGGTGACCAGCCCGGGGTTCGACATCGCTTCCCACGTCGTCAACCCTCCGGGTTCCCTGACCCAGTCCTTCGTCCGGGACCTCGCTGCCGAGGCCACCCGCGCCAGCAGCCGGATACGCGGCCTGCTCACCCAGTTCCACCCCGACCTGGAACGCGCCCTCGGGCCGCGTCTGGACCACCCCGCCGTCACCTGGCTGCTGGAGCAATACGGTTCCCCGGCCTCACTGCGCAAGGCCGGATGCCGCAGGCTCGTCGAATCCGAACTACGCATTCATGGCCGTACGGCGGAATCACCATGCGCTGGTCGTCCCGGCCTCCAGGGTCGACCGTGCTGACCCGGACAGCGGTGGGCACTGGCACGACCCGCTCGCCGATGTGAGGGTGTGAGGGAAACACCTCACGTCAGATGGGAACCGCAAGTGATCATCAGCATTGTCGGGGCTGGGAACATGGCCCGGGGCATCGGTACACGGGTGTTGTCGGGCGGTCACTCGCTCCGGTTCCATGATCGCAACCCGGGCAAGGCGGAAGAACTAGCCGCTTCCCTGTCCGATGCGATGAGCGGGGCAGACGTCCAGGCAAGCGACGCGGAAGGCGCGGCAGCCGCGGATGTCGTGGTGCTCGCCCTCCCCTATCCCGCCGGGCGTGAAGTGGCCGCCTCCCTCGGCGCCGCGCTGTCCGGCAAAGTCGTGGTCGACATTTCCAATCCCGTGGATTTCAGCACCTTCGACTCGCTGGTCGTACCGCCCGGCACCTCGGCAGCGGAGGAGATCGCAGCGGCCGTACCGGACGCACGTGTCGTCAAGGCCTTCAACACCACCTTCGCCGGCCCGCTGGCCTCCGGCGAGGTGGCCGGCCGGCCCCTGGATGTGTTCATCGCAGGTGACGACGATGCAGCCAGGGAGACCGTGGCCGCCGTCGTCACCTCGGCCGGCCTGCGCCCCCTCGATGTCGGACCGCTGCGCCGGGCACGGGAACTCGAAGCGTTCCAGTTCCTTCACATGGCCAGCCAGGAGCGGCTCGGCCTCGGCTGGTCCAGCGCCATCGCCCTCCTCCCCTAGGGTCTGTCCGGCGGATCATGGCGTCGTAGGCTCCAGGTCCTGCACAGCACCTTGACGGAGCACGCTTGGTGTCTCCATGGAGACGAGTACCGACCCACGCCGGAGTGCGAGCTCGAACACCGGGAGCACTACTTCGTCGAGGAGCTGACTTTTGCCGACGCGGGTTCGATCCTTGCCATGCTGCACGGTCTCTTCCCGCACCTGGTCGATGGCTACCTGCCGGTCTGGATCCGAAATCCGGCCTACCCGCTGGTGCTCTTGCACCGGCCGGACGATCCGGCGCTGCTGCGGGAGGCGGCCGAGAACCTGTGGCTGCACGGCCCGGACTGGGACGACAGCGCAGCTGGCACGGTGAAGCTGGCCGATGCTCTGGAAGCGGGCTGATCACGACCTGAGCCAGAGGCGTACCGACGCAACAGTGACGGTGCCGTGGAAGACGTAGGCGTGCTCGTCATAGCGCGTGGTCACGGCCCGGGAGTGCTTGAGCCGGTTGATCGTGCGCTCGACCTCGTTCCGACGCTTGTACATCTCTTTGTCGAAGCCTGCAGGCCCGCCTCCCCGGCTGCCCCGATGTCGGCGATTGGCCTGCTGGTCCTTCGGCTCGGGGAAGGTGTGCTTGAGCTGATGTCTGCGCAGGTAGCGGCGATTGCGGCGGAAGCTGTACTCCTTATCGCCACCCGAGTGGTCGGGGCGGGTGCGCGCATGTCCGCCGTTGGGACGCTTGACACGGATACGTTCAAGGACCGGGATCAACTGCGGGCTGTCGCCCCACTGACCAGGGGTAATCAGCAGGGCCAAGGGGCGGCGGCCGCCCTCCCCCGGCGAGGCGAATCTTGGAGGTCGGGCTACCCCGGGAACGGCCAAGCCCTTCATCAGGACGGTGCGGCAGGCCCGCAATCTCGCCGTCGAGTCGGGCGTACGCATCGACTCGCCGCACCTCCTGGTCCGCGACCGGGACACGAAGTACACCGTGTCCTTCGACGCGGCCTTCGCAGCCGAGGGGATCGAGGTCGTCAGGACCGCGCCGCGGGCTCCTCGGATGAACACCCACCGCGAACGGGGCATCAAAACCCTGCCGCGCGAAGCCCTGGACCATCTGCTGATCCGGAACGAGACCCGTGCCCGGCACATCCTCGACGCCCACGCCCGCCACCACCAACCGGCATCGTCCGCACCAGGCTCGAGGGCGGCTTCCTCCCCTTGCTCAGGAGCATGCGGCGCCCGTGACCGGCCTGACCGCTCACCGGCTCCGACGCACCCGAGCGCTCGACGGCGTCATCAACGAGTACCGATATGCAGCATGACCAGCAGCAACGAGTTCCCGAACGGCACAGGTGAAAGAGCAGACTCCGGTGCTGAGATCGACTGCCACGGGCAGGTTCCCTCCGAGCCGCGTCATGCGTTGTCCTTGTCGAGGAATTTCCCTGGTGTCCCGGACAGCGATCAGGCGGCCGCCATCGACCACGGTGGCGTCCTCGGCGATACCTACCGCGTGAGATGTCGCCCTCGGGCTCTGCTCCGACAGGAACGCCTTGGCCCTGTCAAGAGCCTCAGTCTCGGCGAGCATCGCGGGCACCCCACGGTTCGATTGATCTTGGCCACCTGGTGACGGCCAGTTCGGCGGAGCCTCGTTCGCCGCGATGTGTTCCAGCGTCGCGCCGAGGGCCGCGACCTGCCCGGCGGGCCCCGGTGCGGCCGGCACCGTGCCGAGGACGTACGGCAGCAGCCCGGCGCCCAAGCCGTACGGTCGCTTGGTGAGGGCACCGGCCGGGTACAGGATCTGTCTTTCTAACGTTGCACAAACTCTTCAGCTGTGGACCCGACTCATGGCAGTCTGAGCCGGCAACCTCCGGCGGACAACGCTGTCAGGCACTGTCCGTCAGACGCACGGGCAGCCCTGTCCACTTGTTCTCGCAGAAGGAGTACTCGCATGGCCCTCGATCGTCGGCGGCTTCTCCACAGCGGCGCTGCGGCCATGGGCGCGGTAGCCCTGAGCGGTGCGGTGCCGCCCGGCGCGACCGCACGCGCGAGTGCACCGGGCAGCCATCCAGGCGAGGCGCCCGCAGCCGGCAAGCGGTCGATCGCGTCTCCGTTGTATCCGGCGGTGGGCCCCGGAACAGCCTTCCTGGACCACCGGTCACTGCTGGGAGACCTGCCGGAAGCCGAGTGGTACGAGACGAACATCCCCTTCGTCGACCTGCCCGACGCCGCGATCCGGGACACCTACTACTACCGGTGGCGCGTGATCAAGCATGCCCTGAAGTACACCGGGCCCCAGGAAGGGTGGATTCTCTCGGAGTTTCTGGGTCCGGTCGGCTACTCCGCGCCGCATGGCGGGATCAATGCCGCAGCCGCTCACCACATCCGCGAGGCGCGCTGGCTGCGCGACCACCGCTACCTCGACGACTACATCGGCTACTGGCTGCGCGGCAGCGGCTCAGGACCCAAACCGGCCACGGACTTCCTCAACAAGAACACCACCGACTGGGCACACCAGTACTCCTTCTGGATCGCTGATGCCGTCGTGGCCCGCGCGTCGACCGACGGCAGATGGGAGCATGCCCTGGGTCTGCTGGACGGGCTGGAGCGTCAGTGGAGGCGATGGGCTCCGCAGTTCGACGACGAAGTCGGTCTCTACTGGCAGACACCGGTGTGGGACGCGATGGAGTACACCGCAAGCTCCTACCAGAGCGACGACCCGTACCACGGTGGTGAGGGATTCCGCCCCACTCTCAATGCCTACCAGTACGGTGATGCCAAGGCGATTGCCGCGCTCCTGCGGTGCCGCGGCCACAGAGGCGACGAGGCGAAGGCCGACCGCTACGACGAGCGTGCCCGTGCTCTGCAGGTGCATCAGGAGCGCCGGCTGTGGGACGAGGAAGATCAGTTCTACAAGCACGTCATGCGTGACAAGAATCCCGAGCGGCGCAGGATCGCCGACCGCGAGCAGATCGGCTTCCTGCCGTGGTACTTCCACATGGCGCCGGCGGACAACGCGGCGGCATGGGCCCAACTACGCGATCCCGAGGGGTTTTCTGCGCCTTTTGGTCCCACCACGGTCGAGCGGCGCAGCCCGTGGTTCATGTATCAGGCACTCGAAGGCTGCTGCCGCTGGAACGGTCCGAGCTGGCCGTTCGCCACCAGCCAGACGCTCACCGCCCTGGCCAACCTCCTCGTCGACTACCCCGCCCAGTCCCACGTCGACCGCACCGACTACTACGCCGTGCTCCGCGCCTACGCCCTGACCCATCGCAAAGACGGCAAGCCGTATGTTGCCGAGGCGCACCACCCCGACGAGGACCGCTGGATCTACGACGGCCGCGGGCACAGTGAGGACTACAACCACTCCACCTTCAACGACCTGGTCCTGTCCGGGCTGCTCGGGATCCGTTCCCAGCCCGATGCCACCGTTGCCGTTGCGCCACTGGTACCGCTCGAATGGGATCACTTCGCCGTGGAGAACCTCCCTTACCACGGACACAACCTCAGCGTGTTCTTCGACCGCAGCGGCCGGCACTACGGACACGGAGCCGGCCTGAGCGTCTGGCTGAACGGCCGGCAAATACACCGGCAGGCCGACCTGAAGCCGGTGAAGCTCACCATAGGCAAGACCGGGCAGCACACCCTGCCCCACGAGGTCGACGACCTGGCAAACGTCGAACAGAAGGGCCATCCCCTCGCGCGTGCCTCGTACACGTTCCCCCTCGACAGCCCGGCCAAGGCCATCGACGGACAGGACCTCCACCTCGACACACCGTCATCGCGGTGGACCAACTACGACAGCTCCAATGCCAGCGACTGGCTCGGCGTGGACTTCGGCGTACCCACACCCGTATCGGACCTGCGGATCTCCTTCTACGACGACGGCGGCGGAGTCCGCACCCCCGACTCCTACGAACTCCAATGCCTCGGCCAGGACGGCAGATGGCATCCCCTGCCCGGCCAACACCGCACCCCGCAAACCCCCCGGCCAGGGACCCTCAACCGGATCCTCCTGGAGAGGGCCGTCACCACCACCGCCCTCAGACTCACCGCCATACGCACCTCAGGCGGCGCCGTGGGAGTTGCCGCCTGGCAGTCATGGCGCACAGAAGACCCCCGGCTCACCCTCACCATCGAGACACCACCCAACGGCCTCGTCCCCGTAGAGCCGGGCAGAGCCGTGAAGGTCACCACCACCATCACAGCAACAACCACCACAGTCGTCGGCCCACAACTACTCGTACCCGACAACTGGAAAGCCCTCCCCCAACACACAATCCACCCCACCACCCTCCGGGCGGGAAAGACGTTGCACACACGCTGGCTGGTGACAGCTCCCACCGACCTGGCCCACCAACTGCCGCAGCCCTTACGCCTGCTGGTCCGGTCCCGGGGCAAGAAGGCAGAGCAATTCGTCACCAGCATCGTCGCCCGAGCACAAGCCGACTGACGCAACCACCACAGCACTGTCGCCGTACGGCGCGGGCCCCCGGGCCGACAGGGAAGGGTGTGACCGCTTCACGGAAAGCGAGCCAGAACCGGAAATTCGTGAATGGAACCACAGCGTCTTGGCAGTCGCGTCAGAGGCGGTGAAGGCGGTTCCCGTAGAGGGTCTTCAGTGAGCAGGGATCGGTTCAAGCATGCAGCTTCGTCCGAATGCTCTGCTTGTGTGCTGCGCTGCCTCAGGCTCGTGCGGGGAAGTCAGGGTGGCCGGTGTAGGGCGAGGCAAGGTCACGCAAGTCGTGGCACGGCCAGGGGTCGCGGGCGTGTCGGGCCAGGATGCGTCGCTTGGCCTCGATCTCGCGCAGGACGCGGGCCGGGTCGTGCAGAGCCACATGCAGGGCAATCGTGGGATGAAAACCGGAGAGGTCGACCTGGCAGAAGTCGACCGTGTGTCCGTGAGCAGACCACTCCCCGCATCCGTCGCCGTTGCAGCGCCGGGCCAAGTCGGCTTCCTCATCCAGTCGTGCCTCGAGGAACCTCACCAGGTCTTCATTCATAGGAACATTCTCGATGTTGTGCCGAGCACCCTGGAACGATCTTGTGGTGGCTGGTGTGATCACGGCGTCGGAGCCGTTCTGGATGGCCCCGTTCACCGGGCTGAGTCCCCGCCTGTTCGGCAAGTTGGTGTCCGCGCTGAAGTGTGAGGGTGCGGACGCTATGCGCAAGGGCCGGCTGTGGGGTCTGCCGCTGGAGGACCGGGTGCTTCTGGTGGTGGCCTACTGACGGACGAACTTGACGCTGCGGCAACTCGCCCCGCTGTTCGAGTCTCCAAGTCGGCCGTGGACCGCATCATCGACCGCCTCGGACCACTTCTCGCGCTCCGGCCCCGCCAACGGTTCCGTAAGGACACCGTCGCTCATTGTGGATGGCACCTTGGTTCCCACGACATGATCATCCGTGGGTGGTGCGTTGACCACTTGAGCTCGCCACAGTTACTCGACCGACCATCAGGTCGTCATCGATGCCGATACCCGCATGGTCGTCGTCGTGGGCCGGCCCCTGCCCGGCAACCGCCACGACTGCAAGGCGTGGGAGGAATGCGGTGCCAGAGCAGCCGTCGGCAAGACCATCACGATCGCCGACGGCAGATCCCCGACACCGGCCCCCTCATGCCCCACCGCCGTCGCAAGGGCGAAGACCTGCCCGACTGGAGCTTCGCGCGCCCGGTCGGCCCGGCCGCCTCAGTAGACGCTCAGGCCGTACGCCGACAGCCATTCGGCCACCGGTTGGTAGTAGGTGAAGCCTCCCGAGCTGCAGTTCCCGCTGCTGCCGACGATGATGCCGATAGCCGTGCCGCCCGAGAAAGCCGGACCGCCGGTGTCTCCGGGCTCGGAGCAGATGGTGGACCGGAAAAGTCCGTATACGGTTCCCCCACCGTAGTTGATGGTGACGTTCACGGCTTGGACGGTCCCGCAGCGGTATCCGGTGGTCCGCCCGACGTGGCATATCGATTGGCCGACGACGGGATTCGCCGCATTGGTGATGTCGCGGGTGCCGGCGTCGGCGCCCAGCGAGACCTCGCCCGGGTAGGCGACCGCCGTATTGGTGTACCTGACGCTCGCGTAGTCGTTGCCCGGGAAACTCACTCCCGCAGTGACGCCGACGGCGACGGTCAGGGCGGCATCGGCGTACCAGGTACGGGCGCCCTGGGCGCACCGGCCCGAAACGAGCGCGTACAGCGCGGAGCCGGAGCGGGCGTTGAAGCCCACGGTGCAGCGGGTGCCGGTGCTGTAGAGGGTGTCGCCCCCGCGCACCGCGACGGCTGCCTGTTGCCCCGCTCGCTCCCCGGCATGGGCGGCCGATCCGATGGCGGCGGACCAGCCGAAGAGCAGTGCCAGTACGACGACGGCCCGGACGACGGTTCGGAGGGGTCTTTCGGAACGCATGGGACTCACGGCGGCCTCCTATGACATGGACCTGCCATTGTGTGTCTCCCGGACTCGGATGGTCAGGCCGAAAACCGCCAACCACAGGGCGCGTGGACAAGGGTTTGTCCCGCAGCCCATCCGGTGGAGGGTCGAGCAGACGTACGGGGTCCTGATACTGCACCGGCGCATGGTCCGCGACTACGAACACCACCCGGCTCCTCCGCCTCCCCGCGTCCACTGGGCGATGATCCACGTCATGGCCCGCCGCCTCCTCCGGGATCGCGGCATCACGCCGAAGAGCGCCCGCAAGGGCACCGCCCACGGCTCCGGCCCGGGCAAGACCCGCTGGGCCGTCGAGCGCACCTCCGCCGGGCTCCACCGGTTCAAACGACTGCGGACCCTCGACGAGATACGCGCCGACCTCCACCTCGGCCTGCTCCGACTCGCCTGCAGCATCGTCTGCTTGCGGCGACTCCGCACCTCACCCTGAAACGATCAGTCAGTGCCACAAAGGTGACACAGAACTGCTGGCGTGGAAGCGATGCTTCACAGCGGGTGACGGCGACCCCGGCGGCGCGGATCGGGCAGTCGGGACAGTCGGGCCAAAAGGCCGGGCAGTTCATCGGGGCGGGCCGGATCACAGCCCGCGAGTCGGCCCAGACCGACAAGGATGGGTGATGACGGCGCAGCAGGCACGGTCTTCCGTTGCGGTGACCAGCGAATTCGACATTCCCTGATCACCGGAACCCGCGCCTGCACGTACATACACTGCCCGTCACGAACTGCTCACCACCACCGACTTGGGGTGTTGAACCCGTACCAGAAGCTTCGAGCCGACCGCGAGCACGACAGACCCTACCCCGCCCCACCCTCACTACCAGGACATACATGTCGCGATTCCGCTGATGCCCATCCGCTGCCATCCCGCCACTCACTCACACCCAAACGTGTTGTCGAAAACAGGACAAGCACGCGAAAGTGAGGTACCAAGGAATGAAGGCCGCGTCATGAGCAAACCCCGCTCTTGCGTAGAGGGCACAGTGAACACGAGGTGACTACCGGTACGCGACCACCTTCCCCTTCGCGCAGCGTCGTCTGCAGCAAACACCCGGCTTCTCCCATCGCCTCGGTAGTGCAGTCAAATTTCCCCAAAGCCTCACTACCGGAAGGAGATCGTCATGCGTGCACAGAGGATCGCGGTCTCACTCGTGAGTCCGCTCGTCTTCGCAACCGCCTTTGCGCTCCCACTGACCACGGTCTCGCAAGCCTCCGCCGCCGTTCCCCAGACCCCGACCGCAGTGGCACCGGAGGCCGGCCAGGCTCTGGCGCCCACCTCAATCGCCGACTACCGGCGCGGCGTCCGCAACGGGCTCCGCGACGGGCTCCGCGACGGGCGCAGGGACGGTCGCCACTGCGACTACCGCGACAACTACGACGACCGGACCCGTCAGGGCAACCGTGACTACCGAAGCGGCTACCGCGACGGATACAGGTCCGGGTACGACGTTGCGTACCGCCAGGCGTTCAACCGGTACTGCCGCAGCTAGGTCCGCTTCGCGGGCCGCGACAGAGTCATTCCGCCACAGCCCGCCTCGCCGTTGATGCGCAGACGGTAGTCGAGAAGCACCTCGCCGTGCGTTTCCCGCGTACTTGCCGGCGGTCCGGGGCCGGAGAGGACCGGCAGTGCCGGCACACCCCCTCCGGAATGCCACAGCCGTTCGAGGAGTCGGGCTTTCTCCGCCCCCACCTCAACGTTGCACAAGATCAGGACCTGAATCCGATGGGGGTCCTCACCACTTACCGCCGCGTGTTCGTGGCGTCGCTTCTCGATCCGGGCGATCTCGGTCACCGCACCGGGACCCACAGAACGACGAACGGTACCTCAGGAACCCATTCGGTGAATCCGAGCCGAGCAAAGAAACGACACCCCGAGTTCCATCTCAGTAACACGAACCTGCTCTGCATACCCGGCATCGAGGCTGTGGCAACCGATTCCTCCGGCATCGACGACTCCTCGTGTCGCGCCACCGCGATCGAGTCGAGGGGCCCCGCCGGTGGACAACAGAGGCCAGAGCGTGATGGTTCCGTGAGTACTCAAGGAGCTTGCATGCTGGAGAAGTCTGCCGAGTCCCTGACGACCGTGCCGGATGAATCTGGAGCAACCGAACACAGGACGCACAGCCCATCGAAAGAAAACAGCTCGTCGACAGACGCGGAAAAAGATCTCGCCGAGATACTCGCCGGCGTCCTGTGTGTCGAGCAGGTGCCGGTCGACAGTAATTTCTTCGATGACCTCGGCGCCAACTCATTGGTGATGGCGCAATTCTGTGCACGTGTCAGGAAGCGGGCGGATCTGCCGTCGGTGTCGATAAAGGATATCTACCGTTACCGGACGATCCGCAGCCTGGCGGCGGCGCTCACCGACGCCGGAACCGGTATCGCCGCCACACCCGCCCCCGTCAGCCCGCCGGACCCAGCATCCTCGGAGGCCGTGAATCCAATCGATACGCTGCAGTACATCCTCTGCGGAACGCTACAGTTCCTGCTTTTCCTAGGATATTCTTTCATCGCTGCAATTCTCGCCGCACGCGGTTATGCTTGGATATCCGTCGGCTCGAATGTGGCGGATATTTACCTGCGATCGGTCATCTTCGGCGGCGCCGGCTTCGTCGGCATGTGCACTTTCCCGATCGTGGCCAAATGGATCCTTATCGGCCAGTGGAAAGAACGCTCGTTCCCGGTCTGGGGTCTGACTTATCTGCGCTTCTGGACCGTCAAGGTGCTGCTCCATGCCAACCCGATGGTCTTCTTCGTCGGCAATCCCCTGTATGTGCTCTACCTGCGGGCACTCGGCGCACGCATCGGCACGGGTGTCACGATCCTCTCGCGCAACGTTCCGGTCTGCACCGACCTGCTCACGATCGGCGCCGGCACAGTGATCCGCAAGGAGTCGTTCTTCCTTTGCTACCGGGCGCACGCCGGCCGTATTCAAACGGGCCCGGTCACCCTTGGCCGGAATGTTTTCATCGGTGAGAAGACCGTGCTCGACGTTGCCACATCGATGGGCGACGGAGCGCAACTCGGTCATGCGTCATCACTGCACAGCAACCAGGCGGTCCCCGGCGACCAGCGGTGGCACGGATCTCCGGCTCAGCGCACCGAGCTCGACTACGTGCGGATCCCGCCCGCCAGGTGCGGCACTTTGCGGCGGGTCGGCTTCGGCCTCGCCACGGTGGGCCAGCTGTTCTTTCTCTCCGTGCCGTTGGCCGTCGGGGGCCTGTACATACTGTTGACGGAAGTCCCGTCGCTGAACGAGCGACTGGGACCGGGCGGGGCAGGACTCGTGTCGTCTGAGCTCTATGTCGACGCGCTGCTCTTGTCCTGCATTCTGTTCTTCAGTTTCGTCGTCGTGAGCATCGTTGTCCTGTTCACCGTGCCGCGCCTGTTGAATTTGTTTGTCAAGCCGGGCAAGGTATATTCGCTGTACGGCTTTCATTACTCAATGCACCGGGCGATCGCACGCATCACCAACGTGAAGTTCTTCACATGGCTCTTCGGCGACAGCTCCTACATCGTCCACTATCTGCGTGGCCTTGGATACGACCTGTCCCAGGTGGAGCAAACCGGGTCCAACTTCGGCACGGAGGTACAGCACGAGACCCCGTATCTGTGCTCTGTCGGCAGCGGTACGATGATCGCTGACGGCCTGTCGATCGTCAATGCCGACTTTTCGAGCACGTCTTTCCGGGTGTCCCGTGCGTCGATCGGGCGGCACAATTTTCTCGGGAACAACATCGTGTATCCGTCTGGAGCGAAGACGGGCGACAACTGTCTCCTCGCAACCAAGGTGATGGTTCCACTCGATGGCGAGGTACGCGAAGGGGTGGGTCTGCTTGGCTCGCCGTGCTTCGAGATTCCCCGGTCGGTGGAGCGCGACTTGCGGTTCGACCACATGCGGGCCGGGGCCGAGTTGCGCCGCAACCTCGCCGCCAAGAACCGCTTCAACATCCGGTCGATGGTCCTCTTCCTGCTCGTACGGTGGTTCTTCTTCTTCGTCATCACGGTACTCGCCCTCGCGGATGTTGAACTGTACGGCTCCTTCGGATATGCGGCGATCGCGGCACTCCTGGTGGTCACCCTGGCATTCGCCCCCCTCTATTTCGTGCTGGTGGAGCGTGCCATCGTGGCTTTCCGCGGGCTGCGACCGCAGGTGTGCTCCATCTACGACCCGTATTTCTGGTGGCACGAGCGTCTGTGGAAGGTTCCTGACGAGTACCTCAACATCTTCAACGGCACCCCCTTCAAGAACGTGATCTGGCGGCTCCTGGGTGTCCGGCTGGGCAGCAGGATCTTTGACGATGGCTGCTATCTGACGGAGCGGATGCTCACCACCATCGGGAACGACTGCACCCTCAATGCGGGGAGCAAGGTCCAATGCCACTCTCAGGAGGACGGCACCTTCAAGTCCGACCGCAGCACGATAGGAAACGGATGCACCATCGGTGTCGGCTCCCACGTCCACTACGGAGTGACGATGGGTGACGGCTCAGTACTCGCACCCGACTCCTTCCTCATGAAGGGCGAGGAAGTCCCGCAGAACGCGCGGTGGGGTGGCAACCCAGCCACGGAGATGAGCGATGCCCCCGGTCAGCCGTCGGCATCGGCGCGGCAGGGGTAGCACAGGACCACCTTGGCCAGGCCGGCTCGACCGGCCGGACAGCCCGGTCTGCCGACAGCAACGACTGCAGAGGAGCCGGTCTGCTCGGCGGCGACAGACAGGGTGGCCACGGCGAGTGGAGAGGGACTGATCGATGGCAACGCGAGTGGAGGACCAGGAATTCTGGCGCGGTGTGCTCGTCACCGGCGGATCCACCACGATCCCTCGGTGGACGCTCCGCCCGATGACGGGCGTTGACGAGCACGAGGCCACGGTCTCGGACGACATCATGAACGCCTTGCGCCGGTTGGCGAAGGATCTCACGATGCCTCTCGACTCCGTGATGTTGGCCGCGCACGCCAAGGTACTCTCCGCGCTGTCGGGCGAGCACGAGGTCACGACCGGCTACGTCGCAGAGGAGGGCGGCCAACCGTTGCCCTGCCGGCTGACGACCGCACCGACATCATGGCGGGCGCTCCTGGTCGACACCCATCGCGTCGCGTCGGAACTGCTGTCGCACAAGGACTTTCCGGTCGACGAACTCAGGCGCGAGTTGGACCTCACCGAACCGTCGGTCGAGACCGTCCTCGATCCGAATCCGGCCTTCGGTCCCTGCTCGACGGACGTCGCCGACGGTCTCGCCGGAGACACCGTGCTGTGGATGGCATTCTCGGAGCCCAAGGGCCGACCCACGCTGCGATTGCGGTACCGGACCGACGTACTCGACGCGGACTACGCCGCCAGGATCACCGGGTACCACCTCACCGCGCTCGCGCTCATCGCAGCGGATCCGGATGCCGAGCACGCGCGGCAGAGCCTGCTCTCCGACGAGGAACTCCGGTTCCAGCTCGAAGGACTGTCCGGACCGCGCCGTACCCTGCCGGACGCCCGGATGCACGAACTGTTCGAACAGCGAGTGAGGCTGCACCCGAATGCCGTCGCGGCCGTGCACGGCGACCGGGAGTGGACCTACCAGGAGCTCAACAGTCGTGCCAATCAGCTGGCACGAGCCCTGTTGGCGCGAGGGCTGCGACGCGAAGGTGTCGTCGCGGTGGTGACCGAGAGAAACCTGGACTGGATGGCCGCCGTCCTCGCGGTCTTCAAGGCCGGAGGTGTGTACCTGCCCGCTGAGCCGCGCTTCCCGGCCGATCGCATCGCGGCCGTGCTCTCCCGTGCCGAGTGCGGGCTCGTGCTCACCGAACCCGGAAGCACCGAATCGCTCGACCAGGCCCTGGAATCGCTACCAGGAGTCCGGAAGCTCTTCATCGGCACGGCGTACGACGAGGGCGATCGCGACGACGACCTGGGCATCGCCGTCGCGCCGGACCAACTCGCCTACATCTACTTCACCTCCGGCTCCACTGGAGAGCCCAAGGGCGCGATGTGCGAGCACGCGGGCATGCTCAACCACCTCTACGCCAAGATCGAGGACCTGGAGCTCGACGTCGGCGAGGGACAGGTGGTCGCCCAGACCGCCCCGCAGTGCTTCGACATTTCGCTGTGGCAACTGTTGTCCGCCCTCCTGGTGGGTGGGCAGACCCTGCTGGTCGAGCAGGAGGTGGTCCTGGACGTCCAGCGGTTCGTCGACAGGATCGCCCGCGGTCGGGCCGCCGTGCTCCAGGTCGTGCCGTCGTACCTCGAAGTCGTCCTGACGTACCTGGAGCAGCACCCGCGCGAGCTGCCCGGCCTGCGGTGCGTGTCCGTCACCGGTGAGGCGTTGAAGAAGGAGCTCACGCAGCGCTGGTTCGCGGCCAAGCCCGGCATCAAGTTGGTCAACGCCTACGGCTTGACCGAGACCTGCGACGACACCAACCACGAGGTCCTGGACCGGGTACCGGACCGCGAACGGGTCCCACTCGGTCCCCCCGTCAGCAATGTGCACGTCTACGTCGTCGACGAGCACCTGTCACCGGTGCCACTCGGCGCCCCCGGCGAGATCGTCTTCTCCGGCGTCTGCGTCGGCCGTGGATACGTCAACGACCCCGACCGCACCAAGCAGGCCTTCATGCCCGATCCGCACCGCGAGGGAGCCCGGCTCTACCGCAGTGGCGACCACGGCCGCTGGCTGCCCGAGGGCAAGCTGGAGTTCCTCGGACGTCGCGACACCCAGGTCAAGATCCGTGGTTTCAGGATCGAGATCGGCGAGATCGAGAACACCCTGCTGCAGGTCCCCGGCGTCCGCGACGGTGCGGTGGTGGTCGTCGAGCGACCCGACCGGAGCAAGCACCTTGTGGCCTTCTGTTCCGGCCCGACGTCGCTTCCCGTCGAGGACCTGCGGGACCGGCTGGGTGAGTCGCTGCCGGAGTACATGGTGCCGTCGGCCTTCCACTGGCGGGAAAGGCTGCCGCTGACCGCCAACGGCAAGACCGACAAGAGGGCACTGGCAGCACTCGTGGAAGAACCGGACGTCGTCGAAGACGACGAAAAGGACACCCGCGTGCCGGGGACGCCGACCGAGCAGCGGCTGGCGGCCGCTTGGGCGGAGGTGCTCGGCATCCCGCAGGATCAGATCGATGGACGGGCCCATTTCTTCGACCGAGGCGGCACATCGCTGTCAGCTGTACAGCTGGTGATCAGCCTGGACCGCGCGGTGTCGCTCAAGGACGTGACCCGGCATCCGGTCCTCGCCGATCTGGCCGCGCTGGTCGACGGCAGGTCCGATCGGCGTTCCGGGCTGCTTCAGTCGCTGTGCGAACCGGACGGTGCGCCGACCGCTGCCCTGGTGTGCTTCCCCTACGCCGGCGGCAACGCGGTGAACTTCCAGCCGATGGCCAAGGCGCTGCAGGGCAGTGGGATCGCGGTCTACGCCGTTGAGCTGCCCGGTCATGACGTGGCCGCCGAGAGCGAGCTTTTCGCGTCGATGGCAGATGTGGTGGCTCGGGTCGTCGCCGAGATCACCGAAGGTGGCCTGCGTGGAGTCCTGTTGTGGGGGCACTCGTCGGGAGCGGCTTTCGCCGTGGAGACGGCCAGGCAGCTGGAAGATCACGGGGTGGGAGCCCAACGGGTCTTCATCGGAGCGCAGTTGCTCGGCAATGCCGCTGACCGGCGCGACGCCGTCGCTGAGCTGACCGGGTTGAGCGACGCCGAGATCGCCGCGAAGCTGAGCGCGGACAGCGGCTACGCCGAGCTCCATGAGCTGGATGCGCAGCGCGCCGAGCACATCGGTGCGGCCTACCGGCACGACTGCGTGTCCGCACACCGCTATTTCGCAGATCTCCTGGACACTCCCCCGGCGGTGAAGTTGTCCGTGCCGGTCACCGTGGTCGTCGCCACCGACGATCCGATCACGGCTGATCACCCTCGCCGCCACCGCGACTGGGAGCTCCTTTCGGTCCACGTCGACCTGCAGGAACTCGCCGAGGGCGGCCACTACTTCCTGCGCAGCCGTCCGTCCGAGACAGCGCGGACCGTGCTGCGCACCGCCGAACTACTGCCTGCTTCCTGAGCGGCACACACAGCTGCACACTGAAAGGAAATCAGGATGTCCTCCATGTACCCGGCGTCGCTGCTCGACGAGGTCGAAATCCGATCCGGCCGACCTCCGGTATTGCGGGCCGAGATCACCAGCGACGCGCCGCGCTGGACAGCCGAGCACCGAGAGGCGCTGCGCGCCGTCGTCGCCGAGCACGGCTGCGTCCTGATCCGCGGCCTCGGACTGCACGATGTGGCCGGGGCCAGTGCCGTCTTCGAGCAGCTGAGCACCAGGCTGATGGCCGAGAGGGAGGCCTTCGCACCCCGGCGGACCTATGCCGACGGTGTGTACTCCTCGGCGCAGTGGCCGCCGAGCCAGCCGATGTGCATGCATCATGAACAGAGCTACGCGCTCGAGGTCCCCGGCCTGATGCTGTTCGCCTGCCTCACTGCGCCCCACCAGGGCGGGGCGACCGGAGTGGCCGACGCGGCGACCGTGCTCGAGGAACTGCCCACCGCGTTGACCGAGCGGTTCGAGCGGGAGGGTTGGCTGCTCACCCGAAGCTACAACGACGAGATCGGGTCGTCCCTCAGCGAGGCGTTCGGCACCGATGAGCGGGACGCTGTCGAGAGTTACTGCCGAGCCAACGCGATCGAGTTCGCATGGCAACCCGACGGGGCCCTGCGCACCAGGCAGCGCCGCAACGCCGTGATACGTCATCCGGTCAACGGGCTGCGCTGCTGGTTCAATCAGGTCGCGTTCCTCAACGAATGGACACTGGCCCCCGAGGTCCGCGAGTACCTCGTCGAGGTCTACGGCGCCGACGGGCTGCCGTTCAACACCCGTTTCGGAAGCGGCGACCCGATCGGCGAGGACGTGGTGCAACTGCTCAACAAGATCTACGAGGCCAACACCGCACGCGAGCCGTGGCAGCCCGGCGATCTGATGATCGTCGACAACCTACGCACCGCGCACAGCCGGGAGCCCTTCGAGGGACCGCGCGACGTGCTCGTCGCGATGGCCGACCCGGTGCGACTGTCCGACTGCTCGCCGACTTTCGAGGTGACCGCCCGATGACCAGCGTCCCCACCGTGACGGCTTCCGCAACAAGCGAACCGCACACCGTGCGACCCTTCGCGGTGATCTCCGGTGCCCAGGTCCAGCAGGTGCTGGATGGGCGCGAGAAGCAGATCGTCGAGTTGGCCGAGTCCACCTACCGGCTGCACGGCGCCGGTGACTCGGTGAACCCACCGTCGTACTTCCTGCGCTTCCCCGACCGCCCGACCTCCCGGATCATCGCGCTGCCGGCCTCGATCGGCGGGCACGTACGAGTGGACGGCGTAAAGTGGATCTCCAGTTTTCCGGAGAACGTTCAAGCCGGCATCCCGAGAGCGTCCGCCGTGCTGATCCTCAACGACCAGGAGACCGGTTACCCGTTCGCCTGTCTGGAGAGTTCCATCATCAGCGCCACCAGGACGGCTGCGTCCGCGGTGTTGGCCGCGGATCGGCTCAGCCGGGACCGGCCACGGCCCACGCGCGTCGGGTTCTTCGGGACGGGCCTGATCGCCCGCTACATCCACACGTTCCTGGCCGGCAACGGCTGGTCGTTCGACGAGATAGGCGTACACGACCTGTCCGCCGACAGCGCGGCAGGGTTCCGCCGCTACCTCGAGCAGTCGGGCACCACCGGCCGGATCACGGTGCACCACAGCGCCGAGGAGCTGATCCGTGACAGCGACCTGGTGGTCTTCGCCACCGTCGCCAGTGAGCCGCACGTCAGCGACCCTACGTGGTTCTCGCACAATCCTGTGGTTCTGCACGTGTCCCTGCGCGACCTCGCGCCGGAGATCGTTCTCGCCTCGGCCAACATCGTGGATGACGTCGAGCACTGTCTGAAGGCTGACACCTCGCCGCATCTGGCCGAGCAACTCACGGGCAACCGGGACTTCCTGCAGGGCACGTTGGACGACGTGATGGCCGGGCGGGTGACAGTGCCGGCGGACCGACCGGTGGTGTTTTCACCCTTCGGCCTCGGGGTGCTCGACCTCGCGGTCGGCAAGTACGTCTACGACGAAACGGTCCGCTCAGGAAAACTGCACGTCGTCGACGACTTCTTCCACGAACTGCGCCGCTACGGATAACCGTCCGAGAGCGCCCTGCTGCAGATGAGGAGGAGGCCGTCGTGCCCGTCATATCCGTTCCCTACGCCTTCAACGAGTCCCAGCTCTATGTCGACCTCGAGCCCATCTTCGGGCACTCCCTGTTCCTGAAGTGTGAGGGATTCAACTTCGCCGGCTCGATCAAGTTGAAGGCCGCGACCGAGATGGTGGAGACCGCCGAGCGAGACGGAGACCTCAAGCCGGATTCGATCCTGGTCGAGTCCTCGTCCGGCAACCTCGGCGTAGCGCTGAGCATGATCGCGGCGAGCAAGGGCTACCGGTTCCTGTGCGTGACGGACTCCCGCTGCAACCTGTCGACCAGACTCCTGATGGAGGCACTGGGCAGCCGGGTGCACACCATCGCCAGCTTGGACGCCAAAAGCGGCTTCCTGGGCGCACGGATCGACTACGTCCGTGCGCTGTGCGATTCCGATGACCGGTACGTGTGGCTCAGTCAGTACACCAATCCGAACAACTGGAAGGCGCACTACCGCAAGACAGCGCCGGAGATCGCCCAGCACTTCCCGCATCTGGACGTACTGTTCGTCGGCGCCGGCACCACCGGAACTCTGATGGGCTGCGCACGCTACTTCCGCCAATGGCACCGGCCGGTACGGATCGTCGCAGTGGACAGCGTCGGTTCGGTGACCTTCGGTGGTACGCCGGGCCGCCGCATGATACCCGGGCTCGGCATGAGCATGCCTCCGCCCCTCCTCGACGAGTCCTACGTGGACGAGGTGATACGCGTCGAGGAGACGGACACCATCCGCACGTGCCATCGTCTGGCCAAACGCGGATTCCTCTTCGGCGGCTCCACCGGCACGGTCGTCAGCGGCGCGATGCGTTGGCTGCACGACCACGACACGCGTGAACTCACCGCGGTGGCCATCGCCCCGGATCTCGGCGAGCGCTATCTCGACACCGTTTACCAATCCAATTGGCTGCACGATCTCTACGGCGAGAACCTGCTCGACTCCGATGAAACGGCTGACGGTCCTTGGGCAGCCGGCCCCGTTCCCACACTCCAAGGGAGCCTCCCACCAGACCCGCCCGCAAACCGGCAACGGCGGCGGTAACGAACACCGTCGGCACCAAGACCGGGAAGCGTTAGGTGTTCTGCCCGCTCAGGGGCACCGCAACCGCGCGGTCCCATGTCACCTGGCCGAGCGGCGCGGGACGGTAAATCGTTCGGTGCACCTCCCGATCGAGGAGGATGCATCGATGACCAGTGAGAACGTGGTCGATCAGCTGATCGACGGGCTGGCGGGCCGGCGCTTCAGCGGTGCGTCGTCGGTAGCCGGGCTGCTCGATGCCTTCGGGGCGGGCAGGGGCCGGTAGGCACCGTTTTCGCGCGACTGCTCCACCAACTCGAACAAAGGGGATCAGATGGGCGCCGTCGAAGCCGTGCGTGCTCATGGCCGGTGAGCGTGAGCGGTTCAGAGACCCATACGGGTGAACGTCACATGCGTGACTCCGCCGGGCGAGGAGGTGGCCTCGGCCTCATAGTCCTTTTCGAGGCCCTCCAGTCCGTCCCAGAGGCGTACGCCTCGGCCGAGCAGGATCGGGACCACCACGATGTGCATGTGGTCGATGAGCCCGGCGGCAAGGAAGCCGCGGACACGGTGGGTCCTCCGCCGATGCGTACGTCCTGGCCGTCCGCGGCCTCGCGGGCCGTCTCGAGCGCCTTGGCGGGCGAAGCGTCGAGGAAGTGGAATGTCGTGCCGCCCTCCATCTCGATCGACGGGCGCGGGTGATGGGTGAGGATGAAGGTCGGTGTGTGGAATGGCGGGTTGGGCCCCCACCACCCCTTCCACTCCGGGTCCTTGTGCCATCCGGGGTGGCCGAACTTCCCGGCGCCCATGATCTCGGCGCCGATCCCGGGCGTGAACTGCCTCGCGAAGGCGTCGTCGAGGCCGCCGGTCCCGCCGGGCCGGCCGATCGTCTCGTGCCACCATCGGGTGGCGAACATCCACTCGTGCAGCCTTTCGCCGGCGTGGCCGAACGGCGCGTCACGGCTCTGCCCCTCACCGGTGCCGAAGCCGTCGAGCGAGACGGAGAAGTTGTGGACGCGGGCGAGTGACATGGCTGGCGACTCCTAGGAACCTACAAGGCGGGCGATGGCTTCACGGGCTTCCTTCAGGAGCCCGTCGAAGGTGCCGTCGGCCGCCCAGCGAGCGAAGCGCCCGTGGACCGTCTGCCCCAGCCCGAACCTCTTCGACGGATTCTGCCCCAGGGCACACCGGTCCGGAACTTGAACACGATGTCCTCCAGCATTTGGCAGCGTTCACGCCACCTGCCGCGGGCCCGGCCCACCGGCAACGGCGGCAACGGCTCAATCACCGCCCACGCGGCATCGGACATCCCAGACGCACTCCTCACGACCAGTCCAACGTTCGGATGATCGGAAAGAGGCGGCCTAGCGGTTGACGCTTCTCATCCCTGCCTCGTCATACCGCTCACCCTGTGCCTCGGGCAGCTCCGCGTCGATGCGGGCCAGGTCGTCCTCGGTCAGCGCGATGTCGACCGCGGCAGCGTTCTGTTCCAGGTAGGTGCGGCGCTTGGTGCCCGGGATCGGTACCAGGTTCTCACCCCGGGCCAACACCCAGGCGATGGCCAGCTGGGCCGGGGTCACGTCCTTCTCGGCGGCGATCTCCTTCACCTTTTCCGCCAGCCGCAGGTTCGCCTCCAGGTTGGCGTCCTGGAAGCGCGGGTTCTCACGGCGCCAGTCGTTCGCGTCCAGCTCGTCCGGCGAGGTGAACCGCCCGGCGAGGAAACCGCGGCCGAGCGGCGAGTACGACACAAAGCCGATGCCCAGCTCCCGGCAGGCGGGCAACACCTCGGCCTCCACGTCCCGTGACCACAGCGAGTACTCGCTCTGCACCGCGGTGATCGGGTGCACGGCGTCGGCGCGCCGGATGGTCTCCGCGCTCGCCTCGCTCAGGCCGATGTACCGCACCTTGCCCTCGGCGACCAGCTCGCCCAGCGCGCCGACCGTCTCCTCGATGGGTACGTTCGGGTCGACCCGGTGCTGGTAGTAAAGGTCGATGTGGTCGGTTCCCAGACGCTTCAGGGAACCGTGGACCGAGCTCCGGACGTGCTCGGCCGAGCCGTCCTGCGGGCCGACCGTGCTGATGTCGCCGGGTACGGCGTTGTCCATCCGGTAGTTGAACTTCGTCGCGATCACGTACTCGTCGCGATGTCCCCGGATCGCCTCGCCGACGAGCGACTCGTTGGTGAGCGGCCCGTACATCTGCGCGGTGTCGAGAAAGTTCACCCCGAGGCCGAGGGCACGCCGAATGGTCGCGATCCCCTCCTCCTGATCGGCGGATCCGTAGAAGGCGGACATGCCCATGCACCCCAGGCCGATGGCCGATACCTGGAGGTCCCGCAGACTGCGCTTCTGCATGCCGTGTCCCAGCCTTTCCCTGCACACTCGTTCATCGTTCGGGCGGCACGAAGCCCTTCATCCATCTAGCGACACATTCCCCCGCTCGGCATCCCGTGAGAGGCACGAGGCGACACGGGCTTCGTGCGCCGCGGTGTCTGCGACGCTCCGACCCGTAGCGCACTCCCACGCAAGTCGACCGTTCAGGCGGACCGGCAGCTCGAACAGGTCGTTCCGCGAGACCACCGGCTGGTTGCGCAGCTCCGACGCGGGCACCTCCACTTTCAGGCCTGGGAAGGGTACGGACAGCGCCGACAACGCGCCCCCGGCCTTCAGGCGCACCGGACGCCCGCCACTACCGGATGCATTCGATGCACCGCACCCGGTACACGATGCGCGACACCCGGTGTGGTTCACCCGACGGCCGTCCGCACCCGGTGCGCGCCGGCCGATGACGCTCTGCACTCCCGCACACCACGATGGCTTCACACCCGATGCATGGCACCGCGTTGGTGCGTATTCGGCGCGTTGCCGCCGCACCGGCGGGACCAGCCTGCCTCTGACCAGGGTGGGGCCGGCTCGCGTGGTCCCTTACCCGGCTCCGCTACCGTGCGCGTTTCCCCTTGACCGCACTGGCTGCGACTGTCGGACAGACCACGGCCGGGTGCCTGCTCCCGCTGAGCCCGGCGTTCACTGCCATGGGGCACAGGGGGGTGGCAGCGCGGACCAGCGCCGCGACCGCCGTCAAGCGGCTGTGTGGGGCCAGGCGATGACCGTGGTGACGTGGGGGCGTCGAGGACTGGTACGGCGGTCAGACCCTTGCGGAGGCCGGTACGGCCCGACTCCGGGACGACCGCGCAGGCGCGGCCGAGGGCGATGAGCTGGCTGAGCCGCGTGTGGTCGCGCACCTGCGGGCCGCGGCCGTTCGGGAAGGTGCCGTCGGGGCGCGGCCAGCGGGGCAGGGGAAGGTCGGTGACCTCGGCGAGCCGCAGGTGGGGACGGGCACTGAGGGAGTGGCCCACTGGGAGGATCGCCACCTGACCCTCGGTGTGCATGTTTTCGGTGTCGAAGCCGGCCGTGTCGTCGAACGGCCGGTGGAGCAGGGCTACGTCGGCCCGGCCGTCGCGCAGCACCCGTACTTGCTCGCCCGGCCCGCACAGCACGACGTCCACGGCAATGGCGCCGGGCTCGGCTGCGTAGGCGTCGAGGAGTTTCGCCAGCAGTTCACCAGAGGCGCCCGCCTTCGCGGCGAGGACCACGGCGGGGCGGCCGGTCGCGGCAGGGGCTGCCCGGCGGGTGCGCCGCTCGGCGGCCTCGACGGCGTCCAGCGCCACCCGCGCCTCCCGCAGCGGTACCGCCCCGGCCTCGGTCAGGGTGACGCCCCGGCTGCCGCGCTCCAGCCGGGGCGGACTCCCTCTCACCACTGCGGCCTGAATCGTCCCGGCGATGCGGTCACAGCGGCAGACAGCCGGGCCGTCGATCACTTGACATGTGCGGCGATGGTCTGTGCGCACTCCATCGCTTCCACATGCGTGGTGTCCACCTCCAGGTCATAGGTCACGCCCTGGTGGACCACTTCCGCCTGGGATGCGGCCATTCCGATGGTCCGATCACCTCGTGCGACCTCACGACCTGTGGCTACCGCAGCGTCACACCTGACACCGACCCACAGCGCCCGCAGTTCGCCCAAGGCTTTCTGCCATCGCTGCTGCGATTCCGCTCCGCCGAGGAAGACCTCGTCGACGATGACCCGGACGCCGGCACGGGCCATCGCGGCGACCCCCTCGATCCATGCCGCTTCCAGCGTTCGGAACTCCGGACCGACGATCACCGCTCCGTCCGGAGCGAACTCGATCCCGCCATCCGACGCCTGCATGGACGCCGGCATCGCCTCAACCAGCGTGTCTGTCCCCAGGGCCAGCCACGGATCCGGCAGTACTGCCTGCAGACACCGAACGATCCCGGACTTCCCCGAGCTGGAACCACCATTGAGAACGATCACCTGAGTCATCACCGCGCCACAGTAGAGGCACCAGGGCAAGGCTCGAAACGAATTTTCGCGAACCCTGCACCACCAGCCACAACCCGACGAACCTTCCCGGTCAGAGCCCTGGGTTCGCCTTCAAACGGATCTTTTCCAGAGTGGAAACGACGCGAGACTGACCGCTGCTTCGTACGACGGGGCGGTCTTTTCGTATCTGGTGGCGATTCCACGGAAGCCCTTGAGGCGGTTGAAACAGCACTCAACGATGTTGCGTCGTCGGTGGATCTCCCGGTCGAGTCCTGGTGGTCAACCGCCGCGACGGCCGCGGTTGTGCCGGTGACACCGCTGGTCGGTATTCTCCGGGACGGCGTGTGCGATGCCGCGTTTGCGCAGGTAGGCGCGGAAGCCTCGGGAGCTGTAGGCCTTGTCCGCGATGACCTGATCAGGCCTGCAGTGTGGCCGGCCCGGACCGGTCCGCGGGACGCGGATGCGTTCCGGGAAGGGGCGTGCGCAGAGACTGTCGTGGCGTTGGCCCGGTATCGGCGGGATCGCGAGGGGACGACCGCGGCCATCGCAGGCGAGGTGGATGAGCTGGGAGGATCCGTTTCTGCTTTCTCCGTATCCAGTCCTGCATCAGACAACGTTCGCCCCGTTGTCGGTTGACGGTGCCAGCCCATGCTGAGTGGCCCGGTCTACTCGGCGTCGAGCTGGTGGTCGGCCCAGACGTAGCTTTCGGGCAGCAAGTCGGTGATAGGGACGGTTCGGACGCGGTCGCCTTCGCCAACGATGACCTTGAGGGCGGGGAAGTAGTCGAGAAGGACCTGACGGCACCGACCGCACGGGGGAACAACCCCCCGGTCGCGGTCGCCCACAGCAACGACCGTGTCCAGGTCGTAGGCGCCCTGCGCGGCTGCCGCACCGATGAGGACCAGCTCCGCGCACGGTCCTCCCGTGAAGTGGTAGGCGTTCACCGCGGTGACAATCCGGCCGTCCCGGGCACGGGCCGCGGCTGCCATGGTGTGGTTGTCACCCCGGCAGCGAGTGCGAGCCACGTGCGCCGCGGCTTGGATGAGTTCGTGATCGACGTGGTGGGTCTGCGTGGTCATCTTCTCTGCCTTCATCAGGTGTCAGGCGACGTTGATCCGGGTGACGATGGTGCGCAAGCGAATATCGGCGGTGTGCTTGTTCCGCCAGATGATGTAGCGGCGGATCATGCTGCCCTGCTCCTTGTGGCCGGCGTGGTCGGTGCCGTCCAGCGTGAAGTAACGCAGGGCGGTGAACTGGGCCTCGATGCGGTTCAGCCAGGAGCTGTTGGTCGGGGTGTAGGCGAACTCGACGTTGTGAGCAGTGGCCCAGTCACCGACGCGGGTGTCCTTCTTCGTGGTCAGGTGCGGGAGAAGTCGTCGAGCCCGATCGCGATGCGGATCTCGGGCGGGTAGAGGCTGCGCAGGTAGCGGCAGAACTCCAGGAATTTCGTGCGGTTCTTCTTCGGCTTGATGTGGCCGTAGAGCTTGTCCTTGCCCAGGTCGTAGGCGGCAAACAGGTGCCGGACTCCGTGCGGGCGACCGCCGAGACCGGGACGCCGTAGTCGTCAGGAGCCGGATCGTTCACCCCGGCGGCTTCGGCGGCCTGCAGGATCCAGGGAACGTGGATGTGCAGATCCATCAGGTCGCGCGCTCCCCGAGCCGTCTGCTGAGCTTCCTCGGCCTCACCGAAGAGCATTTGGCGTGCGGCCGGGAAGCGGCCGGCCGAGTCCACCGCACGCACTCCGGCACGTCCCTGCGTACGTCGCGTCGATGGGCCCCGGCGCAGCTCCCGGCATCGCCGAGCGCCGCCAGTACGCGCTGGCGGCGCTCAGTGACGCCGTTCCGCTTCAGGCGCTTACGGTCTTCTCGAGCGCGGCGAGACCATCGGTGTAGATGCCGTGGAAAAGATCCTCGGCTTCGGCGTCGCTGACCCCTACGGGGGTGAACGTGCCGGACCATTCGATGCGCGAGGCGTGAGGGCTGCCGGGGACGGCGTGGACGCGCAGAGTGGAGAGGTAGCCGGTCACCGGGAAGGGCGCCTGTTCGATGGCGTAGGAGTAGCTGCGCGCATCGTGGTCGAAGGCCTGGAGGCGCTCGATGATGACACCGCCGTCCTGGTTGGTCAGGCGGCGCACACGGCCGCCTTCGCTCAGTTCGCTCTCAGGGATGTAGGGGAGCCAGTCGGGCAGGGATCCGAAACCGCCGATGAGCTGCCAGACACGGTCGGGGTCCTGCGGTAGGTCGAGGGATGCTGTGGTGGTGGCCATGGTGGGTGCTTTCTGTGGTGTGCTGCGGAGTGTCAGGCGGTGGGGGCGTGGGCGGCGATGAGCTTCTCGTCGCGCAGGGCGGCCCAGAAGGCGACCGGGACGCTCTCGGAGAGGGCGGCGATGTCCTCGGCGATGCGGCTGGGCCGGGTGGCGCCGGGTATGACGGCTGCCGTGGCGGGGTGGGCCAGTGCGAACTGCAGCGCTGCGGCCTTGACGCTCACACCGTGCTCGGCGACGAGGGTCTTGATCCGCTCGACCCTGGTGATGATCTCCGCCGGGGCCTGCTGGTACTCGAAGTGTCGGCCGCCGGCGAGGACGCCGGAGCTGTAGGGGCCTCCGACGACCATGTCAATACCCTGCTCGATGGCGGTGGGCAGCAGGCGCTGCAGGGCCCGGTTGTGGTCGAGGAGGGTGTAGCGGCCGGCCAGGAGGAACGCGTCGGGCCGGGGTTCGTTCAGGTCGAGGGTGAGCTCGATCGGCTCCACACGGTTGACGCCGAGGCCCCACGCCTTGATGACGCCTTCTTCGCGGAGCCGCTGCAGCACGCGGAAAGCGCCGGTGCGCGCGGTCTCGTAGACGGCCAGCCAGTGGTCGCCGTGGAAGTCCTGGGCGACGTCGTGTACCCAGACGATGTCGAGGCGGTCCGTCTTCAGGCGTGTGAGGCTGTCCTCGATGGAGCGCAGGGTGGCGTCCGCCGTGTAGTCGTCGATCACCTTGTTCGGGCGGCCGTATGCGAAGAGGCCGCCTTTTTCGCCCAGGTCTCGGGTGGTGGGGTCCTCCAGCTCGTCCAGGATGACGCGGCCCACTTTGGTGCTGAGCACGAACTCGTCGCGCGGTCGGCCGGCGAGAATCTCGCCCAGTCGGATCTCGGACAGGCCGGCGCCGTAGAACGGGGCGGTGTCGAAGTAGCGGATGCCCTGGTTCCAGGCGGCCTCGACGGTGGCCGCGGCCTCCTCGTCCGGGATGCTGCGGAACATGTTGCCCAGCGGTGCGGTACCGAAGCCGAGGGTGCCCGGCAGAAGGGACTTGATGCCCATGGGGAAGATCCTTCTTTTCATTGCGTGACGCAGAGTTCGTGGGTTTTTCCGCTCTGCGGCTCTTGCTCTGTCGAGGTTAGGATCGACGGGTAAGACTGTCCAAGACTTGCTTGGACAGACTTGAGTCCCAGGAGGTCTTACATGCTTGACCTGCGCCAACTCCGGTATTTCGTGGCCGTCGCCGAAGAGGAACACGTCGGCCGGGCCGCCGAACGCCTGCACATCTCGCAGTCGCCGTTGAGCCGGCAGATCGCTCAGCTGGAGAAGAGCCTGGGCCTCACGCTGTTCGAGCGCAGCCAGCAGCGCATCCGGCTCACCTCCGACGGCCGCGTCTTCCTCACCGAGGCCACGGCCCTGCTGCGGCACGCGGACCGGCTGGAGAACCTGGGCCGGCGTCTCGGCCGGGGCGAGGAGGGCGGCCTGTGTGTGGGATACGTGGGCGACGCCATGCACACCGGTCTCCTGCCCCGGGCCCTGCGGGAGCTGCACGACGACCGTCCTGGGATCCACGTCGCCCTCTACGACCTGACCGCATCGCAGCAGTTCGAGGGGCTGCGCCAACGCAGCCTGGATATCGCCCTGGTCCCGCAGGCACCGCCCGAGACCGATCCGGACCTGCGGAGCGCCCTCCTCCTCGAGGACCCCCTGTTCCTGGCCATGCCGACCAGCCACCCCCTCGCCGACGTGGGGGAGATCCCGCCCGGGGACCTCGACGCCCAGCCATGGGTGGCCTTGGAAGACAGCCAGGATCTCACCTGGCGGGACGGCTTCGTCGCATCCTGCGCCGCCGTCGGCTTCACCCCCGACATCCGGCTCGAGGCGCCGGACCCCCTCACCGCACTCGGCCTCGTCGCATCGGGGCTCGGCATGGCGTTCGTGCAGAAGAGCATGCTGCGCGGCCGCATCCCAGGAGTCACGGTCCGCGACCTCCCCTGGTTCCAGAGATCCGTGCGCCTGTGGGCCGCCTGGCACCGGATCGATCTCCGCCCAGTCGTCGCCTCCTTCCGCTCGACCGTCCTGAGTACCGGAAACCAGGAACACGAACTCACTGTCTGAACCCCTGCGCCACGGCATCACGCTGTCACCGACGTCCCGGCCGCGCCTGGAACCACCGGTGTCGTTTCATCGGATGCTCCCGCCGGAGCGCCATCCGGGCACTCCTCGGGCGGCGGAGCGGGCCGGTGGACCCACGCACGGCGTCAGGGGTTCGCCGACGACCTGACGCACCGCACCCGCTGCTGCTCGCCAGACCCAACCGTGCGCATTCGGCCGAAGAGGACAGTGCACCTGACGAATGGCGCCTTCCGCCGAAGTCGTACGGGTGCGAGTGCCAACGCCCGGTGCACCGGAACCGTCGCGGTCCGGCCGCCCCCGACCGCAACGCACCTCCCCCTTCCCCCTTTGAGGGTCCTTGGCCTGGTCCGGTGCGG
>NZ_LIQT01000021.1 GCF_001418415.1 Streptomyces hirsutus
CCCGTCGCCCGCTCCCCGCCCGCCACCCCCTCTCGTCACCGCGTGTCCAAAGGGTGGACAACAAGTCGGCAATTCCGGCAAATCTCCCGCATCCGGTTGGGGGACCGGCGCCCCCTGGCTAACCTGCCGGTATGGCCCTCGGAACAGCGTCCGTCAGGACTGATCACGCACGCACCGTGCGCGACATGCTCGCTGACGGAAAGACGACGTACTCGTTCGAGTTCTCGGCGCCCAAGACACCCAAGGGCCAGCGGAACCTCTGGAGCGCGCTGCGCAGGGTCGAGGCGGTCGCTCCGGACTTCGTCTCCGTCACCTACGGCGCCGGAGGGTCCACCCGCGCGGGCACGGTCCACGAGACCGAGCAGATCGTCGCCGACACCACCCTCACCCCGGTCGCCCACCTCACCGCGGTCGACCACTCCGTCGCCGAACTGCGCAACATCATCGGCCAGTACGCCGACGCCGGGATCCGCAACATGCTCGCCGTGCGGGGCGACCCGCCCGGCGACCCGATGGCCGACTGGATCCCGCATCCGCAGGGCCTGACCTACGCCGCGGACCTCGTCCGGCTCATCAAGGAGTCGGGCGACTTCTGCGTGGGGGTCGCCGCCTTCCCGGAGATGCACCCGCGGTCGTCCGACTGGGACGCGGACGTCGCACACTTCGTCGACAAGTGCCGGGCCGGCGCCGACTACGCGATCACCCAGATGTTCTTCCAGCCCGAGTCCTATCTGCGTCTGCGTGACCGGGTCGATGCGGCGGGTTGCGGAACACCGGTGATTCCGGAGGTCATGCCGGTGACCAGTGTGAAGATGTTGGAGAGGTTGCCGCAGCTCAGTAACGCGTCGTTCCCGGATGCCCTGAAAGAGCGGATCCTCGCAGCGGCGGACGATCCGGCGGCGGTACGCTCCATCGGTATCGAGTTCGCCACGGAGTTCTGCGCACGGCTGCTGGCCGAGGGAGTGCCCGGACTGCACTTCATCACGCTGAACAACTCCACGGCGACGCTGGAAATCTACGAGAACCTGGGCCTGCACCATCCACCGCGGGCCTAGACCGGTCGCACCGGCGTACGACACACTGCGTAGCGGCCACTGGGAGAGGGGCGTACATGGGCTGGACGGTCCTCTACATCGCGTTCGGTGTGGTCGCGTTGTGGCTGCTCGGCGAGGTATTGCTGCAGTACAAGGCGCGTCTGCGCTGGCGACTGCTCGCCTTCGGGGGCTTTCTGGGCGTCGTGCTCGGTGTGCTGATCCCGTCGGTCGTCGTGATCGGCCTGGGCGCCATCGCCTTCGCGATCGGCCAGACCTACGTCACGCTGTCGTTCCGCCGCGGCTTCGCGGCCGGCTGGGCGGTCAACGCCCCCCTGCTGTCCGCCGTCAAGGGCGGCCGTGGTGACCGCGGGCGGGAGGAGCCGACTCTGGAGGTCTCCGACCTGGAGGCCACCGGCGACGGGTACGGCGACGAGGGCGCCGAGCGGCGCCGCGACCGGGCCTCCTACGGAGCCGACGACGACTACGACCGCGACGACGTGTTCACGCCCGTGCGCGGCGAACAGCAGACGGCCGCCGAGACCACCGCCGTCTACGAGCCGCAGCCCATGCCCGACGACACCGGCTCGTACGGCGTCTACGGCGACAACGGGTACGGCACCCCCGCCCAGGACCAGTACGCGGCCACCGCCCAGAGCGCCGACCAGGGCTACGACACCGGCCAGAGCGCCGACCAGGGCTACGACACCGGCCAGAACTACGCCTACGACTACTCCGGTTACGGCCAGCAGCAGTCCTACGACACCACGGGCCAACAGCAGCAGTACGCCGCCTACTCCGACCCGTACATCGGCACCCCGACCTACGACGGGGCCTCGTACGACACCGGATACACCGACCCGCAGCAGCAGCAGTACGGCCAGCAGGGCTACGGCCAGGACCAGTACGGCGGCGGCTACGGCGGGGAGACCCCGGCAGGCGGTCTGTGGGTGCCGCAGCAGCGCAGCACCGACGACCTGTACGGCGGCGAACTTCCTCAGGAGCAGCCGTACCCGTACCAGGACAACGGCCAGCAGGGCCAGACCCCGGGCAACGGGAACGGCAACGGGTACGACGAGCAGCAGTACCGTTACTGACCCGGCGGCCCGGCCCGCCGCGGCCGCCGGTCCCGGCTGGTGATCCGCCTCGGTCCCCGCCGCTCACTGGGACCCGCGGAACCCCGGCCCCTCCACGATCAGGCCCGCGACCAGCGCGCCCGACATCCCGGCGTGCGGGAGACCCCCGCCGGGGTGCGACCAGCCACCCACTGTCCACAGCCCCGGTACGCCGGTGCTGTTGGACGGGTGCAGCAGGCGTCCGCCCGCCGCGGCGAGCGCCGGGACGGGCACCGCTCCGCCCTCCGCGCCCGTCGCCTCCGCGATGTCGTCCGGGGTGCGGACCTCGCTGTACAGGAGGCGGTCGCGCAGGCCGGGTACGGCCCGCTCGGCGGCGCCGATCATGGTGTGCGCGTGTGCGTCCAGGCCCGGCCCCGCGGTCCCCGCGGGCACCGCAGAGGTGAGGGTGACCGCCTCATGGTCCGCGTCGGGGACCAGGGCCGGGTCGTCGGGGCGCAGGACCGTGACCGTGGGGTGCGCGGGCAGGCCCGCGGGGGAGCCGAACAGGGACTCCAGCTCGGCCTCCTGGTCCCGGGTGTGCACGACCGTCCGGTGCGGTGTCCCCTCGGGACGTCCGCCGCGCAGTGCCAGCAGCACCGTCAGACGGCTCGCGGTCCCGAAGCGGCCCACGACCTCGCCCTCGCCCCGCACCCGCGCCCCCCGGGTCAGCCGGTCCAGCACGCCGGGCGTCACCCCGGCGATCACGTGATCCGCCTCGGCCACCGCCCCGTTCCCGCTCCCGCCGCCGGGGGAGGCGCCCTCGGTGAACTCCACGCCCGCCACCCGGCCGTCCTTCTCCAGAACCCCGGTGACCTCGGCACCGAAACGGAACTCCACCCTGCGGGCCAGGCACCGCTCGTACACCGCGCGGGCCAGCTCCCGCATGCCGCCGCGGACGTACCAGGTGCCGAAGGCGTGCTCCATGTACGGCAGCACCGCCGCGCTCGCCGGCGTGGACCGGGGGTCCAGGCCCTGCTCGAGCGCGTAACCCTCCAGCAGGGAGGCCAGCCGGGGATCGCGCAGCTCCCAGGCGGCGACCTCGGCGAGCGTGCCCGCCGCGCGCGTGCGCAGCAGCTTCCTGTGGGGGACGGCCGGGTAGGGCTCACGCCCGGCCAGCACCTGCCAGTCGGGCCACAACGGCTCCTCCAAAAGCGGCCGGCGGGTCCTGTCCCAGGTCTCGCGGGCCCGTACCAGGAAGTCCCCCCAGCGCTGGGCGGCGGCAGGGCCGAGGGCCGCGTCCAGGGCGGAGACGACACCCGCGCGGGACGCGTTCGGCAGCGGGACGCGCGTACCGTCCGCGAACACGTGGTGCGACGACGGGTCGACCTGGACCAGCTCGACGCAGGCCTCCAGCGGCTCCTTGCCCGTCTTCACGAACAGGTCGCGGTAGACCGCCGGCAGTGGGAGCAGGCCGGGGCCGGTGTCGAACGCGAAGCCCTCCCGCTCCAGCCGGCGCAGCGCGCCCCCGTACGTGTCCGTCCGCTCGTACACCGCCACCCGGTGGCCCGCGACGGCCAGCCGGGCAGCGGCCGCCATCGCGCCCAGCCCGGCGCCGATCACCGCAATCCGTGCCATGTCAGGGACTTTATCCGCCCCCGCGGCCGCCCCCGGCCCCGAGTACCGTCGCCCACGCTCCGGTGACCAGCCGGCGGCCGGACCGGGTGGGGCCGGGTGCACAGGAGTGAGTATCCGTACCTAGTGCCCGAGATGAGTACGCGCGCGGATGGGCCAGGACCTGCGGAAACGAGAGAGTGGAGACCACGGAGAGGGGCACGGCTCCGGAACCGGCGACACGGGGCGCCGGAACGGTCCGGGTCCGCGATCCGCTCCTTCCGCCGGCCGTGTCGGCGGGAGCGAGGCACGGGGGAACCCGGGGAACGACCGCGAGGGGGTTCCACGGGGGGACGTACGGGGGAGCAAGGAAGACGCCGGTCCGGCAGTGGCTCGCGGGGGACGCAGCCACCGTCGGACCGGCACTTTCCGTGTCCCGGGCCGACCGCCGACCGCCGACCGGCGGCCGCCGCCGGGTGCGGTCGTCCGTCACGCTCAGCGGTGGCCGCTCACACGCCCCTGCAGCAGCCGGGACAGCGCCGAGTGCACGTCGTCCAGAGAGCGCTCCGGCTGGAAGGCCTGCCAGTCCAGCGCGGCCACCAGCACCATGCCGACCAGCGCCGCCGCCGTCAGCGGAATGTCGATCTCGGCACTGAACTCCTCGTTGTCCACGCCCTCGCGCAGCACGTCCTCGACGACCGCCACGGCCTGCTGCCGGACCACCAGCAGCGTGGACTGCCAGGCCCGGTTGGTGCGCCACAGCTCGGCCACGTACAGCTGGGTGAAGGCCGGGTAACGGTCGATGAAGACCAGCCCCGCCCGGACCATCGCGTCCAGCGCGTCGACCTTGCTGCCACCCGTCCCGGCCGTCCGCTCGGCCGCCTCCCGCAGAGAGGCGGTGAGGAGCCCGACCCCGTGCCGCAGCAGTTCCTCGAAGAGGACCGACTTGCTCGCGAAGTTGTAGTAGACCGTGCCCTTCGCGACCCCCGCCCGCTCGGCGATCTCGTCCACGGTGGTGGCGGAGAAGCCCTGCTCCGCGATGAGCGTGACGGCCGCCTCGTAGAGCTTCTGCCGGGTGGCCTCGCGGCGGGTGCTGCCGCCCGACGTGGTGCTGCTGCGTTCCATGCCCTGATTCTCACAGCACCCTCGGCCCGCCCCGTCACAGGCTCCGCCCCGTGGCCGGCCCACCCGCACCGAACAGTCGGTCGAAGAAAAAGACCAGGTCGGAACGGATTGTCAGTGGCATACCTCACGATGAACCCATACGGCCACAGAGCCGTCACGAAGACGACAGGAGGTTCGTCATGGCCCACTCCTCCGCAGCCGCCGCCCGCCGGCGCCGCGCCACCGGCCCTGCCCCCTCACTGACCGGCCCCGCGAGCGATGTGCACCCCGTGCTGCGCCGCGCCACCGCCCCGCCCGCCGCCCTCGACCTGCTCGCCCAGGCCCGTGCCGGTCTCGACGAGGCCACCGTCCTCGACACCCCCAACGAGCGCTACGCGACGGCCCACCTCGCCGCCCTGCGCACCGCCGCCGCCGTGCTCGCCGCACGGGGACGGCCCGAGGCCTCGTCCAGAGCCCGGAGCAAAATCCGGAGCGCCTGGGAAGTGCTTCCCGAGATCGCGCCCGAACTCACCGAATGGAGCGCCCTGTTCGCCTCGGGCGCCCCGCGCCGCGCCCGCGCCGAGGCGGGCATCCGGGGCGCGGCCAGCGGCCGGGACGCCGATGACCTGATACGGGACGTGGCGATGTTCCTGCGCCTGGTCGAGCGGATGCTCGTCCTCCAGCCCGTCCTCCCGCAGCCTCGCACGGACGCGGATCACCCCGGCCGCCCCAGCCACCCCGACCACCCCGGCCGCCCCGGCCACCCGGACGGCCACGACCAGGGCGGCCGTGACCCCGGCGGCCGCCGTCCGGACGGCCGTCACCCGGACGGCGGCCTGGGCCGCGAGATGCCCGACGCGGGCTGAGTGCTCCTCCCGGTCCCCGGACTGCCCCGCCCGGCGGTGGCGGGGCAGCCCGGCGCGGGCGACGCGGGGCAGGCAATAGGGTGGAAGACGCCTGAAGCCTCCGCGTTCCTTGTCCGGGACGTGGAGGCAGCCCGATCGCTCCGCCGTGAACGAGGCGGTGCCGCGCCGAGGAGTCAACTGCCGTGTCGGACACCCTGCGCCCCCGCGCCGCCCTCCGTACCGCCGTGGTCTGGGAGGTCCTCCAGGACGCCCTGGAGCGCCGGGCCAAGGCGACGGGACGGCCGGCGCTGGACGTTCTCGACACCGGCGGCGGCAGCGGCAACTTCGCCGTGCCCGTGGCCCGCCTCGGCCACCGGGTCACCGTCGTCGACCCCAGCCCCAACGCGCTGTTCGCCCTGGAGCGCCGCGCCGCCGAGGCCGACGTCGCCGACCGGGTCCGCGGCGTCCAGGGCGACGCCCACGGCCTCTTCGACGTCGTCGAACGCGGCGGCTACGACGTGGTGCTGTGCCACGGAGTCCTGGAGTACGTCGAGGACCCGGCCGAGGGCGTGCGCAACACCGTGGCCGCCCTGCGCCCCGAAGGCGTCCTCAGCCTGCTCGCCGCCGGCCTCGGCGGCGCCGTGTTCTCCCGCGCCCTCGCCGGTCACTTCAAGGAGGCCCGGCAGGCGCTCGACGACCCGAACGGCCGATGGGGCGCCGGCGATCCCGTGCCGCGCCGCTTCACCGCCGATCAGCTCAGCGGTCTGGTGGAGGGAGCGGGCCTGCGGGTCGGCGCCGTGCACGGCGTACGGGTCTTCGCCGACTTCGTCCCCGGAGGCCTGGTGGACACCGAGCCCGGAGCCCTCGACGCGCTGCTGAAGCTGGAAGCCGCGGCGGCCGAACTCGCCGCCTTCCATTCCGTGGCCACCCAGCTCCATGTGCTCGGTGAGGCACCGGCGGCCGAAGGGGCCTGAGCAGCCGCCTGTGACGCGTCGCTGATCAGCGACGCGTCCGTCGGCCGCACAGCGCATGGAGTCCGCCACAGGCCCCCCGAATGGCGGCTGGGCACCGTATGATCGAGGGAGACCGTCCGGCATGACGGCCTGGCCGTCGGGGAATGAGAAGTCTCGAGAGGGCCGGGACGCCCATGGCGGTGCCGGTTGGCCGATTGGCGCAGAGGGGCGGGTTTCATGGGGGCGAATCCCTGCCTATCCTGAAGTGACCCCCCGGGTCGCCCCCGGCGACTGCACGATGAGGAGGACGCCGTGCCGCTCTCGGAGCACGAGCAGCGCATGCTCGAGCAAATGGAGCGAGCGCTGTACGCCGAAGATCCCAAGTTCGCGTCGGCGCTCGAGGGAAGTGGCCTGCGTACGTACACCCGTCGGCGGGTCTACCAGGCGATCGTGGGCTTCCTCGTAGGTATTGCGCTCCTCATGGCCGGAATGGTCGCCCAGCAGGTCTGGCTCAGTGTGGTGGGCTTCCTCGTCATGCTGGGCTGCGCGGTTCTCGCGGTGACCGGCTGGCGCAAGGCGCCCAAGCCCGGTGAGCAGGCGGCCGACGCCGTCGGTGCCGTCGGCTCCACCGGCGTGCCGCAGTCCGGCCGGCAGGGCAGACAGCGGCGCTCCGTGATGAACCGCATAGAGGAGCGCTGGCAGCGACGCCGCGACGAACAGGGCGGCGGGCAGTAGCTCCCCCGCACCACTCCAGGACTTGCGCGAAGCGCATGTGTCAGGGGGTGACCACCGAGCCGGTGGTCACCCCCTGACACGTGTCCGCACCCGGGCCGGCGCATGTCCGTACCCGGGCAGGCGCCGGGCGCCGGTCGTGCCACGAAGCACGGTACGAAGACGAGGGGCAGGACGATTTCCGGTCGTCCCGCCCCTCACCGTGCACCTGTTCAGCCGGGGCACCTGCCCGGCCGGCGCCGGGCCCGGCGCCGACCGGCCCGGACCCGGCCCGTCACCCCTGCTGCCGCGAGGGCCTGCGCCATGCCGGCCGCAGGGCGAGGACGCGGCCCCGCACGGCGGCCCATCGGGCCGACACCGCCCACACCACCCGCACCGTGGAACGCGGCAGGAGCAGCGCGCGCAGCCGCATGCCCCGGCCGGCCCCGGAGCTCAGTCCGGCGGCCACCCGGCGCACGTCGTCCGTGAGGCCCGCCGTCGGGCGCGGCCGCGGCGCGTAGAGGACCTGCTCCACGGCATCCGCCACCCGGTGCACCGAGGCCGCGGCATCCGGGTCGAGCCGGCCGAGCCGGACGATCCGGGCCGCCGCCTTGCGTGGAGTCAGCGACTCGTCCGGGGAGATACCGACGTCCCACGCCGTGTCCGTCAGCTCGTCCCAGACGGCCAGGGTGTGCGCCGCCGTACCCGCCTCGGACCGGCCGTGCGCGCCCAGGCGCACCGAACGGGCCCGCAGCCGCCACAGCATCGGCGCCAGCGGCAGCACGAGGACGGCGAGACCGCCCAGCGCCCACGCCAGGACCGCGTACCACTTCGGCCCGTCGCCGCCCGTGGGCAGCGTCGCCAGGGGCGCCTCGCTCGCGCAGCCGTCCAGCCGCTGCTGCCGCACCGAGCAGCCCTCGCTCTCCGACGGGGCGGCCGAGGGCTCCGAGGACTCCGCCTCGGACGGCCGTGCCGGGTCGGGCAGCGTGCTCTCCGGGGTGTCCGGCACGGTGTAGGCCGGCACCGAACCGCGCGTGGGGGTCGGCTCGAAACGGGTCCAGCCCACGCCCTCGAAGTACAGCTCGGGCCAGGCGTGCGCGTCCCGCAGCCCCACCGCCACCGTGCCGTTCGCCTGCGGGGTGCCCGGCGCGAAGCCCACCGCGACCCGGGCGGGTATGTCCAGGGACCGGGCCATCGACGCCATGGCGAAGGAGAAGTGGACGCAGAAGCCCTCCTTGTCCCTCAGGAAGCGGGCGATCGCCTCCGAGCCGCTGCCGACGTCGACCTCGGTGTCGTACTCGAAGCCGCCACTCAGGGCGAAGTACTCCTGGAGCATGACCGCTCGGTCGTACGCGTTCGTCGCCCCCTCGGTGACCTCCCGGGCGGTCCGGGACACCACCGCGGGCAGCGAGTCGGGCAGCTCGGTGTAGTCCCGTTCCAGGGCGGCCGGCGGCGCCGGCGCGTCGGCCAGCTGCTCCGGAGTGGGCCGCACGTTCAGGCTGCGGACCTGATAGGTCAGCCCCCGGGTGTCCTGACCGTGGTCGCCGACCAGCGTCATCCCGACCGGTTCGTAACGCCAGTTGCCCCTGATGTCCACGCCGCTCGGCGGATACGGCATCGGCAGCCAGTCCTGCCCGTACCAGTCGGCGGTCGAGATCGTCGTGCCGATCTCCTCGCGCTCGATGTCCGGGCCGAGGCCGGCCGGAGTGGGGAAAGCGCCGTCGGGCACCGTGGTGATGGACCGCTTGGACGGCTTCCAGGTGGTGCCGTCGAAGTCGTCCAGGGACACGATCCGCAGGTACAGGTCCGAGACGTTCTCCGAATCGGAGCGCACCGACAGGACCTGGCGGTCCTCGTTCACGTTCAACGAGTCGCGCAGTGACACCAGCGGGTTCACCGCGGAGATCGTGCCGCCCCCGCCGGAGCCCGGGCCGACCCCCGAACCCGCCGGGTCCAGCAGGCCGCCGTTCATGGTGGGCAGAGCGAGCGGCGCCACCAGGGCGATGCCCACCGAGAGCACCCCGATCCGCCGGCCGGTGCGCACCGGGGCACGGGCCCCGCCCGGCTCGCCGGGCGGGCCCTGCGACGCCCCGCCGAAGACCCGCCCCCACTGGGAGAGCCGGTCACGCCCCTCCACGAGTAGCAGCGTCAGATAGCCGGCCGCAGCCAGCAGGAACCACAGCCAGTCGGCCCCGCCGTCGGACAGACCCGCGGCGACGGAGTACAGCGCGAGCAGCGGCAGCCCGGCCGGTGCCGCGCTGCGGAAGGTCACCGCGAGGGCGTCCACCAGCAGCCCGATCACCAGGACGCCGCCGATCAGCATCAGCCGGATGCCCTCGGACAGCGGCGCCGGTATCGCATAACGGCCGACGTCCGTCCCGCCCTGGTCGAGCAGCCCGGCGAAGAAGCGGAACGCGTCCGGGCCCGGCAGCAAGCCGGCGAACGCGTGCTCACGCGCGAAGACCAGCGTCAGCAGCACGAGTGCGACAAGGGCCTGCACCGCCACCGTCAGCGGGCGCGCCAGCGGCACCCGCCGGGCCAGCGCGCCCACGCCCGACTGCACCGCCAGCAGAAAGGCCGCCTGCACGATCCAGGAGGGCGGCTCCACCAGCGGCAGCAGTGCGCACGCGGCCAGCAGCGTGGCCGCCCACGAGGCAACCGTCAGCCGCAGTCGTCCACTCACCCTGCTCCCTCCCCACCGCTCGCGGCCGCCAGGCCGGAACGCTCCCGGTCCGCCAGCCGCCACTGCTCCTCGAGGGAGGCGCCCCGTGGCACGGTGACCACCGTCCAGCCCGCCTCGCGCAGCATCCGCGACCGCTCCCCGCCACCGTCCGACGGACCGGACGCGCCCGACGGTTCCCGCAGCCAGGCCCCGCTGTCCAGGAGGAAGGCGACCGCGCCCCGGCTGCGCTGCCGCATCCGGGCGAGCACCGCCGTCTGCTCCTCGTCGAGATCACCGAGGAAGGCCACCAGCAGCCCCTCGCTCCCGCCGCGGACCATGTCGTACGCCCGGGACAGACCCTCCCCGTCGGAGTGGTCGACCACCGCGAGGGTGTCCATCAGCAGCCCGGCCGCGTCCGCCGACTCCTGGCTCGCGCCCGCGAACCCGTCGGAGCCCTCACCCGGCACCGACGTGCCGGTGTCGGTCAGCAGCCGCACCGAGAAACCCCGCTCCAGCATGTGTGTCAGCACGGACGCCGCACCCGACACCGCCCACTCGAACGCCGAGTCCGGACCCGCGCCGTCGTAGGCGACGGCGCGGGTGTCCAGCAGCACCGAGCACCGGGCCCGCTGCGGCTGCTCCTCGCGGCGCACCATCAGCTCGCCGTAGCGCGCGGTGGAACGCCAGTGCACCCGGCGCAGATCGTCGCCGTAGCGGTAACCGCGCGGGATCAGGTCGTCCTCGCCGGCCAGCGCCAGCGAACGCTGCCGCCCGTCGCCGTGCCCCTTGACCTCACCGCTCAGCCGCACCGGCGGCAGCGGCTCCACGCGCGGGATCACCGTCAGCGTGTCGTACGTGGAGAAGGACCGGGTCAGCTCGCACATCCCGAACGGGTCGGACAGGCGCAGTTGCAGCGGGCCCAGCGGATAGCGGCCGCGCAGGTCGGAACGGATCCGGTAGGACACTTCGCGGCGCCCGCCCGCCTCCACCCGGTCCAGCACGAACCGGGGCCGCGGCCCGAGCACGTAGGGCACCCGGTCCTGGAGCATCAGCAGGCCCGTGGGCATCCGGGACACGTTGTCCATCCGCAGATGCACCCGGGACTCGGAGCCGGCCGGTACCCGCGAGGGGGAGAGCCGACGGCTGCCGGCGACCCGGTAACGGGTCCGGTAGAGCACACCCGCGCACACCAGCGGCAGCACCGCCAGCAGCAGTCCGACCCGCAGCAGATCGCTCTGCCCGAGCACGTAGGCGCAGACCGCGGCGGCCGCACCGGCGGCCAGGAAGGAGCGCCCGCGGGTGGTCAGCCCGGCCAGAGCTGTGCGCAGGCCTCCCTCGTCACCGTGGTCGCCCTCCGCGCGGACCGATCCCGCGGTCGTCATCACAGCCTCCGCGGCTGCTGCCGGCCGTACCCGAGGCCGGCACGGCCCAGGCCGATGCCGGTCTCCTGCGGGGCTTCGGCCGGTACCGGCGTGCGCTGCAGGATCTCCTGCACCACCTGCTCGGCCGTGCGGCGGTTGAGCTGGGCCTGGGCGGTGGGCAGCAGCCGGTGCGCCAGGACGGCCACGGCGAGCGCCTGCACGTCGTCCGGCAGCGCGTACTCCCTGCCGTTCAGCGCCGCGGACGCCTTCGCGGCGCGCAGCAGGTGCAGCGTCGCGCGCGGGGAGGCGCCGAGTCTGAGGTCGGGATGCGTGCGGGTGGCGGCGACCAGCTCCACCACGTACCGGCGCACCGGCTCGGCCACATGGACCGCGCGCACCGCCTCGATCAGCTTCAGGATCTCGTGCGCGTGCGCCACCGGCTGGAGGTCCTCCAGCGGGGAGACGCCGCCGTGCACGTCCAGCATCTGCAGCTCGGCCTCGGGGCTCGGGTAGCCGACCGAGACACGGGCCATGAACCGGTCGCGCTGGGCCTCCGGCAGCGGATAGGTGCCCTCCATCTCGACCGGGTTCTGCGTCGCCACCACCATGAAGGGGCTGGGCAGGTGGTAGGTCGTGCCGTCGATGGTGACCTGGCGCTCCTCCATCGACTCCAGGAGCGCGGACTGCGTCTTCGGCGACGCGCGGTTGATCTCGTCGCCGATCACCACCTGCGCGAAGATGGCCCCCGGCTTGAACTCGAAGTCGCGGCGCTGCTGGTCCCAGATGGACACACCGGTGATGTCCGACGGCAGCAGGTCCGGTGTGAACTGGATGCGCTGCACCGAGCAGTCGATGGACCGCGCCAGCGCCTTGGCCAGCATCGTCTTGCCGACGCCCGGGACATCCTCGATGAGCAGATGTCCCTCGGCGAGCAGCACGGTCAGCGAGAGCCGTACGACCTCGGGCTTGCCCTCGATCACGCCCTCCACCGACCCCCGCACGCGCTCGACCACGGCGGTCAGATCAGTGAGGCTCGCTCGATCGTCATAGGTCGTCACCCGGCCCTCCTCGGCCTTTCCCCCCGCTCCGAAGGAACGAGGGCCCCAAATGTCCGGGCCGACGCCTTGCTGTGCGGACCGGCCCACCCCGAATCACGGACGCCGTGCGGAAAGAGTTCCACACGGCACCACTCCCGCATTCTTGCTGCCGTTATCGATTCGTGTCACTCGCCTGTGGACAACTGGCGGTGATATGTCAGGTCGTAAGACTTTTGTGAATATCGTTCGACCTGGTGGAATCCGGGGAACGGGCGCGCGAACCCCCGGCGAAGGGCGTCCTCGGAGCGGGCCGACGGGTCAGGCGGGGTCGATCTCGCGCAGCAGGCCGGTCTTCACGTCGAAGACGAATCCGCGCACGTCGTCGGTGTACAGCAGGAACGGCGAGGTGCGCACGCGCTGCATCGACTGGCGCACGTCCTGGTCGGCGTCCCGGAAGGCCTCCACGGCCCAGGCGGGACGCTGGCCGACCTCCATCTCCAGGTCGTGCCGGAACTCCTCGGTGAGCGACTCGAGGCCGCAGTTGGTGTGGTGAATGAGGACCACGCTGCGGGTGCCGAGTGCCCGCTGGCTGATGGTCAGCGAGCGGATCACGTCGTCGGTGACGACGCCTCCGGCGTTGCGGACGGTGTGGCAGTCGCCGAGCTCGAGACCGAGCGCGGCGTGCAGGTCGAGCCGGGCGTCCATGCAGGCCACCACGGCGACACGGAGGACGGGCCGGGCGTCCATTCCGGGATCGACGAAGGCGTGGGCGTACTGCTCGTTCGCGTCCACCAGGCGGTCGGTGACCGTGCCCTGGCTGACTGTCGCGCTTCCTGAACCCGCGGGAACCGATGCAGAAGTCGTCATAGTCATGACGGTACTGGCCACCTGCCGTCCGGGCTCGCTGTGAGACAGGACAAAGAACGTCATCCGTCTTTGGTGTGAGATGACCCACAAGGGGGGTGTGAGTCTCCTCGTACGAGTGGTTTCCCTGCGATGCGGTTGTCCTCGCGCCGAGGGCCGCGCCGCGCAGGCCGGTTGATTGACCGGGCGACACCGTGGACTAAAGTGACGCGAAGCGGGAGGCGAGACTCCCCGCTGCACTGATTTCCCCCGGAGAACCGGGCAGCGTCCCGGAGATCTCCCCGCGTGCGCTGCGCGTACGCACGGCTCGGCCTCCTCCCGTTCCCGGCCTGCTGTCGCCTCCGGCGCCGGCGGACCGCCCCGTCCACACCGGGGGAGGGGCGGGGACCCGGCGGTGCGTCACGGCCGCGCCGGACCTTGAGAAGAGGGCCCAGAACCCATGGGGCGCGAAGCGCATGCGAACACGGGCGGGCAGACCCGGCACGTCCCGGTGATGCTCCGGCGGTGCCTGGACCTGCTGGCGCCCGCCCTGGAGCGGCCGGGAGCCGTGGTCGTCGACTGCACCCTCGGCCTCGGCGGCCACAGCGAGGCCCTGCTGACACGGTTCCCCGAGGCGCGGCTGATCGCCCTGGACCGGGACAAGGAGGCGCTGCGCCTGTCCGGCGAGCGACTCGCCCCCTTCGGCGAGCGCGCCACCCTGGTCCACGCCGTCTACGACGAACTCCCCGACGTGCTCGACCGGCTCGGCGTCCCGCGCGTGCAGGGCGTCCTGTTCGACCTGGGCGTCTCCTCCATGCAGCTCGACGAGGCCGACCGCGGCTTCGCCTACGCCCAGGACGCCCCGCTCGACATGCGCATGGACCAGTCGGCCGGCATCAGCGCCGCCGAGGTCCTCAACACCTACCCGCCCGGCGACCTCGTCCGCATCCTGCGCGCCTACGGCGAGGAGAAGCAGGCCAAGAGGATCGTGGCCGCAGTGGTGCGCGAGCGGGAGAAGGAGCCGTTCACCACCAGCGCACGCCTGGTCGAGCTGATCCGCGACGCGCTGCCGCAGGCCGCCAAGCGCACCGGCGGCAACCCGGCCAAACGCACCTTCCAGGCCCTGCGCATCGAGGTCAACGGCGAGCTCTCCGTGCTGGAGCGGGCGATCCCGGCCGCGGTGCGGGTGCTCGACGTCGGCGGCCGGATCGCCGTGCTGTCGTACCACTCCCTGGAGGACCGGCTGGTCAAGCAGGTGCTCGCGGCGGGCGCCGCCACCACCGCGCCCCCCGGGCTGCCGGTCGTCCCCGAGCGTTACCAGCCCCGGCTCAAGCTGCTCACACGCGGTGCCGAACTTCCCACCGAGGAGGAGATCGCAGAGAACCGGCGAGCGGCACCCGCACGGCTGCGGGGCGCCCAGCGCGTCCGGGAGCACCTCGAATGACGTGCGGGGGACTCGGGTACGGAAGGCAGGCTTCGGGCGAACCCAGGGGAGCGTGAGTGAGCAGGAAACCCGAACTGAGGGGAAGGGCGGCCCGTCTCGCGCAGCTCCTCCCCACGGGACGGGCCCAGGCGGCCCGTACCCCCTTCGTGCTGCTGGTCGTCCTTCTCCTGGGCGGCGGGCTGATCGGGCTCCTGGTGCTGAACTCGGCCCTCAGCGAGGGCGCGTTCCGGCTCGACGACCTCAAGCGGGAGACGAAGGGCCTCACCGACGAGGAACAGGCCCTCCAGCGGGACATCGACGCCTACTCCGCCCCCGACGCCCTCCAGCACCGGGCCCGCGAGCTCGGCATGGTACCCGGCGGCGACCCCGCCTTCCTGAACCCCGACGGCGAGGTCAAGGGCGTCCCCAGCCCCGCCACCGCCTCCCGCGCGCCCCTGGTGCTCGCCCCCGAGGCGCTGGCCACCGTGACGGCCCCGCTCCCGGGCACGGGGTTCGGCAC
>NZ_LIQT01000210.1 GCF_001418415.1 Streptomyces hirsutus
GGCGGCCGCGTTGCTGGACAGCATGACCAGGCCGATGGCGGCCGGATGGGGTTCGATGCGGACCGGGACGGCGATCGAGCACGAGCCCTCACGGACCTCCTCCTGAGTGGTCGCGAAGCCCTCGTTGCGGACCTTGCGCAGCTCGGCGGCCAGCCGCCCGGGATTGACGTGGGTGTACCGGGTGGCCGCCTGGAGCCCGTGGGCGAGGTAGGCCTCGCCCACCCACTCCTCCTCATGGGCCAGCAGCACCTTGCCGACTGCCGTGGCGTGCAGCGGCAGGCGCCCGCCGACGCGGGAGGCACGGGGGACCCGGGTGGAGCCGTAGATCCGGTCGATGTAGAGCGCCTCGTCGCCGTCCCGGATGGCGATGTGCGCGGTCTCGTGGGTGAGCGAGAACAGGTCCTGGAGGTGGGGCCGCGCGGTGTCGCGCAGGTGGCGTCCCGCGTTCTGGGCGACCTCCCACAGGCGCAGGCCCACGCTGTAGCGGCCCTGCTCGTCGCGCTCCAGCGCACCCCACTCGACGAGCTCCCCGACCAGGCGGTGCGCGGTGGGCAGGGGCAGGTCCGCGTGCTCGGCGAGGTCGCTGAGGGACAGCGCGGTGGGGCCGCTCTCGAAGGCGCCGAGGAGGGCGAGCGCCTTCGAGGTCACCGTGCGGCCGTCACCGCGCATGGCACCTCCAGAGATCGTCGGGGTGACATCGTCGCGCACGGTGGGTGGCCCGTCGAGCGCGGGGCGGCCGGGCCGGGTGCGGGACGCCGGCGGGGTGCGGGACGCCGGCCGGCGGTGGCACGGGCGGGCCTCAGCCGAGTGCGGTGCGCTGGGGGGTGCTGTCGATCGTCGCGACCGCGGCGAGGGCGCGGGCCATGGCGCGGGCGGTGTCGGTGAACAGGTGGTCGTGGACCCGGCTGCCGATCAGTGTGTGCGCCTGCTCGCGGGTCAGCCCGAACCAGTCCATGACGGTGTCCACGCCGTGCGGGGTGAGCCGCCAGAGTTTGTCGGCGTCCTTGACCAGCGAGTCGTTGAGCGAGAGCGCGGTGCGCCGGGAGTCGTGGCCGTCGACGATCTCGACGATCTCCGCTGCCCGTACGGGATCGTGGCCGAGCCGGTGGAGGATCTCCGCGGCGATCGCGGCGCCCTCCTTCTCGTGGCGGAGGACCAGGTCGGGACGGCCGCCGCCGGGGCGGATCGCGTCGAGCACCTCGTCCTCGGGCACCCTCGACCAGCCGGTGTCGTGGAGGATGATCGCGGGCAGCACGACGTCGCGGTCGGCCTCGGGGTGCAGGTCGCACAGCGCGGCGGCGAGGCCGTAGGAGTAGGCGGTGTGGCCGTCGTTGCTGCGGACGTGGAGGTGGTCGACGGCCAGTCGCCATACGGCGTCGTCCTCGGGCCGGAAGCCCGCGGTGCCGGGCACGCCCGCCGGGTCGGGGAGGAAGCCGGTGACGTCCTCGCCGAGCTGGTTGGCGGTCGGTTCCTGGCGGGGCGGTGCCATGGTCATCGCCCTTCCGGCCAGCCGGTGTAGGCCTCGGCGAGGTAGGTCGATCCCGCGGTCGAACCGGTCACCGAGGCCAGCTCGCCCTCCTGGCGCCGTATGTCGAAGGGGGTGGCCCCCGGCAGGGTGTGCAGCATGGTGGTCATCCAGTACGAGAAGTGCTGGGCCTTCCAGACCCGGCCGAGCGCCCGTTCGCTGTAGGTCTCCAGCGGGGCGGTGTCACCGCTCGCGACCGCTCGCTCGAGTTCCTCGGCCAGGACCCGCACATCGGCGAGCGCCAGGTTGAGGCCCTTGGCGCCGGTCGGCGGCACCGTGTGCGCGGCGTCACCGGCGAGCACCAGCCGCCCGTGGTGCATCGGCTCCTGGACGAAGCTGCGGAACGGAAGCACCGTCCTGGAGGTGATCGGCCCCTCCTTGAGGGTGTGCCCGTTGGCTCCCACCCGGGACTGCAGCTCGTCCCAGATCCGGTCGTCGGACCAGGCGGCGGCGTCCTCCGCGGGGTCGCACTGGAAGTACATCCGCTGGAGGGTTTCGGTGCGCTGGCTGATCAGCGCGAAGCCGCGCGGCGAGTGGTTGTAGATCAGCTCCGGAGCACTGGGTGGCGCCTCGGCGAGGATGCCGAACCAGGCGAACGGATACTCGCGGAAGTACTGCGTGCGCCGGGCCTGTGGCACCTCGCGGCGGCACAGACTGCGTGACCCGTCGGCGCCCACCAGGAAGTCCGCGCGTATCTCGTGGGCGGTGCCGTCGGCGTCGGTGAACCGCATGGCCGGGGCGTCGGAGGTGAGGCCGTCCACCGACACGTCGGTGACCCCGAACCGGACGTCGCCGCCGTCGCGCTCGCGGGCGTCGGCGAGGTCGATGAAGACGTCCGTCTGGGGGTAGAGCTGGGTCGAGGCGCCGACCAGGTCCTGGAAGTCGATCCGGTGGGCGCCCCCTCCGAAGGCCAGCTCGATGCCGTCGTGGCGGTAGCCGTCGCGGTGCACCCGGTCGGACACGCCGGTGCCGGCCAGCAGGTCGACCGAGTCCTGCTCGAGGATCCCGGCGCGGTGGGTCTCCTCGATCTCCCGGCGGCTGCGCAGATCGACCGCGACGGAGTCGATTCCGGCACGGGCGAGCAGATGGGAGAGCATGAGCCCGGCCGGACCGGCACCGACGATGCCGATCTGCGTACGGCTGTGGACGCGCGAGGATGACATGGCCGACATTCTGCGTCCGTCCGGACCTCCGGGCCAGGGCCTTCTTCCGTCCAGCGGAAACGGATCGGCCGTCGCGGGCCCGGCCCATAAGGGCCGGCCGAAGAGCGATCCGTGTTTCACACGGCTGACGGAGCGGGGCGGTAAGGAACATGTGGCCACGGGTCGGCGGTATGCGCGCACTGGAACTCGGCACCCCGGGCGGGTTGCGCGACGAGTTGAACTCCCTCGTCCTGGCCGGACGGAAGACCGCCACGACCGGCCTGCTGGCCGAGTACGTCGAGGAGACCGAGGGGCTGGAGTTCGTCGGTGAGCGGCTGGCCCTGCTGGATGACGACGGCCGTGCCGTCGCCACGGTCGAGATCACCGGTGTGGATCTGACGTCCTTCGCGGAGGTCACGTGGGAGCACGCCGCCGCCGAGGGCGAGGGCGACGCCTCCCTCGAGGACTGGCGGGCCGGCCATCGTCGCTTCTGGGAGAGCGAGGGCACACCGGTGAAGGACGGCACTCCCCTCGTGTGCCTGGCCTTCCGGGTGGTGCAAGCCGCCTGACCCTCCCGGCGATCCCCCGTCCTCTCCTCCCGACGACACCGCCGTCCCCGCTCGCAGCGGGGGCGGCGGTGTCGTGCTGTGGGTCGGCTTTCGCGCCCCGGCACAGCAGCCCCGGTTCGGACCAGTGGAGATCCGGCACCCGTCGGTCCCGGAAACCAAACCTAGACAGGTGTCAAATTCTTGGTTAGGTTGGCCGGACTTCACCCGCTGGAAGGCAGAACTTGCCGTGACGCGGCAGGTCCACACCTCAACGACGAGGGGATCGACTATGGAACTCGACGACAGGATCGCTGTCGTGACCGGTGCGGCATCGGGCATGGGCCTGGCCGCCGTGAAGGCCCTGGCGGGAGCCGGCGCCACGGTCTACGGAATGGATCTGAGGCAGGAGAGTCTCGACCGTGCCTTCGACGGCCTGGAGCGGGTTCGGGGCCATGCCGCGGACGTGTCCGACTCCGCCGCGGTGAACCGGGTCTTCGACCGGGTCCGGGAGGACCACGGCCGGCTGCACATCCTCGTGAACGCCGCCGGTGTCGCCACGCCGAACAAGGAGAAGCAGGCGTGGGTGGACGGGATCAACCACAGGATGACCGAGTCCTTCAAGACCGGTGAGACCTACCACCCGGAGTTCCTGGGCGGCATCTCCGACGAGGACTTCGACCGGGTCGTCGCGATCAACCTCAACGGCACCTTCTACGCGATCCGTGCCGCCGTGCCGCTGCTGAAGGAGAGCGGCAGCGGTTCGATCATCAACTTCGCCTCCGTGGCAGGGCTCATCGGTCTGCCGATGCCCGCCTACTACCCGGCGTCCAAGGCCGCGGTCGTGGGCCTCACCAAGGCGGTCGCGGCCGAACTCGCCCCGTTCGACATCCGGGTCAACGCCCTGGCCCCGGCCGGCATCAGGACCCCCATGCTCACGGCGTCCGGCGACGACCACGTCCAGGCGCTGCTCGCCCTCCAGCCGCTGAAGCGGCTGGCGGAGCCCGACGAGATCGGCCGTACGGTCCTCTTCCTCGCCTCGGACGCGGCGGGGCACTACACCGGCCAGACGCTGGCGCCCTCCGGCGGCGCCCTCATGCTCTGACGCCCCCTCAACACACCGGACGGAGAAGAACCAGTGCAGCACACCGACGCCCCGGAACCCACTGTCACCCTCACCGAGACGCCCGGCGTCGAACGCCGTTTCCTCGAGGTCCTGGACAACACCATCCGCGCGGACATCGAGAACGGCGCCTACCACGGGGCGAACATCATCGTGGCCCGCCACGGCGAGATCGCCCTGCGCGGCACCTACGGACTGGCCGACGTCCAGGCCGGCCGCCCGACCCGGCGCGACGACGTCTACCGCATCCTGTCCATGTCCAAGGGCTTCACCAACGCCCTGGTCTTCCGGGCCCTCAGCGAGGGCAGGCTGATGCTCTCCACGCGCGTCGTCGACCTCATTCCCGAATTCTTCGGCACCGAGCCGTTCCGTGCGGCGCGCAAGGACCGGATCAACCTCGCCCACCTGCTCACGCACCGGGCCGGCATGCCCGCCACGCCCAACCCGGGCCTGGGCCCGGAGGGCTTCGCCGTGCTCGCCGATGTCATCGAGGCACTGGCCGGCGTCGACGTCGTGCACGAGCCGGGCACGAACCTGAACTACTCGGCGGCCATCAACCACGCGCTCATGGGCGAGATGGCCCGGCGCGCCTACGGTGCCGACTCGTTCCGGGAGCTCATGCGGGAGAAGGTCTTCGACCCCGTCGGCATGGCGCACACCCGGTTCGGGATGCCCGAGAAGTGGCGTGACCAGGGCGTCCCGCTGAAGGTCATCGTCGCCAACGACTCCTGGCTCAAGCCCGAGGACATCGAGTGCCTCAACGACGTCATCGACCGCGAGGACGCCGAGATGCCGTGGGTCGGCGCGGTGTCCACCATCGACGACGTCTTCGCCTTCACCGAGATGCTGCGCAACAAGGGGCGCACCGCTTCCGGGGAGCAGCTCATCGGGGAGTCGGTGCTCGAGTTCGCCGTGACCAACCAGACCGGCGACCAGATCAACGACCTGTACGGCATGGTCGCCGCCGCCCGCAAGTGGGACCTCCCGCCGGGGAACATGGGCCTGGGCATGGCCCTGGCCGGTTCGGGGACGCACGCGCGTTTCTTCGGCCCCTTCGTCTCACCGGGCACCTTCGGCTCGTACGGGGCCGGTTCGTCCCTGCTGTGGGTGGACCCCGTCTCGGGCATGTCCTTCTGCTTCCTCTCCTCCGGGGTGATGGACGAGGGGGACAACGTCGCCCGGTTCCAGAAGCTCTCGTCGATCGCCGCCTCCGCGGCAACCAGCGTCTGACCAGCGAAAGGAGCAGACCATGACGTCACTGCAGGAAGAGGCCCGTCCGGTGGGCCGCTGCCCCGTCGCCCACGGTTTCGACGCGATGGGCGACGACTACTACCGGGACCCGGCCGGCCACCTGGCCACGGTCCGGGACGCCTCGCCGGTGTTCTGGTACCCGCACCTCAACGCGTGGATCGTGACGCGGCGGGACGACTGCCTCACCGTTCTCTCGGACTGGCGGACCTACTCGTCGGCGGCGAACTCGGCCGCGGACGTGCCGGAGAAGCACCGCGGGCTCTACCCGCCGGATCTCGTGTCGAAGATGATCGTGGGGCAGGATCCGCCCGGTCACACGGATGCTCGTTCCGTGGCCCAGCGGGGCTTCGTCAAGGAGCGGATGGACCGGCTGCAGCCGGAGATCGAGGCCAGGGCCCACCGCATCATCGACCGGTTCGAGAACAGGGGCTCGGCGAATCTGCTCGAGGAGTACTCGCTGGAGCTGACGACTCAGACCATCATGGCGCTGCTGGGCCTCGGCTACGAGCACGAGGCGATGCTGCGGCAGTTGCGCGACGATCTGTTCGCCGTGCTGTCGTCCGCGCACGAGCCGCTGCCCGAGCCGGGACGGACCGAGGTGTGGGACCGCTTCGTCGAGGCCAACCTGACGCTGCGTGCCATCGTGGACGAGCGGCGCGACTCCGACGCGGACGACATCATCTCCGTGATGGCGTCGGCCAGGGCGAAGGACGGCTCGTACGCGCTGCCCACGCCGCAGATCGCCCTGCACGTCTCCGAGTTCGCCGCGGCCGGCACGGACACCACCGCCCAGGCGATGACCAACGCGGTGATCTTCCTGTCCCAGAACCCCGGGGCGCTGCAGGACGCGCTCGCCGAACCGGAGCTGTGGCCCCGGGTCTTCGAGGAGACGGTGCGGCGGCGCCCCTCCTCGACGTTCACCTCCCGCCGGGTGACGCGCGACGTGGAACTGTCGGGCGTGAAGATCTCGGCCGGTGACATGGTGTGGGTCGCGCTGGCCTCGGCCAACACCGATCCCCTGCACGTCGACCGTCCCTTCGAGTTCGACATCCACCGCCCCGACCCCGAGGATCACCTGGCCTTCACCGCCGGACGGCACACCTGCCTGGGCAATCCGCTCGCCCGGGTCCAGGGGGCGACGGGGCTGCGTGTGCTCTTCGAGCGGCTGCCGTCGCTGCGTCCCGACGACACCGACGAGCTGGACTTCCTGCGCATGGCCCTGCTCCCGGTGCGCCGTTCGCTGCACGTGCACTGGGACGTCGCGGACGTCGAGCGGTCGAGGACGCGCACCGTGCGCACGCTCGACCTGGAGGTGACGGAGCGCACCGAGGCCTCGGACGGCGTCGTCGCCCTGGCCCTGAGCCACCCGGACAACGGGGACCTGCCGCCGTGGAAGGCCGGCGCCCACATCGACGTCCATGTGCCCCGGGAGGACAGCGGGGACGACGGGGAGAACGAGCCGTGGGTGCGCCAGTATTCGCTGGCCTCCGACCCCGAGGACCGCACCACGTACCGCATCGGTGTGCTGCGGGAGGAGACCGGCCGGGGCGGGTCGGCGGCGGTGCACGACGCGCTGACCGCCGGGTCCCGGGTGACCGTGTCCTGGCCGCGCAACAACTTCCGGCTCCTGCCCTCGCCCCGCTACCTCTTCATCGCCGGGGGCATCGGCATCACCCCGATCCTGCCCATGATCAGGGAGGCCGAGCGTGCCGGCGCCGAGTGGGACCTCGTCTACGGCGGGCGCACCCGCACGTCGATGGCCTTCTGCGACGAGCTGGCCGCCCACGGCGGCCGGGTCACGCTGGTCCCGCAGGACCGGGACGGGCTGATCGACCTGGCCGGTCTGCTCGGTGAGGCGCGTGACGACACGCTCGTCTACGCGTGCGGGCCCGAGCCCCTGCTGCGTGCCGTCGAGGAGAACACCTCCCACTGGCCGAAGAACTCCCTGCGCATGGAGCGGTTCGCTCCCAAGCCCGTGGAGCGCACCGTTCCCGACACGCCGTTCCAGGTGGAGTTCGCGGAGTCGGGGACGGTCGTCGAGGTCGGCGCGGACGAGACGATCCTGGAGGCCGCGGAGAAGGCCGGGCTGCCGGTGGTGTCCTCGTGCAAGACCGGGACGTGCGGCACCTGCGAGACGCGCATCGTCTCCGGCCGCGCCGACCACCGGGACTCGATCCTCACCGCGTCCGAACAGGAGACCAACGAGACCATGCTGATCTGCGTGTCCCGGGCCGAGGCCGGGTGCCCGCGGCTGGTGCTCGGCGGCTGACGCCGGCGGCGCCGCCCGCTTCCTCGCACCGCTCCGTCGGGAAACCCGTGACCCGGGTTTCCCGACGGAGCCATGTCGGCAGCCCCGGCTCCCCCGGCCCGGCCGGTCCTCTCAGTCGTCGAACAGCTGGGCCCATTGCCGGGCCAGGGAGGCGAGGATCAGTTCCTCCCGCTCCTTGTGGCCGCGGACGTACAGGAAGTAGAAGTTGCGCTCCAGGCTCATCATGAGCGTGGCCATGTGCACTTCGCGTTCCGTCCGCTCGTCCTCCGTCGCGCCGTCGAGGTGGAGCGCGGCGTGGGCCGACGAGACGCGCCGGATCAGTCCCAGCCACTCCTCGAGCACGTCCGGGTCGATGGCCATGGCCTGGTTGACGGCCTCGAACTCCGTGGCGTAGCGCAGCCACATCCCGCGGGCGGCCCCCAGCCACTCCCGCAGGGCCTCGGGGGTGTGCGCCGGCATCCCGTCCAGCGCTTCGTAGAGCTCGGCGACCTCGGCCTCGATCTCGGTCATGCGGGCCCTGATGATCTGGGACTTGCTGTTGAAGTACAGGTACAGGTTGGCGCGGCTGCTGCCGGCCGCGGCCGCGATCTGGGCCATGGACGTGCTCTCGTAGCCCCGTTCCTTGAAGAGACGCAGAGCCTCGTCGACGAAACGCTGACGCGTGGCGATGCTCTTGGCCGTGCGGTTGGCTGCCATGCAAAGTACCTGGCTCACAGGGAGAGACTGACGGATCGAGACACCCGGGGCGCGGCCGGGAACAGTGTCCGGCCCACCCGCCGACGGGGGCGGTACGGCACTCCGGAGAAGTGTAGCCATTCGGGTGAACCGCGAGGTGGGGGGCACGCCACGGTGCCGCGCCGGTGGGGTTCGGCGGGCGCCTGATCGCGGCGGCTCCGACCGGTCCCACCGTACGGAACACCCCGGACCGACGTGCCCCCGTCGGCAGGCGAGGACGTCCCAACTCTTCTCCCGCCAGGGGCGTTTGAAGCCGCCCGGTCCCCCGCCGACCGGGGTGGCGTCCGGACGGGCCCGCGTCCCTGCCACAGCCCCTCCTTCACCCGAACGGCACAACGAATCACTACCCGGAGCGCTGAAACGTAAGCGGAGCGCAATGCTTCGAATGCGGGGGGAACTTCACCGGAAGGAACCACATGCACCACATACTGCGCGGGCCTGTGACGACTGCGCTCGTCCTGGCCCTCGGCGTGTCGCTGACCGGCGCCGCTGTCACAGGCGGAGATCCCCCCGCGAACGGGAAGACAGATGCCGCGACCCCTCCGTCCCGCACCACGGCGCCGCCCTCGTCGGGCACGTTCACCAAGCGGGTCGTGGCCACCGGGCTGAACAATCCGTACGAGATCGTGCGGGCTCCCGACGGATCCCTGTGGGCCACCGAGAAAACCGGCAAGAAGGTCACCCGTGTCGACCCGAGGACCGGCGCCAAGACCACCCTGCTCAGCCTGCCGGAGGCCGTTCACAGCGAGGGCGGACAGGACGGTGTGCTCGGCCTCGCCCTGGAGGAGCACGAGTCCGGCGCGCTGTACGCGTACGTCGCCCACAGCTACGACATCGACCCGACCCCGGTCGTCCAGGCCCGCACGAAGATCGAACGCTACACCTACGACGCCGACCGGCAGCGGCTGCACAGCCCGAAGGCCATCATCGCCGGCATGCCGTCCGGCAACGACCACCAGTCGGCGCGGCTGCGCCTGGGGCCGGACGGCAAGCTGTACTACACCATCGGCGACCAGGGCGTGAACCAGTTCGGCAACACCTGCAGGCCCAGCTACACCATGCGGCTGCCCACCGCCCACGAAGTCGAGGGTCTGGACTGGATCGCCTACCAGGGCAAGACCCTGCGGCTGAACACCGACGGCTCCATCCCCTCGGACAACCCGGTCCTCGACGGCGTGCGCAGCCACGTCTACACCTACGGGCACCGCAATGCCCAGGGCCTGGCCTTCGGCCCCGACGGCACGCTCTACTCGAACGAGCAGGGCCCGAAGACCGACGACGAGATCAACATCCTGCAGAAGGGGGCCAACTACGGCTGGCCGAACGTCTCGGGCTACCGCGACGACAAGGCGTACGTCTACGCCAATTGGTCCGCCTCCCGGCCGACGCCGTGCGACGAACTGACGTTCAGCAACTTCGAGATCCCCGCGACGGTCCCCGTGCAGAAGGAGAGCGACTTCACCCGGCGCTTCATGGACCCGATCCACACCTTCGGCACCGTGGGCTCGGACTTCCGGTTCCAGAACCCCGCGTGCGCCCAGGGCGAGATGTGGTCGGTGTGCTGGCCCACCATCGCACCCTCGAGCTTCGAGCACTACGGGACATCCAGGAAGTCCGCCGGGTCCACTGGTGAGGGCCTCCCCGGCTGGAACGACTCCCTGGTGATGACCACCCTCAAGGACGGCACCGTCTACCGCGTCGACCTCACGCCGGACGGCCGGGACGTCAGCAAGGTCACCAAGCTCATCACGGAGGACAACCGCTTCCGCGACACGGAGTTCAGCGCCAACGGAAGGTCCCTCTTCGCCGCGACCGACTCCGCGGGCCCCGTCCGTGACATCCGGGGCGCCCCGTCCACCGACCCCTTGGAGAACCCCGGGGCGATCATCGAATACCGCTGGGAGCGCTGACCCGCCACCTCGTTCGATCCGCCCGCCCCGACCCCCGGCCGGCCGGCCG
>NZ_LIQT01000211.1 GCF_001418415.1 Streptomyces hirsutus
TCCGCGCTGTCCCGCACGGCGAAGATCGCGGGAGCGGTGGGCTCCGCCGCGCTGTTCCCGGCGATGTTCTGCGCGGGTGTGTGGCTGCCGGTGCAGGCCATGCCGGACCTGCTCGCCGACATCGTCGGCTGGACCCCGTTCGGCGCCGCCGCCGAAGCCCTGAACCAGGCCGCCGCCGGTGACTGGCCCGGCTGGATCCACCTGGCCGTCCTGGCGGCCTGGACGGTGCTGCTGACGGCCGCCGCGGCACGCTGGTTCCGCTGGGAATGAGGGTGGGAGTGAGTGGGTGAGTGGGGACGTGAGTGTGTGGGCGAGCGCGCAGGCCGTCGCCGGGACGGGTAGGGGACCGGCGTCGGGACAAGCGTCGGGGCGGACGCGGATGAGAAGGGCGGCATGACGGTGGGCGGGGTGACCACGGACGACACGACGGCCGATGGCACGACGGCCGATGGCACGACGGCCGACGGCGTGGTCGAGCGGCGGTGGGCGGCGTTCCACCGCTGGGGACCGTACGTTCTGCTCGCCGCCGGCACCGTCCTCTCGCTGTCGGCCGCCGACGCGATCGGCACGACGGACGGCGAGCGCCGGCTGAGCGGCGTGCTGGTCGTCGTGGCCGTCGTCCTCCAACTGGCCTGGGGCAGGGCGGAAGACAGGCGCCCCGGACCGACCACCGAGAGCGCCTGCTACTACGCCGCCCGCTGGGCCGTCGGGTTCGCGCTCACCTGGACGAACCCGCTGTTCGCCTTCTACGCGGTCATCGGCTACTTCGGCGTCGGGCGCCAACTCCCCCGGCACCTGGTCAAGCCCGGCCTGATCGCCACCGCGGTGACACTGGCGGGCTCGCAGTCGGGCGGGCTGCCGCCGGGCGACGGCCTGGGCTGGGTGCTCTTCGGCGCGATCCTCCTGGTCAACGCCCTGCTGGTGGCCCTCTTCGCCCACTTCGGCGACCTGGAGGAGGAGCGCGTCCGGACACAGGCCGAGACCATCGCCGAACTGGAGCGCACCAATGCCGCGTTGCAGCAGGTCCTCGACGAGAACGCCGCCCTGCACACCCAACTCCTCGTCCAGGCACGGGAGGCGGGTGTCGCCGACGAACGCCGGCGGCTGGCCGCCGAGATCCACGACACCCTCGCCCAGGGCCTCACCGGCATCATCGCCCAGCTCCAGGCGGTGGCGGGCACGACGGACCCCGACCTGGTCCGCGTCCACGCGGGCCGGGCCACCGACCTGGCCCGCGAGAGCCTCGGCGAGGCCCGCCGCTCCGTGCACAACCTCGCCCCGGTCGCCCTCGACGGGGACGGACTGCCGCAGGCCCTGGAGAAGACGGTCGCCGAATGGGGCGAACGCACCGGCGCCCGCGCCGACTGCACCGTCACCGGCACCGCCGAACCCCTGCACGAGGAGGTCGCGGCCACGCTGCTGAGGATCGCCCAGGAGGCCCTGTCCAACGCCTCCCGGCACGCCGCGGCCACCCGGGTCGGCGTCACGCTCTCCTACATCGGCGACGAGGTCACCCTCGACATCCGCGACGACGGCCGCGGCTTCGACCCGCGCGTACGCCCCGCCCGCACCGGCAGCGGAGGCTTCGGCCTCGACGGCATGCGCGCCCGCGCGGAACGCATCGCGGGCTCCCTCACCGTGGAGTCCGAACCCGGCCACGGGACGGCGGTGTCGGCTCGCGTACCGTTGGTGCGCCATGACTGACGCAGACACCCCGACCGTCTCGGTCCTGATCGTCGACGACCATCCCGTCGTACGGGACGGTCTGCGCGGCATGTTCGAGGCCGCGCCCGGCTTCCGCGTCCTGGGCGAGGCGGCGAACGGCGTCGAGGCGCTGGAGCGGGCCGCCGCCCTCGATCCGGACGTCGTCCTCATGGACCTGCGCATGCCGGGCGGTTCGGGCGTGGACGCCATCCGGGAGCTGGCCCGCCGGGGAGCGCGGGCCGAGGTGCTCGTCCTCACCACCTACGACACCGACTCCGACACCCTGCCCGCGATCGAGGCGGGCGCGACCGGCTACCTGCTGAAGGACGCGCCGCGCGAGGAACTGTTCGCGGCCGTACGGGCGGCCGCCGAGGGCCGTACGGTCCTCTCCCCGGCGGTGGCCTCCCGTCTGGTCTCCGCGGTCCGTGCCCCCGCCGCCGAACCGCTGTCCGCGCGGGAACGCGAGGTCCTCGCCCTGGTCGCCCGGGGCACCTCCAACCGCGAGATCGCCCGCGAACTCTTCATCAGCGAGGCGACCGTGAAGACCCACCTCACCCACCTGTACGCCAAACTCGGCGTCAGGGACCGTGCCGCGGCCGTGGCGGTCGCCTACGAGCGCGGCATCCTCGGCCGGCCGGACGCCGGCTGAGCGACGGTCCGGTGTCCGGCCGGTGCCGCGTCAGCCGACCGCCCGCAGCAGCAGCACCGTCCGTCCCCCCACCGTGATCGTCGTGTCCGCCGGGTGGGCCGTGTCCGGCGGGGACTCCTGGTCCTCCCGGCCGGTGTCGACGACCACCTCGTAGTGCCGGGCCCACGGCGGGCCCGGGAGGCGGACGGCCGCCGGCCGGTCACCGGCGTGGAGGATCACCAGGAAGCTGTCGTCGAGGACGCGTTCCCCGCGCTCGTCCCGCTCCGGGACGTCCCGGCCGGAGAGGTACATGCCGAGGGTGGCGGTGGGCGCGTACCAGTCCTCCTCGGTCATCTCGGTGCCCCGCCCGGTGAACCAGGCCAGGTCGCGCAGTCCGTCCGCGGAGTGGGCGTGCCCGGAGTAGAAGGTCCGGCGGCGCAGCACCGGATGGCGGCGGCGCAGGGCGATCAGCCGGGACGTCAGCTCGAACAGGGCCTTCCAGCCGGGATCGTCCAGCAGACTCCAGTCCACCCAGCCGGTCTCGTTGTCCTGGCAGTAGGCGTTGTTGTTGCCGCGCTGGGTGCGCCCCATCTCGTCACCGGCGACCAGCATCGGCACGCCCGTGGACAGCAGCAGCGTGGCCAGCAGGTTGCGCAGCTGCCGCCGCCGCAGGGCCAGGACGTCCGGGTCACCGCTCTCGCCCTCGGCGCCGCAGTTCCAGGAGCGGTTGTCGTCCGTGCCGTCCCGGTTGCCCTCACCGTTGGCCTCGTTGTGCTTGCGCTCGTACGACACGAGGTCGCGCAGGGTGAATCCGTCGTGCGCGGTGACGAAGTTGACCGAGGCGTACGGGCGCCGTCCGCCCCAGTCGTAGAGGTCGCTCGAACCGGAGAGCCGGTAGCCGATCTCCCGCAGATTCGCGGCCCCGGGCCGCCAGAAGTCCCGTACGGCGTCCCGGTACCGGTCGTTCCACTCCGACCACAGCGGCGGGAACGCCCCCGCCCGGTAGCCGCCGGGGCCCACGTCCCACGGCTCGGCGATCAGTTTCACCCCGCGCAGCACCGGGTCCTGGGCGACCACCGAGAGGAACGGGGCGAACATGTCGACGTCGTCCCCGTCCCCGGTGCGGGCCAGCGCCGCCGCCAGGTCGAAGCGGAAGCCGTCGACGCCCATCTCGGTCACCCAGTAGCGCAGCGAGTCCGTGATCAGACGCAGCACCTGCGGCCGGACGACGTCCAGGGTGTTGCCGCAGCCGGTGTAGTCGGCGTACCGGCGGGCGTCGGCCCGGAGCCGGTAGTGGCCGCGGTTGTCGATGCCCTTCAGGGACAGGGTGGGGCCCAGTTCGTTCGCCTCGGCGGTGTGGTTGTACACCACGTCGAGGACGACCTCGATGCCCGCCGCGTGCAGCGCGCGCACCATCCGCTTGAACTCGCCGACCTGCTGCCCGCCCGTTCCGGTGGCCGCGTAGCCCGCGTGCGGGGCGAACCAGCCGACGGAGTTGTAGCCCCAGTGGTTGCGCAGCCCCCGCCGCAGCAGATGGTCCTCGTGCGCGAACTGGTGCACCGGCAGCAGCTCCACGGCCGTCACCCCCAACCGCACCAGGTGCTCGATCGCGGCGGGATGGGCCAGCCCCGCGTACGTGCCGCGCAGTTCCCCGGGAATGCCGGGGTGCCGCTGGGTGAACCCCTTGACGTGCAGTTCGTACAGGACCGTGTCCGCCCACGGCGTCCCGGGCCGGTGGTCGTCGGCCCGGTCGTCGTCATCGTGGACGACGACGCCCTTCGGCACGTACGGGGCGGAGTCCCGGTCGTCGCGCACGGTGTCCGCGACATGCTGCTCCGGCCAGTCCCGGACGTGCCCGTACACCTGGGGCGGCAGGCCGAACGTGCCGTAGTCGCCGTCCACCGCGCGGGCGTACGGGTCGAGCAGCAGCTTCGCCGGGTTCCAGCGGGCGCCGGTCCACGGATCCCAACGGCCGTGCACCCGGTAGCCGTAGCGTGTGCCGGGCAGGACCCCCGGTACGAAACCGTGCCAGACCCCCTCCGTCAGTTCGGTGAGCCGGGCGCGGCTCTCCCCGCCGTGCTCGTCGAACAGGCACAGCTCGACGCCCTCGGCGCCCCCCGCCCACAGGGCGAAGCCGGTCCCCGCCACCCCGTCCGGGCCGGTGCGGAAGTGGGCACCCAGCGGGGCGGCCGGGCCGGGCCGCACCGGCACCGTCGCCGGCACAGGCGCGGCCGCCCGCACGCCGTTCACGGCGACGGCCGGGCGTCCGTCGCCGGTGACCCGGTCCCCGGTCACCGCCCCCCGCCCGGCCACCGCCTCCTGCTCGGCTGCGCTGGACACCTGTCAGCCTCCCGCGGCTCATCATGGGACGACGGCGGGCAGGGGAGTGCGGCCACCCGGTTCCCCGGGCGTTCCTCGGCTCCGGCCGCGGCTCCCCGGCGCGTCGTCCTCCCCACAGTTCTGCCCAGAGCATGCCGCGCACTCACGTTTCCCCGGGGTGCACCCTGACGTTCTCCGGGGGCGCACCCTCGCGCCGCCCCGGGGTGGGGGCGCACACGCGTGTCCCTCCGGGGCACACGCGCGCGTCCCTGCGGGGTGCGGCGGAGACGGCCGGGCGGAGAGGACTGTTCCCCGAGGGGACGCATGGTCGTTTCCCCACGGCGCACACCGTCGTTGGGTAGCGCGTGAGCCACGTACAAGGGCGCGCACGGCGCGCGAGGGCCGCACTGGCCGCCGTAATGACATGGGCAGGACTGTTGGCCGGGGCCGTCGGCTGTACCCCGGACGGTCCCGTCGCAGGAGCGTTCGGCCCCCCGGGGCCCGAGGAGGTGATCCGGGTCGTGCCCGCCGACGCCAGCAAGGAGGTGCGCCCCGACCAAGTGCTGCGGGTCCGGGCGTCCGAGGGCCGGCTGGAGTCGGTGAAGGTCGTCCGGTCCCAGGACGCGCGGGAGACCCCGGTCCCCGGCCGGATCTCCGCCGACGGACAGACCTGGGAGCCCGACGACGAACGGCTCGCGCTGGCCGCGAAGTACACGGTCGACACCGTCGCCCTGGACGACGACGGGCGCCGTGCGGCCCGCCGCACCACCTTCACGACGTACGTCCCCGAGCAGCGCTTCATCGGCTACGTCGCACCGGAGGACCGTTCCGTCGTCGGCACGGGGATGATCGTCTCCCTGGCGTTCAACCGCGAGATCGTCCACCGCGCGGCGGTCGAACGCGCCGTCCGCGTCACCTCCCGTCCGGCCGTCGACATCCGCCCGCACTGGTTCGGCAAGGACCGCCTCGACTTCCGGCCCGAGGAGTACTGGAAGCCCGGCACCGAGGTCACCGTCGAGCTGGACCTGCGGGACGTCGAGGGCGCATCCGGCGTCTACGGGCTCCAGCACCGCACGTTCTCGTTCACGGTAGGCCGCGGCCAGGTCTCGGTGGTCGACGCGTCCCGGCACACCATGGAGGTGCGACGGGACGGCGAGGTGCTCGCCACGGTGCCGGTCACGGCCGGGGCGCCGAAGACCCCCACGTACAACGGGAAGATGGTGATCACCGAGATGCTCGAGGTCACCCGGATGAACGGCGCGACCGTCGGCTTCACCGACGACGACGGCAAGGGCGAGTACGACATCCCCGACGTCCCGCACGCCATCCGCCTGACCGAATCCGGCACCTTCCTGCACGGCAACTACTGGGCCGACGAGGACGTCTTCGGCGACACCAACGTCAGCCACGGGTGCGTGGGACTGCGCGACGTGAAGGGCGGCGGCGCGGACACCCCGGCGGGCTGGTTCTTCGACCGCAGTCTCGTCGGCGACGTCGTCGAGGTGGTCAACAGCAAGGACCGGACGGTCGCCCCGGACAACGGCCTCGGCGGCTGGAACATGTCCTGGGAGAAGTGGACGAAGGGCGGCGCCGTGAAGTGAACCCGGACGCCCCGGAGCGCCCTCACGCGCGGATGGCCGAAAGGGCGTCCTGGTTGTGTCCCGTGGGCCGTTGGAGTTTGGAACGGAACGGTGACACACCGACCGCCTCCAACCCCCCTGGCCTGTGGTTACTATGCGCCGAGGCGCGCGAGGGGCGTGCGGGGCGCGGGCCGGGGCAGGCCCGCCGAGGGGAGAAAACAAGTGAACGTGGGGCCGATATCGGGGGCGTCGGTTGACGCGCGGAGGCGCGGCGGCAGGAAGCTCGCCGCGCTGGCACTCGGGGTGATGCTGGCGGTCACGGCGTGCGGCGGGGGGACCGGCCCGGATTCCGGGTCCGGCTCGGACGACGGCAAGGCCAAGGACGCCACCGCGGCACGGAGCAAGCAGTCCGAGGCGGTCATCGGCATAGCGCCCGAGGACGGCGCCGAGTCCGTGAAGACCAGCGGTGCGCTCAAGGTCGACGCGGCCAAGGGCAAGCTGACCGAGGTCGTCGTCAAGGACCCGGACGGCGAGAGGATCGACGGGGAGATATCCGGCGACGGCGCCCACTGGACGCCGTCGACCCACCTGGCCGCCTCCACCAAGTACACCGTGCACGCGGTCGCCAAGGACTCCGCCGGCCGCACCGCCGCCGAGGACTCCAGCTTCACCACGCTGACCCCGAAGAACACCTTCGTCGGCACCTTCACCCCCGAGGACGGCTCCAAGGTCGGCGTCGGAATGCCGTTCTCGCTCCGCTTCACCCGGGGCATCACCCACCCCGAGGACGTCGAGAAGGCCATCCGCATCACGACCGAGCCGGCCGTCGAGGTCGAGGGGCACTGGTTCGGCAACGACCGCCTCGACTTCCGCCCCGAGAAGTACTGGAAGCCCGGCACCAAGGTCACCGTCGACCTCAACCTCGACGGCGTCGAGGGCCGCCCCGGCGTCTACGGCGAGCAGGCCAAGACCGTCTCCTTCACCATCGGCCGCAGCCAGGTCTCCGTCGTCGACGCCAAGAAGCACACCATGAAGGTCGAGCGGGACGGCAAGGTCATCAAGACGATCCCGATCACCGCCGGCGCCCCCGGCACCGAGACGTGGAACGGCCGGATGGTCATCAGCGAGCGGCTCGCGGTCACCCGGATGAACGGCGAGACGGTCGGGTTCGGCGGCGAGTACGACATCAAGGACGTCCCGCACGCCATGCGCCTGAGCACGTCGGGCACCTTCATCCACGGCAACTACTGGGGCGGCGGCGCCTTCGGCAACTACAACGCCAGCCACGGCTGCATCGGCCTGCGCGACACCCGTGGCGGCTGGGACAAGAAGGCGCCGGGTTCCTGGTTCTTCGAGAACTCCATGATCGGCGACGTGGTCGTCGTGAAGAACTCCAACGACGCCACCATCGCCCCGGACAACGGCCTCAACGGCTGGAACATGTCCTGGGAGAAGTGGAAGGCCTGATCGCGCGGCCTTCCGCACGACGTACGCGGCCCCGGTGCGAGGTACGGCACCGGGGCCGCCGGCGTCGGTCGCCTTGCCGTCTCTGTCCGGGGGCGACCCCGTACTCCCGGCCGGATGTGATCGACCGCACCGGCCCGCTTGCCGTTAGTCGCCGTGCTGTGTCCGTCCGGGGGGGGCGACCCCCGTGCCCCCGGCCGGATGTGATCGACCGCACCGGCCCGGTTGCCGTTAGTCGCCGTTAACCTGCTGTCATGACCGTACATCTCGAAGTCGCCGAGGGCGTCGGCACGCTGCGCCTGGACCGCCCGCCCATGAACGCGCTGGACGTCGCCACGCAGGACCGGCTGAAGGAACTCGCCGAGGAGATCACGCGCCGCGAGGACGTGCGCGCCGTGGTGATCTTCGGCGGCGAGAAGGTGTTCGCGGCGGGCGCGGACATCAAGGAGATGCAGGCCATGGACCACACCGCGATGGTCCTGCGCGCCCGCGCCCTGCAGGACTCCTTCACGGCGGTGGCCCGCATCCCCAAACCGGTGGTGGCGGCGGTGACCGGCTACGCGCTCGGCGGCGGCTGCGAGCTCGCGCTCTGCGCGGACTTCCGCATCGCCGGGGAGAACGCCAAGCTGGGCCAGCCCGAGATCCTGCTCGGCCTGATCCCGGGGGCCGGCGGCACCCAGCGCCTGGCCCGCCTCATCGGCCCGTCCAAGGCGAAGGACCTCATCTTCACGGGCCGTCAGGTGAAGGCCGACGAGGCGCTGGCGCTGGGTCTGGTAGACCGTGTGGTGCCCGCCGCCGAGGTCTACGAGCAGGCGCACGCGTGGGCCGCGAAGCTCGCCAAGGGTCCTGCGATCGCCCTGCGCGCGGCCAAGGAGGCGGTCGACACCGGTCTGGAGACCGACATCGACACCGGCCTCGCCGTCGAGCGCAACTGGTTCGCGGGCCTGTTCGCCACCGAGGACCGTGAGCGGGGGATGCGCAGCTTCGTGGAGGACGGCCCCGGCAAGGCGAAGTTCCTCTGAATCTCCCTCCGAGGGCTTGCAATTGACGCGATGTCTGATCCGGGTCCCTCGATAGGGCGGTTTATGGGAGCCTTAACGCACCCTTAAGCCTGTCGTGTCGAGGGAGCCCGTCGATTGCCGCGCAGCGAACCGTTCCCGCAGGCCGCACGGGCCGCCGGTACCCCCGAAGCGTCAGAGGCATATGCCAGTGGCCTGTCCTGCGGCGAGGGCGTACGGGGGGCGCATTCCGACAGAACGGCCCCGGGCGTCCCGTCGGACGTCCATGATGGGGGCATGGCGGGGCTGGATGGCAGGGAACAGCCGCGGGGAGACGGACGTGCGACCGCGTCGCGCTGGTCGCCGACGGTCGAGGACGAACACGCTCAGAAGGCGCTGGAGTTGTTCGGCGATCCGTCGCAGGCCGAGGTCCCGCTGCCGTCCCGCCCGGAGTCCGCGGCCACCGCCCGCCGGCTCACCCAGGTCGTGATCCTGCGCCACTGGGGCCTGGGGCCGGCGAACACCGAGGACGCCGTCCTCCTCGTCTCCGAGCTCGTCGGCAACGCGGTGCGCCACACCGGGGCCCGCGTCTTCGGTCTCCGGCTGCGCCGCCGCCCCCGCTGGATCCGCGTGGAGGTCCGCGACCCGTCCCGCAGCCTGCCCTGCCTCATGCCGGTCCAGGAACTGGACATCAGCGGGCGCGGTCTCTTCCTCGTCGACACCCTCGCCGACCGCTGGGGCGTCGACCTCCTGCCCCGGGGCAAGACGACCTGGTTCGAAATGCGCGTCACCGACCGCTGAACGGTCCTGCCACCCGGCCCCCGTCCCCGTGGGCGGTTGCCCTCAGGCGCCGCCCGCCCACTCCTCGAGGGCGGCGCGGTCGGGGAAGGCTGCGAGGCCGGTGTCCACGGGATCGTCGGTGTGCTGGTGGAAGCGCCACTTCGCCTTGATGCGGGGCTCGCCCGCGGTGACGTGGTCGGCGATCCACAGTCCGTCGCCCGCGTAGGACGTCGTGTCGACGTTCAGCCGGAAGTCCCGGTTGCAGTACAGGAGGTGCGGACCCGGATGCTCATCGGGGAGGGCCGGCCGCCGCAGGCGGTGGTCGCCGCCGACGGGCTGGTCGGTCGCGATCCCCTGCGCGAGACCTCATGGGTGATCCTGCTGCGGGCGCTGTGCGCCGCCGGCCGGGGCGCGGAGGCGCTGCGCCGGTACGAGACCGTACGCCGCACCCCGGCGGCTCGGCTCCGGCGGGACCTGGGACTCGCATCCGGGTACTGACCCGACCGCGCCGGAGCCCGACCGCGCCGGAGCCCGACCGCGCCGGAGCCCGACCGCGCCGGAGCCCGACCGCGCCGGGGCCCGGCTCACCGTGCCCGGCTCACCCGTCGCACCAGCCGTGGGTCTTGCCGAACTGCAGCAGCCCGCGGCGCGCCTGGAGGATCTGCTCGCCGGTCAGCGTCGGCGCGGCGGACAGCAGGACCTCCGTGACCTCCTGGAGGTACTCCTCGGCGGTGAGCACGTCGCACAGCGGGTCCTCGCCGTCCGGATGCCTGCCCGCCCCGGCGGAGGACACCGGGCCGGCCCCCTGGGCCAGCCGCACGCCCGAGGCCTTCAGCCCCCGGTCGCCCTCCTCGATCTCGAACTCCACGGTGACCCCGGGACGCAGCTGATGCTCCGGAATCCGCACGTCGTTGACGTGGAGGAAGACGTCCTCCCCGCCGTGCTCCGGAGCGATGAACCCGTAACCCCGTACGGCGTCGAACCGCACCACACGACCAGCAACCATGGTTTCCAACCCCCAACAGAACACCGGAGCCCAGGCCCGGACCCCATGCCCGGAACGGAACCCGACCAGCCAGGCCAACATACGCCGTCCGCCGCGCCCCGTCCCCTCAGCACTCGATGATGTCGACCGCCGGTCCGCCCCGCGCGGTCTCCTTGTACTTGACGGACATGCTGGACGCTTGTGAGCGTGGGTGTGACCTGCGTATTTGGCTTGACAAGCCTGACTTGCGGCATGGCCAGGGAGTTTTCAGGGACATCCTTTAGCTTGATCTTTAACGTCCGACGTCGAATGGTGCGTCGAACTTGATCACTCGGTTCGGTAACCGGCGTACACCGAAGCGGCCTTCGTGCTGAACATGTGCTCCGACCAAGGAACACACACGTTCAGCACGAAGGCCGTAAAAATGAGTCTGCTGCATCATGATCCCCGGCAGGAACCGTTGGCGGAACTGTCATGCTTCCGGGGCGAGTTCTACTCCTGCCTGACCGCTCGTTCGGACGCGTTGTTCGAGCTGGCCGATGCTGTCCTGTGCGGCGACGGGCCGGTGAGGTCGCTGGCCGAACTGTCGCTGGTGGGCGAACACCGCCGCGGCCATGGCGGGCTCTACGCCGCCGTGGCCCGCGGAGGCATCGATGTCCGCCAGCTGCGGCGGGCACTGGCCCAAGTGCCGCTGCCGCGGGCCGTTGACGGCCGGCTGGTCCTGGCCGTCGATGTCACCTGCTGGCTGCGGCCCGACGCCCACACCTCACCGCAGCGGATCCTGTGCCACACCTACGGACGCGGCAAGGACCAGCACATCCCCGTCCCCGGCTGGCCGTACTCCATCGTCTGCGCGCTCGAGCCCGGCCGCAGCTCGTGGACCGCGCCGCTGGACGTACTGCGTCTGGCGCCGGGGGACGACACCGCCACCGTCACCGCCCGGCAACTGCGCGACCTGCGCCAGCGTCTGATCGCCGCAGGACAGTGGCAGGCAGGCGACCCGGACATCCTTATCGTCGCGGACGCCGGATACGACGCACCCCGCCTCGGCTTCCTCCTGAGGGACCTGCCCGTGCAGGTGCTGGCCCGGATGCGCTCGGACCGCGTCCTGCGCAAAGCCGTCCCGCCCCGGCAGCCGCACACCCTGGGCCGCCCGCCCCGGCACGGAGGTGAGTTCGTCTTCGGACAGCCCGACACCTGGGGCACCCGCCTCCGGTGCTACCGGTGGTCCGGGCTGTGCGGAAAGACGGCGTACTTCAGTGCACCGACAGCGGGCGCCCAGATGAAGGGACAGAGCTGCGTCGATCAGCAGGGAGCCGGAAGCCGCGGCAGGCTCGGCATCGCACTGCGTCAAATTTTGATCACACGGACGCCAGTGCCACACAGCATCAGGAGGTCCTCGGGATCTGACGTCAGGATGGTCACGGGGGAGGGAGAAGCCATCGCGGTGGCGGCTACGATCGCGTCGAGAGCGTATTTGTGGCCGTGGAAGCCGGCTGAAGCGAGGAGCTTGCTGGCGCGGCGGGCGATGATTTCATCGGGTGGTATGACGTTGATGCGGGAGACGGTGTAGTCGAATCGGGCCTGATGAGTCTTCGGGTCGCGTGCTTCGACGAGGGTGACGGAGCTGGTGACGACTCGGATGTCTTCGGCCTCTGCGGCGGAAAGCCACTCGGTGAGCTCCGGTGTGCGTCTGACGAGTTTGGACAGGCCCTCACAGTCCAGGACGAGGGTGCCGCTCACGCCGCGTCCGCCGAGCCGACCGTGTCACCGCGAAGGAGGGCTCGTTTGGCTTCGACCGCTGCCTGATTCACGGGTCCATGTTCGGCTTCGGCGTCTTCGATGAGTTCACGCAGCCGGTCGCGCTCCAGCTGGCGCTGGATGAGGGTCTCGACGTAGGCGGACATACCGCGCTTGCCGGTACGTGCCTTGAGGGCTGCGATAGTGCCCTCGTGGAGGGAAACGGAGACCGGGCGGATTGGACCTTCACCGGGGGCCGGGGAGGCAGTCATGCCACGACTTTAACAAGTTTCTTGTTATTGCGCTGGGGTGATCCTGCCGTTCGACGCCGCTCGAAAAGTAGTGGTCCGGCGTGCGGTGAATGCCACGAAGCTCCAGGTCGGAGGCCCGTCTCGGGCGATCGCTCCAGGGACTTTCACGCCTGTCCCAGAGAGAGCCGAGGGACTTTCCGCCGAGCAGGCAGGGAAGGCCCCGGCGGCGCTGAAAAAAGCAAACGCGCTGGCCAGGGCCTACAACCTCAGCACTCGATGATGTTCACCGCCAGCCCGCCCCGCGCGGTCTCCTTGTACTTGACGGACATGTCGGCGCCGGTTTCCTTCATGGTCTTGATGACCTTGTCCAGGGACACCTTGTGCGAGCCGTCGCCGCGCATCGCCATCCGCGCGGCGGTGACCGCCTTCACCGCGGCCATGCCGTTGCGCTCGATGCACGGGATCTGGACCAGACCGCCGACCGGGTCGCAGGTCAGGCCGAGGTTGTGCTCCATGCCGATCTCGGCGGCGTTCTCGACCTGTTCCGGGGAACCGCCCATCACCTCGGCGAGGGCGCCCGCCGCCATCGAGCAGGCGGAGCCGACCTCGCCCTGGCAGCCGACCTCGGCGCCGGAGATGGACGCGTTCTCCTTGAACAGCATGCCGATCGCACCGGCCGCCAGCAGGAAGCGGACCACACCGTCCTCGTCGGCACCGGGGACGAAGTTCATGTAGTAGTGCAGGACGGCGGGGATGATGCCGGCCGCGCCGTTGGTCGGGGCGGTGACGACCCGGCCGCCTCCGGCGTTCTCCTCGTTCACGGCCATCGCGTAGAGCGTGATCCACTCCATGGCGAGGGCCTTCGCGTCGCCCTCCGCACGCAGCTTGCGCGCCGTGTTCGCGGAACGCCGGCGCACCTTCAGGCCGCCCGGCAGGATGCCCTCGCGGGACATGCCGCGCGCCACGCACGCCTGCATCACCCGCCATATCTCCAGCAGGCCCTCGCGGATCTCCTCCTCGGTCCGCCAGGCGCGCTCGTTCTCCAGCATCAGCGCGGAGATGGACAGACCCGTCTCCCGGGTCAGGCGCAGCAACTCGTCGCCCGTGCGGAACGGGTACTTCAGGACCGTGTCGTTGAGCTTGATGCGGTCCGCGCCCACCGCCTCCTCGTCGACGACGAAGCCGCCGCCCACCGAGTAGTACGTCTTCTTCAGCACCTCGGCGCCGGACGCGTCGTACGCCCACAGGGTCATGCCGTTCGCGTGGTACGGAAGCGCCTTGCGGCGGTGCAGCACCAGGTCGTCGTCGAAGGAGAACGCGATCTCGTGCGTGTCGAGCAGCCTCAGACGGCCCGAGTCCTTGATCTTCTCCACCCGTTCATCGGCCGTCTCCACGTCCACCGTGCGGGGCGAGGCGCCCTCCAGACCGAGCAGCACCGCCTTGGGCGTGCCGTGCCCGTGGCCGGTGGCGCCGAGCGAGCCGTACAGCTCCGCGCGGACCGAGGCGACCGGGTCCAGCAGCTCCTCGTGGTGCAGCCGCCGGGCGAACATGCGGGCGGCCCGCATCGGGCCGACCGTGTGCGAGCTGGACGGCCCGATGCCGATCGAGAACAGGTCGAAGACCGAGAGGGCCACGGAAGGACTCCTAGGGGTTCGGCGGACGCCGCTGTCCGCCGGGGGGTGGTTCGCGGTGATACGGATGCGGGGAACGGAACGGTGTTCACAGGGGGTGCACGACGCGGGGCATCGCGCCCACTGCCCCAGTGTGCGCGATGCCCCGGACGGTCGTACGCATCAAAGCGTACGAAACTACTTCAGACCGGGGTACAGCGGATGCTTCTCCGCGAGAGCCGTCACCCGTGCCCGGAGCGCCTCGGCGTCGGCGGCCCCGAAGGGGGAGGGCGCCTTCAGCGCCTCGGCGATCACGTCCGCCACCTCGGTGAAGTCCTCGGCGTCGAAACCGCGGGTGGCCAGGGCGGGCGTCCCGATCCGCAGACCCGAGGTGACCATCGGAGGGCGCGGGTCGTTCGGGATCGCATTGCGGTTGACGGTGATGCCGACCTCGTGGAGACGGTCCTCGGCCTGCTGCCCGTCCAGCTCGGAGTCGCGCAGGTCGACCAGGACCAGGTGCACGTCCGTGCCGCCGGAGAGCACGTCCACGCCCACCGCCTTGACGTCGTCCTTCATCAGGCGCTCGGCCAGGATGCGGGAGCCCTCCAGGGTGCGGCGCTGGCGGTCCTTGAACTCCTCGGACGCGGCGACCTTGAAGGCCACCGCCTTGGCCGCGACCACATGCTCCAGCGGGCCGCCCTGCTGGCCGGGGAAGACCGCGGAGTTGATCTTCTTGGCCAGCTCGGCCGTGGAGAGGATCACCCCACCGCGCGGACCGCCGAGGGTCTTGTGCGTGGTCGTGGTGACGACGTGGGCGTGCGGGACCGGGTTCGGGTGCAGGCCCGCCGCGACCAGACCGGCGAAGTGCGCCATGTCGACCATCAGGTACGCGCCGACCTCGTCCGCGATCCGGCGGAACTCGGCGAAGTCCAGCTGCCGCGGGTACGCCGACCAGCCGGCGACGATCAGCTTCGGCCTGCTCTCCTTGGCCAGCCGCTCGACCTCGGCCATGTCGACCCGGCCGTCGTCGCCGACGTGGTAGGCGACCACGTCGTAGAGCTTGCCCGAGAAGTTGATCTTCATGCCGTGGGTCAGGTGCCCGCCGTGCGCGAGGTTCAGGCCCATGATCGTGTCACCGGGCTTGAGCAGCGCGAACATCGCGGCGGCGTTGGCCTGCGCGCCCGAGTGCGGCTGCACGTTGGCGTGCTCGGCGCCGAACAGCTCCTTGACCCGGTCGATGGCGATCTGCTCGATCACGTCGACGTGCTCGCAGCCGCCGTAGTAGCGGCGGCCGGGGTAGCCCTCGGCGTACTTGTTGGTGAGGACCGTGCCCTGGGCCTCCATGACCGCGACCGGGGCGAAGTTCTCCGAGGCGATCATCTCGAGGGTGGACTGCTGGCGGTGCAGCTCGGCGTCGACCGCCGCGGCGACGTCCGGGTCGAGTTCGTGCAGCGGGGTGTTCAGAAGCGACATGGGACTACGGCCTCCTCAGCCCTGGATGAAGGCGTCGTACTCGGCGGCGGAGAGCAGGTCGGCCGGCTCGTCGGTGACCCGCACCTTGAACAGCCAGCCGCCCTCGAAGGGGGCCGAGTTCACCAGCGAGGGGTCGTTCACCACGTCCTCGTTGACCTCGGTGACCTCGCCGGTGACCGGGCAGTACAGGTCGCTGACCGACTTGGTCGACTCCAGTTCGCCGCAGGTCTCGCCCGCGGTCACGGTGTCACCGAGCTCGGGGAGCTGGACGAACACGACGTCGCCGAGCGCGTTGGCCGCGTGCTCGGTGATGCCGATGGCCGACACGCCGTCCTCGGCGGCCGACAGCCACTCGTGCTCCTTGCTGTAACGCAGCTGCTGGGGGTTGCTCATGGCCTGGACTCTCCTGTACGCGGTGGAATTGCTGATGATTCGGAAACTACGGGAAGTACGGGACGTACGCGTGAGCGGGTACGACCTGCCCTGCTCACCCGTGTGAGGTGTGAGGCCCCGGAGACCCTTGCGCCGACGCGCGAGGGCCTGGAAAGCCGTCCCGAAGCGGTCCTGCGGCGGTGCTACTTCTGCCGCTTGTAGAACGGCAGCGCCACGACCTCGTACGGCTCGTGGCTGCCGCGGATGTCCACACCGACACCCGCCGTGCCCGGCACCGCGTGCGCCACGTCGACGTACGCCATCGCGATCGGCCGGCCCAGCGTCGGGGAGGGCGCGCCGGAGGTGACCTCGCCGATCACCTCGCCGCCGGCGACCACCGCGTACCCGGCGCGCGGGACCCGGCGGCCCTCGGCGACCAGGCCGACCAGGGTGCGGGGCGGGGTCCGCTCGGCGCGGGCGGCGGCCTCGGCCAGGGCGGCGCGGCCCACGAAGTCGCCCTCCTTCTCGAACTTCACCACCCGGCCGAACCCGGCGTCGAACGGGGTCAGGGAGGCGCTCAGCTCATGGCCGTACAGCGGCATGCCGGCCTCCAGACGCAGCGTGTCCCGGCAGGACAGCCCGCACGGGATCAGGCCGACGCCCTCGCCCGCCCCGGTCAACGCCTGCCACAGCTCCACCGCGTGCTCCGGCTTCACGAACAGCTCGAAGCCGTCCTCGCCGGTGTAGCCGGTACGGGCGATGAGGGCGGGGACGCCCGCGACCGTGCCGGGCTGCCCGGCGTAGTACTTCATGCCCTCGAGATCGGTGTCGGTGAGGGACTGCAGGATGCCGGGGGACTCGGGGCCCTGCACCGCGAGCAGCGCGTACGCGTCGCGGTCGTCACGGACCTCGGTGTCGAAGCCGGCCGACCGCTCCACGAGCGCGTCCAGCACCACCTGGGCGTTGGAGGCGTTCGCGACGACCAGGTAGCGGGGGGACCCGGCCTCGGTGTCGTCGAGCCGGTAGACGATCAGGTCGTCCAGGATGCCGCCGTCCTCGCGGCAGATCATGGTGTAGCGGGCGCGACCGGGCTTGACGGTCCCGATGTTGCCGACCAGCGCGTGATCGAGGAACCGGGACGCCTGCGGGCCGGTGACGGTGATCTCGCCCATGTGGGAGAGGTCGAAGAGACCGGCCCCCGTCCGCACGGCGTTGTGCTCGTCGCGTTCGGAGCCGTAGCGCAGGGGCATGTCCCAGCCGGCGAAATCGGTCATCGTGGCACCGAGCGAACGATGCAGGGCGTCGAGCGCGGTCCGGCGGAGTTCGGTACTGCTCATCGGTCGGTCTCCCAAGGCAGGACAGGCGAGGTCTTTCCTCCCCATCTGTCATCGGAACCTGAGAGGTTCGCCATGACCGTCCGCGCAGGGGACGACCACGGCTTGCACCTTGGGTGGAGCCACCGGCGACTCGCACGGGGCCCGCTTTTCAGATGTGCCTCGCCCACGCGGTAACGGTGCCTGAGAGATTCAAGGGAGGGACTTGCTCCTTCGGCGCCCCGGCGGCAACGGTGCCGGGGACTCTCCCGCGCGGATTCAAACGGCCGGTATGCAGTTGGCGCGCTCATCATTGCACGCATCGCGGGGCCGCGGCAGGGGGACCCTTCTGGGAGGAGCGCAGGGTATTCGGGTGTTCACGCACGGCTGTGACAGGCCTGTGTCGGGAAAGGGACGGAAACCGGAGGCCCCGGCGTTACCGTCTCTTTACACTCGGCGGGGAGGGATTCCGGTACCTGGGCACAGGGCCGGGCAGCCCCCAGGGGAGGACACACACGGTGAACAAGGCCACGGCGTACGCCACCACCACGGGCGTCACGCTGCCCGAGCGGCAGGCCCCCTCGGCCCGGGAGGCGTGCGGCACCCTGCCCGCGCCCGTCGTCCGCGACCTGCGCGAGCGCGCCGGCCGCAGCCCGCACACCCTGCTCTTCGGCCCCCGCGACCTCGTCGTGGTCACCGGACTGCCCGGCAGCGGCAAGTCCACCCTCATGCGGCGCGCGGCGCGCGGCACCCCCGTCGACTCGCAGGACACCCGAGACCGCTGGGACCGCAGCATGCCGCGCCTCCTGCCGTACGCGGTGTACCGGCCCCTGGTCCGTCTCGCCCACTACGCCGGACTGCGGCGCGCCCTGCGCACCGGCGAGGGAGTCGTCGTCCACGACTGCGGCACACAGGCCTGGGTGCGCCGCTGGCTGGCCCGGGAGGCCCGCCGCCGGGGCGCGGACCTGCATCTGCTGCTGCTCGACGTCCCCCCGGAGCAGGCCCTGGACGGCCAGCGCGAGCGCGGCCGCGGGGTCTCCCGGTACGCCTTCCGACGCCACCGCGCCGCCATCGACCGGCTGCTGACGTCCGTGGTGCGCGGCGACCTGCCCGCGGGCTGCGGCTCGGCCGTCCTGGCCGACCGCGACGCGGCGAACGCGCTGCACCGCATCGACTTCACGGACTGACGGCCGCCCGGACGGGCCCACCGCCGGACGCGGCAGCGGTTAGCCTTTCAGCCACAGCAGTGGTTCCAGGCAGGCGGTAGGCAGATGGACTTCCCGGCGGGCTTCCCGGCACAGACTCACCCCCATCCGCACGGCGGATGGCCCGGCAACGAGCTGGAGGAGGTGCTCTCCGCCTCCCTGGGCGTCCCCTCGGGCGACGGCCGGATCATCGAGGTACTGGGCCGGAGCCACCTGTGGGTACCGCTGCCCAACGGCGGCGGACCGGACAGCGGCCCGCTGGACCTGCCCACGATGGAGATCGAGGGCCAGGCGTACGTCCCGGTCTTCAGCTCCGAGGAACAGTTCCGTCAGGTCGTCGGGTCCCACATGTCGTTCACCGTCGCGCCCGCGGTGGAGTTCGCGCGCGGTCTGCCGCCGCAGGCCGGGATCGCCGTGAACCCCGGGGGAGTGGTCGGCATCCCGTTGCCGCCGCCCGCCGTCGCCACCCTGTGCCGTGCCGGACGCGGACCGCTGGACGGACCCGCGAGCGGAGGCCGGGTCAAGCTGTTCGAACCCGACTGGCAGGACGACCCGGTGGACTTCCTCGCCGCCGCCTCCGCGGAGTTCGAGGCCCTCGGTATCGTCTCCACCGCCCGCCGCTGCCTCGCCGAGATCGAGACGGCCGAACCGGTGCTGTTCGTCGGCGTCGAACTGTCCCCCGCCGAACTGACCCGTACGGAGGGCGACCTGAGGGCCGCGCCGATGGACGCGGTGGGCCGCGCGCTGGGCCGCGAACCGGTGAAGTGGCCCGTCAACCTGGTCCTCCTGGACGTGGCCCAGGATCCGGTCGGCCAGTGGATGCGCGACCGCGTCCGCCCCTTCTACCAGTGGACGCGCTGAGGGGGCCGCGGCGCCGCCGGAGGACGGCCGCGCACCGGCAGAGCTCCCCGGGGCCGAGAGGCGCTTAAGCTAGGTTCATTGGCTCGAGCGAGGGCGTTGTACGGGTGGTACGGAGGGGCGATACAAAGTGAGCGCAGGCACCGCGGCGGCCGGGCAGGTCGAGCACATGCTGCGCCAGGTGACACCGGGGCGTTACGACGCCTACGAGGCGTTGCTGCGCGCGCTCGCGACCCCCTCCTCCGGCCATGTCTGGATGCTGTTGTGGCAGGGCCAGGCGGGCTCCCCGGACGCCCAGTACGGGAACATGGAGGTCGACGGCTTCGGCTACGCGCCCTGCGTGACCTCCGCCCAGGAGCTGTCCGCCAGTGGCTGGAACCGGTCCTACGAGGTCGTCGACGGCCTCGAGGCCGCCCGCGCCCTCTACCCCGACCGCTACGGACTCTGGCTCAATCCGCACGCCCCCGGCGGCGGCCTCGGCATCCCCTGGCTCGATCTGCGCAGGCTCGCCACCGGCCTCGACCGCCAGCCCGCCGGCCCCCTGCGGCTGTCCGAACCCGCCATCGAGATCCCGCAGTTCTACGCCCTGCTCGCGCAGAACGCGCACCGCACCCCCGCCGTCCGCTCGCTGCGCCGTACCTGGGTGCAGCCGTCGCTGGGCGCCCCGTACCTCGCCATCGGCCTGGACGTGTACGACACCTCGCCGCCGGCCGTGGACGCGGTGCGCGCGATGATGCAGCAGTCCCTCGGCGCGATCCCGGACGGGCTCCCGGTGTCGACCGTCGCGATGTCCGACGAGCACGACCCGGTCGCGATGTGGCTGCGCGCCCATGCCCGCCCGTTCTACGACCGCGAGGCCCACGGCGCCGCCGCGCCCCCCGCCGCGGGCTCCGGCTATCCGCCCGCGCACCAGCGCTGACCGGGCCGTATACGGGAGAAGCGGGTACGGCCGGGCACCGGCCGCACCCCCCCTGTGCTGACTCAGCGTGACGGTGTCCACAGAGTGGACGGGAGCGCCGGCGGAGGGGGACCGCGCTGCCGTCGGGTGCCGGTTTCGTGACAGGTTTTCAGCCATGTGCGCTCAGCGATCACCGGTTGACCGCCTGTCACCTGCGGTTTCACCCCTTCTTCACGCCGCCCGAAGCTTCCCGGAGGGGAGTGGAGGGGGAGTCGAATGTATCGGGATGGTTAATTCCTGGCGGAGGGACGCCTGAAGAGTCCCTTATGTCAACTGTTCAGATCTCAGGTGGGTATCACCGCTATCCGGACTGTTCTCGACTCGCTGTGAACATCTGTAGTGTTCGGCCGGTCAAGATGCATCCACATAGCGGACCCGGAGTGGCCCCAATATGCGCATATCCAAGTCCCGAGCCGCTCGGGCGATCACGGCCGCGGTGGCGGTCGCTCTGATCGCCACGGGCTGCTCCAGCGAACGGGACAGTGACAACAAGAGCGACGGCGAGAAGGACACCTTCGTCTTCGCCGGTGCCGGTGACCCGGGCTCCCTGGACCCTTCCCTCGCGAGCGACGGTGAAACCTTCCGCGTGACGCGGCAGGCGTTCGAGGCTCTCATCGAGCACGAGTCCGGCGGCAGCGAAATGGTCGGCGGCCTCGCCGAGAAGTGGTCGAGCAACGACGAGGGCACCGTCTGGACCTTCGACCTCCGCAAGAACGTGAAGTTCCACGACGGTGAGGCCTTCAACGCCGCGGCCGTCTGCGCCAACTACGACCACTGGTTCAACTGGACGGGCACCTACCAGTCCAGTGCGGTCTCCTACTACTGGCAGACCATCATGGGCGGGTTCGCGAAGAACGAGGACAAGGAAACGCCCGAGGCGAACTACAAGTCCTGCACCGCGAAGGACGAGAACACCGCCGTCATCGAGGTCAAGGAGCCCTCCGCCAACCTCCCCGGCGGCTTCTCCCTGAACGCCCTGGCGATCCACTCGCCGAAGGCGATCGAGGAGTACAAGAAGCAGGACGCGTCCGCCAAGGGCGACGCCATCACGTACCCCAAGTACAGCCAGGAGGCCGGCACGGTCGCCGGTACCGGCCCGTACAAGATCACGAAGTGGAACAAGGGCAACAAGGAAGTTTCCCTCGAGCGCTTCGACGGCTACTGGGGCGAGAAGGCGAAGATCAAGAACCTGGTCTTCCGTACGATCTCCGATGAGCAGACGCGCCGTCAGGCGCTCCAGGCCGGTGACATCGACGGCTACGACCTGGTCGCACCGGCCGACGTCAAGACCCTCGAGGACCAGGGTTACGGCGTCCCGACCCGTGGCGTCTTCAACCTCTTCTACGTGGGCATGAGCCAGGAGGCCAACCCCGCGCTCAAGAAGAAGGAAGTCCGCCAGGCCATCGCGCACTCCATCGACCGTGAGAACCTGGTCAAGACCCAGCTGCCCGAGGGCGGCAAGGTCGCCGACCAGTTCATGCCCGACACGATCGAGGGCTACTCCAAGGACGTCAAGCAGTACGCGTACGACACGGGCGAGGCCAAGAAGCTCCTCAAGAAGGCCGGCCAGGAGAAGCTGAAGGTCGACTTCTGCTACCCGACCGAGGTCACCCGCCCGTACATGCCTGCCCCGCAGGACCTGTTCGAGCTGATGAAGGACGACCTGGAGAAGTCCGGCATCACGGTCACGCCGAAGGCGATGAAGTGGGCCCCGGACTACCTGGACGCCACCGAGGCGGGCTCCTGCGACCTGCACATGCTCGGCTGGACCGGTGACTTCAACGACGGCTTCAACTTCATCGGCACCTGGTTCGCCGGGTACGACAAGCAGTGGGGCTTCAAGGACAAGAAGGTCTTCGACGCCGTGAACGCCGGCTCGAAGCTCGGCAAGCACGACGAGCGCATCGCCGCGTACAAGAAGGCCAACGAGGTCGTCATGGAGTACCTGCCGGGTGTCCCGGTCTCGTCCTCCCCGCCGGCCATCGCCTTCGGCAAGAACGTGAACCCGCCGAACGTCTCCCCGCTGACGCAGGAAGTCTTCTCCGAGGCCTCCTTCAAGTAAGCAAGCAGTAGCTGCCCAAGCACAAAGGGTCCGCCCGGCCGTCGAAACTCACGGCCGGGCGGGGCCATTCATGGAACACATCACGCAAGAAAGGGGCATGCGGGGTGCTGCGTCTCGTCGTACGAAGACTGCTCCAGCTCATACCCACGCTGCTCGGCCTGTCGGTACTGCTCTTTCTGTGGCTCGACCGGCTGCCCGGCGGACCCGCCTCAGCGATCCTGGGGGAGAAGGCCACCGAGGCCGAAGTAATTCGCATCAACCGCGCACTCGGGCTGGACCAGCCCGTCTACGTCCAGTACTGGCGCTTCCTCAAGCGCATCGCCGAACTCGACCTGGGCACCTCCACCCAGACCGGACAGCCGGTGTGGGACGAGTTCGTCCTGCGCTTCCCCGCGACCGTGGAGCTGTCCCTCCTCGCGATCCTCCTCGCCGTGGCCGTCGGTATCCCGCTCGGTTACTTCGCCGCCCGCAACCGCGGTGGCTGGCTCGACGTCACCGCGGTCTCCGGCTCGCTCATCGGCATCTGCATCCCGGTCTTCTTCCTCGCCCTGATCCTCAAGAGCGTCTTCGCCGTCCAGCTCGGGATCTTCCCCGTCTCCGGACGCCAGGAGACCGGCATCGACGCCACGAGCGTGACCGGCTTCGCCGTCCTGGACGGCATCCTCACCGGGGAGTTGGACGCCGCCGGGGACGCGCTCCATCACCTGATCCTGCCCGCCGTCGCCCTGGCGTCCATCCCGCTCGCGGTCATCGTGCGCATGACCCGCGCCAGCGTCCTCGAGGTGCAGGACGAGGACTACGTCCGCACCGCCGAGGCCAAGGGCCTCAAGCGGAGCGTCGTCCGCGGCCGGCACGTGCTGCGCAACGCGATGCTCCCCGTGGTGACCGCGGTCGGCCTCCTCACGGGCTCCCTGCTGTCCGGCGCGGTCCTGACCGAGTCCGTGTTCGACTTCGGCGGCATCGGCTCCTTCATCCGGACCGCGATCGACGGCCGCGACTACCCCGTGCTCGTCGGGTTCATCATGTTCATCGCGATGGTGTACGTCCTGATCAACCTGCTGGTGGACGTGGCGTACAGCCTCATCGACCCGAGAGTGCGGGTGCACTAGCGTGAGCGTCGCAACCAAGACCGAAAAGATCCAGCGGCTCGCGGAACTGACCGCGACCAAGGAGACCAGCACCGGCGCAAGCCTGTGGCGGGAGGCCTTCCGCCGTCTCCGGCGCAGCAAGATGGCGATCATCGGCGCGGCCGTCATCGCCCTGTTCGTCCTCGTCGCGATCGTCGGGCCCTACCTCACCCCGTACGCCCCGACTGCCCAGACCTGGCGGGGCGAGGTCTTCCCCAACCGGGGCGAGTTCGTCGGACCGCGCGGCGAGAACTGGTTCGGACTCGACCACCTCGGCCGGGACCTGTTCTCCCGCATGCTGGTCGGCGCCCGCCAGACGCTGCTCGTCGGCGTCGTCGCCACGCTCATCGGCCTGATCATCGGCTTCCTGATCGGCGGCCTCTCCGGAGCCGCCGCCACCCTCGGCGGCGACACCGGACGGCGCATCGACTCCGTCATCATGCGCTTCATCGACATGATGCTGGCGATGCCCTCGCTGCTGCTGGCCGTGTCCATCGCCGCCGTCATGGGCCAATCGCTCACCACCGTGATGATCGCCGTGGGTGTCGTCCAGATCCCGGTGTTCGCCCGGCTGCTGCGCGGCTCCATGCTGGCGCAGGGCGGCGCGGACTACGTGCTCGCGGCCAAGTCCCTCGGTGTGCGCAAGCGGCGCATCGTGGTCTCGCAGATCATCCCCAACTCGCTCAGCCCGGTGATCGTGCAGGCCACGCTCTCCCTGGCCACCGCGATCATCGAGGCGGCCGCCCTGTCCTACCTGGGCCTGGGCAACCCCGACCCGGCGATCCCCGAGTGGGGCGTCATGCTCGCCCAGGCGCAGCGCTTCTTCGACAACGCGCCGATGATGGCGGTCTACCCCGCCGTCGGCATCATCATCACCGCCCTCGGCTTCACCCTCCTCGGCGAGGCCATGCGGGAAGCCCTCGACCCGAAGCTGAGGGGCTGAACCACCATGTCTCTGCTCACTGTCGACGAACTGACCGTCACCTTCGGCGGCCGCGGCCGCAAGGAGTCCCGGGCGGTCGACGGCGTCTCCTTCGAGGTCGACCAGGGCCAGGTCGTGGGCCTGGTCGGCGAGTCCGGCTGCGGAAAGTCCGTCACCTCCCTGGCCCTGATGGGCCTGCTGCCCCACAAGGGCGTCACGGTCGGCGGCCGCGCCGACTTCGACGGCACGGACCTGTTCACCATGAGCCCGTCCGCCCGTCGCGACCTGCGCGGCAGCAAGATGGCGATGATCTTCCAGGACCCGCTGTCCTCGCTCAACCCGGTCGTGCCGATCGGCGTGCAGGTCACCGAGATCCTGGAGCGCCACCGCGGGATGAAGGGGGAGGCCGCCCGCAAGGAGGCCGCCCACCTGCTGGACCGGGTCGGCATCCCCGACCCGACCCGGCGGCTCAAGGAGTACCCGCACCAGCTCTCCGGCGGTATGCGCCAGC